>NZ_JAQGMM010000244.1 GCF_028292365.1 Caballeronia sp.
GATTCAAGCTCTATCCACCAAGGAGCATGCGATGCAGATTGAAGATTCCGTCGCCTTCGTGTCAGGCGCCAATCGCGGTGTAGGCGCGCGCTTTGTCGTGAGCCTGCTCGAAGGCGGCGCGCGCAAGGTGTACGCCGCCGCTCGCGATTGCCACGCCGTTGCGACGGGCGACTCACGTGTCGTCCCCGTCACGCTCGACGTCACGGATCCCGGGCAGGTGGCGCAAGCGGCGGCGGTAGCGAGCGATGTCACCCTGCTGATCAACAACGCGGGTATCAACCGGCTCGAGCGCGCTATTCTTCCCCGCGACGACACCGCTGCCCGCGCTGAAATGGAGGTGAACTACTTCGGCACGCTTGGCATGTGCCGCGCGTTCACACCCGCGTTGATCGCCAATCGCGGGGCGGTCGTGAACATGCTGTCAATTCTCGCGCGCGTCGGGTTGCCCATGATGGGTTCCTTGTGTGCGTCGAAGGCGGCGGCGCTGCGCATGACGGAATGTTTGCGTGCCGAACTGGCGCAACATCATGTGCGCGTGCTCGGCGTGCTGCCCGGCGCGATCGATACCGACATGAGCCGCGACTTTCCGCCGCCGAAGCTGTCGGTAGCGGAAGTGGTCGACGCTGTGTTCGCCGCACTCGCGCATGGCCCCGACGAGGTGTATGTTGGCGCGATGGCGCAAGGCGTCAATGCAGGTCTCGCGGCCGATCGCGATGCGGTCCAGAAGCAGTTCGCGGGCTATCTTTGAACATGGACGGAGGTAAGATGATGAGCGGTCAGACAATCCAGGTGACAGCGCAGGACGGCGGCCAGTTCGCGGCGTATCTTGCGAAGCCCGCGCAAGGGTCGGGTCCCGGCCTCGTATTGCTGCAGGAGATATTCGGCATCAACGGGTACATGAAGTCGATGGCTGACCGCTATGCCGAGGAAGGTTATGTGGTGCTCGTTCCCGATTTATTCTGGCGCATGAAGCCGGGCGTGGAACTCGGCTACAGCGAAGCAGATTTCAAGGAAGCGTTGGGCTACAACGAAAGGCTCGACGAAGAGAACGCGGTCAACGATATTGCGGCGACCATCGCCACGATTCGCGGGTTGCCTGAGCAGGCAGGCAAAGTTGGCGCGATCGGCTATTGCCTGGGCGGCCGTCTTGCGATGCTCGCCGCTGCACGCACCGACGTGGATTGCGCCGTAAGTTATTACGGCGTGGGACTCGATGCCTACACCAGCAAGATCCCGGCGATTCACTGTCCGATGATCTTCCATTTCGCCGAGAACGACGTGATGACGCCAACGGCATCGCGTGAAAAGATCATTGCGGCGCTGAAGCAAAAACCGTCGATTGAAACCTATGTGTACCCGGGTTGCGATCACGCATTCGCCACGCCCGAGCGCGAGCACTTCGACAAACCCGCGGCCATGATGGCGTATTCACGGACCATGAGTTTGCTCCGCAAAGTGCTCGGTCCCGTGTACGACCTGAACCAGCTTTGGGAGATGCATTGCTATTACGAATTCGGCACGCGCGACGTCAACGCCGTGATGCCGACCATGGTGGCGCAGCCCTATGTCAACCACGTTCCCACGATGACCGGCGGTGTCGGCCATGACCAGCTCAAGCGTTTCTACAAGTACCATTTCGTCGATTCGAATCCGGCGGACACGCGACTGATTCCGGTGTCACGCACTATCGGCGCGGATCGCGTGGTCGACGAGTTCGTGTTCTGCGCGACGCACGACCGGGAAATCGACTGGCTGTTGCCGGGACTCAAGCCGACCGGAAAATACTTCGAAGTGCCCATGCTCGCGGTCATCTGTTTTCGCGGCGACAAGCTGTACAACGAGCATATCTATTGGGACCAGGCGTCGGTGCTGGTGCAGATCGGTGCGCTCGATCCAACAGGCTTGCCGGTTGCCGGCATTCAGACCGCGAAGAAAATGGTCGATGAAACCTTGCCGACGAATACGTTGATGCCCAACTGGGCGTCGAGTGAAGGCAAGCCGGTTTAGCGCGGAAAGGACGGCGAATCAGGCGACGAATCAGGCGACGAAGCGGCGCGGTTCCGTCGCCTGAAAAAGCACGGACCTCAGCGCATGAACAAGCCGCCGTTTACATCCCAACACGCTCCGTTCGCAAAGTAGGCATTCTCCGCGGCGAGCATGACGGCCACATCGGCAATGTAGTCAGCCGAGCCGAGGCGTCCGCCTGGAATGCTCGCAATGACCGCGTTCAACTTCTCGGCGGGCACGCTTTCGTGAACGATGGGCAGGTCCATCGGGCCGGGCGAAATGGCGTTGACCGTGACGCCGCGCGAGGCCAGGTCACGCGCAAAAACCTTGGTCAGCGTAATGACGCCGCCCTTCGATGCCGCATAGTGCGCGCCCGTTGCCGAGCCGCCATTTTGCCCCGCGAGCGATGCAATATTAACGATGCGTCCCGCGCCTGCATCGGCGAAATGCTGGCCGAAAACCTGGCAGCCGAATAACACGCTGCGCAGATTCACCTGGATGACGTGATCGAATTGTTCCGCTGTGATGTCCATCACCGGCACGACCTTCGATGCGCCTGCGTTGTTCACCAATGCATCAATGCGTTGCCACTTGTCCAGGATCGCGTCGCGCGCAGCGATGAAATCTGCCTTCGATGTCACGTCGAGGTTCAACGCAAACGCGCTCGAGTGATCGGCGCTCAGTTCGCTCGCCAGTTCCTGCGCGGCGTTGAACGCAATGTCGGCGATCGCCACGCGATATCCCGATGCATGAAAGCGTCGTGCAATCACTGCACCGAGACCCCGCGCCGCACCCGTCACCATAACGACTCTTTCCGTCATGCTGTCTCCGGCCATTGAGCAAGCGCGCCTTCAAAACAAGCTTCAAAACATGCGGCGATAGCGCAAACGAGTTCGTCCGCGCCCTTGCGCCCGACGATCTGCAATCCGGCTCGGAGAGGCCAACCGGCAATCGGCAGGGGCAGGCTGAGCGCCGGATGACCGCTGAGATTGAACGGCCGGATCAGCGACGACATGGCGATGACCGACGTACCATTCCTCGCCGCCTCGAGCGTAGTCGGCAGCGCGGGCAGGGTCGGCAGCACAATGGCATCCACGCTCTGCAATGCATGATCGACCTCGGCGGTAAAGCGCGCGCGCACTGATTCCGCGACAGCAAGATCGGCCGCGGTCGTCTTCGACGCCATCCGCAGGCGCGCATCCAGATCGGCACCGAGCTTACCCGTCTCGAGCAGATGGCCGAACGCGGCCCACGTTTCGGCGTTGATCACGGTCAAGCCCGCATCGAACGCGGCGCGCAGGTTGAGCAATTCGATGCCTTTCGATGCGAAGCCCGCAAGCGACGGCGCGTTTGTCACGGCGTCGCTAATCTCGCGGGTTGCCTCGGCGGACACTATGCCAATCCTGAGTGAAGACGGCAACGTGTTCGCTACGCCTTCATCGAAGCCGGGTGCGATAGCCGCCATCACGTCGATCAGCGTCAGCATTTCGCGCGCGAACGGGCCGACGCAATCGAGCGTGCTCCGTGCCGGCGCAACGCCGCGTCGCGACACCCGTCCGAACGTTGGTTTCATGCCGATCACGCCACAGCACGCAGCAGGACCGCGCACCGAGCCGCCGGTGTCGGTGCCGAGCGCCGCGCACGACAGATGCAGCCCGACCGCCGCCGCCGACCCGCTCGACGAACCACCCGGAATGCGCGTCTCATCCTG
The DNA here is from genome assembly GCF_028292365.1 of Caballeronia sp. Lineage (GTDB taxonomy): Bacteria > Pseudomonadota > Gammaproteobacteria > Burkholderiales > Burkholderiaceae > Caballeronia. Next base: position 3,719 of record NZ_JAQGMM010000244.1, read on the forward strand.
CGGATTCTCGGGCGTGCCCGTGTAGTCGTTGATCCCGGTCATGCCGAACGCGAGTTCATGCATGTTGGTCTTGCCAACCACTCGCCAGCCCTGCGCGAGCAGGCGGTCTACCACTTCCGCATGATCTTGCGCTGCCGGCGCGTCCAGCAGCGCGCGGCTTGCCGCCGTGGTTGGATAACCCGCGACGTCGATAGTGTCCTTGAGCGCAATGCTCGGGCCGTCGGCATCGCCAAGCGTAAATTCGCTGATGAATTCGTTCATTGCCTAAGCCTGGGATTGCCTGAAGTCGCCGAAGCTTCCGGTTGAAGAGGGATGAACCTCCGAGGGCGCATCGAACAGGCGCTGCGTTCGGAAATGCCTGATGAGCCAGCGCTTGCGATCGTCGGCCGGCACGAAATCCACTTCAAGTCTTGCCGATACCAGTTCGGCCTCGCCCGATAGATACCCCGATGCCTGCAACATGATCCAGCGGCCGGTGGCATGCGTCGCGGTGGCGTCGACATCAATAGTCTCCGATGCCATGAAGTGCGCGTTCACGCTGAAATGCGGCGTGGGCGGCAGATAGCGCGCAAGCATCGTGACGATCGCTTCGCGGCCGGTCAGCGCGCCGAACTTCTCTGCATACTCCGGGCCGACGCCTTGCCAAATGGCGTCAGCGCTGAAGAGTTCGGCGAGTGTCTCGGAGGGTTCGCCGCCCGATGGAACGTCGCAGAGCGCCATGTATCGCATCATGGTCCGGCGAATCGCGTGCTCGGCCTCGAGCACGGCGAGCCGCGCGGTCATGTCGGCCAGCGTCGCTTTCATCACCTCGTTCATCAGCTCGTTCATGTCGGGCTCGGTACGGTCAGTGCCCGGCCTATGCGAGCTTCGATCTTGCCGTAGCGCCACAGGTTGTATTCGCCCACGGGGGTCGTCCGGTACAGGTTGCAGACGGCGGCGGCTGTGTCAAAACTGTCGACATCGGCCATGATGTAGAAGGTCCACGGTGCGCTACTGGCCTGACCCACCACCACGCGGTCGTCGTCCATGATACCGAGGACCTTGACCCCTTCCATGGCCTCGATACTCTTCAGCATCACGCCGTACGCCTGCCAGACCGTGCCAATCTGCTCGCGCGGAAGGTCGAAGAAATTCTGCGTCACACCGCAGCAAAACAGCACGCGCAGAGGCATCGATACGGTGTCCATCATGGTGGATCTCTCCTGAAATTTGGCGCGTTCGCCGAGCGTTGGCAATGCGAGCTAGAGCAGGAAACCGATCGCATTAAGCGCGTCGGCGGAATCGATCAGCCTGACGACCTTTTGCACAATGCGCGGCTCGCCGCCAGACAGATCGATGCGATGTTCCACATCCGCCGCGAACAACGTGCTGACACCGCGCTTGTAGGCGACAACAACCTGAGCGCTGCGTACGTCGACCGTGTCCGCCGAGTCACTCGACATCGTGAAGCGCGACACAGTGCGCACCGTGCGTGCGGCGTCGGTGACGGACGGTGAATAGCCCGAGCTCAGCCGCTGCACGCGCAGCGCGCGCATGGCGTGATCGTCGTAGGCGTAGTTCAGCGTTGACGCGAAGTCGGTCGCGAGCGGGTCGATGGGCACCACATAGAACCCTTTAGGCGACCACAGCTCAAGCCAGGCATGATAGTTCTTCCGATCCAGAATCTCGGCTTCACGCCAGATGAACTGCACGGCTTGTGCGAACGCGGGCTGCACGAGGAGGGCGTTGGTATCGTCCATGTTATTGCTGCTCCATCATCTCGCGCCATTTCGCGTAGGCGGCGCGCATGCCGGTTTCGTCGGTCGCATGCGCCGTTTTCTCGCCGTTGGCCGCCGTGGTTTCGCGGTTCAGTCCGCGATTGACGAGGATCGGTACATCAGGCCCTGCGTGCGAGCCGCGCTGGACACGCTCCCACGCTTCGGCGTCGTCGGGACTGCCAAAACCGAATGGGCCCTGGAAGTGTTCATGCACGCGCAAGCGTGCGCGGTTGGCTTCCTCGGGACCGCCGTCCATGCCGAGCGCCACATGACGGATCTCGGTCTCCTCCACGGAGATGGGCCGCAGCACGCGGAAAAATGCCATCGACAACGCGAGGTTCGGAAACAGGTTCAGGTTGAAGCCGACGCCCATCAGCGAGCGAACGATTCGCCTCACCTGATCGGGCGCATAGTCGAGAGCCAGGGACTCTGCCAAGGCTTCGTAGCGGGTCGGGATCGGCGCCCCGTTGTCCTCGTCCAGGTCGACGATCTCGGGGACCAGGACGGCAAGGCTATGGCCGTTGCCAAGCGACCGGCAAAATGCTTTGTCGCTGGTCATGAAGCTGGTGATGGCGGCAGCGGTCTCGTCGTCGATTGTCTTCATCCACGACTTGTGGACGACGGGGAAGTGATACAGGTCAGTCGTGTTTTCGAGCTGGATTTTCCAGTTGCCCTTGAACTTGAACTTGTGTTCGCCGTTCGCCTTGACCGGAAATCCCGCGCCCTGTTTCATGAACAGGTCGATCCATGGTTTCGCTCCGCCGAGAAAATCCTCCAGTGATTCGATCGATTGATTGAAACTCGCGAAAATCAGTCCCTGATAGATGCCGACGCGCAGGCTTTTCAGCGGCAGCTCGGTCTTGTCGACAATGCCCTCGTAGCCATCGCCATACGGCAACGCGCGCAGTGCGCCGTCGAGTCCGTACGTCCAGCTGTGATACGGGCAGGTAAAGCCGCGCGCGTTGCCTTTGTGCTGCTCGCACACGGTTGCGCCGCGATGGCGGCATCGATTTTCGAGCACATTGATTGCACCGGTCTTGTCACGGACTACGATCACCGGTTGACGCCCGATAGTCGTGGTACGAAAGTCGCCCGGTTTCGGCAGCTCGCTTTCATGTGCAACCCAGATCCACGTCTTGTAGAAGATGCGTTCGAGTTCCGCTTCGAAAATTGCCGGATCGTTATAAAGCGAAGGTGAAACGCGGTCGGCTTCCGCGCGCTTGTAGAGCGCGCTCGTGTCGATGGCCTGACAGGCCGTTGGGTGGAAATCGCTCATCGATGACCTGAATAAAGTGGGGAGGGCTGTGACGCTCGTTATGAATTGAAGTGTCGGCTGCCGGTATCCATAGGTCAAATTCATCTAAAATCGGTAGGTCCATCAATCCGGCAAATATCATGACCTCCATCGATCATGTCGACCTCAATCTGCTACGTGTGTTCAACGCGATTATTGAAGAGCGCAGCCTGACGCGCGCGGGGCAGCGGCTGGCGCTGTCGCAACCGGCGGTCAGCTATTCGCTCGGCCGGTTGCGCACACTTTTCGACGACCCGCTTTTTATCCGGACGCGGGTTGGCATGCAGCCGACGCCCATCGCGCTCGAACTGGCGGCAATCGTGGCGCGGGCGCTGGACACGGTGCGCGAAGCGCTGCGTTACGCGGAACGATTCGATCCGGCCATCAGTACGCGGACCTTCAGGCTGTCGTTGTCGGATGCGGGGGAATTAGCGTATTTGCCACCCATCTGTGCGGCATTGCAGCGGCTAGCGCCGCGCGTGAAGCTGCGGATAGAGCCGACGCCCGTGGAGGAGATTGAAGAAGCGTTGAGGGTAAGCCGGCTGGATTTCGCGATCGGCAATTTGCCCGAGCTCACGGCGCGAACGCGCCATCGGCTCTTGTTCGAAGAGACTTACGTCTGCATGACGCGCAAGCGCCGCGGCTTGCCGCGCGGCGCGCAAATCGATCTGGCCGCGTTCACGCAAGCGCCGCACGTCCAGATCCTGTCGGTTGAGCACAGTCATCATGCACTGGAAGACGCGTTCCGCTCGCAAGGCGTCGGGCGCAATACGCTGCTCGAATTGCCGCACTTCGTTGCGTTGCCCAGCGTGCTCGGCGTCACGGATTACTACGCAACGCTGCCGCGCCGGCTCGCCCAGATCTTTAACCGCGATGGCCGTTTCAAGGTCTATGAACTGCCGGTGCAGTTACCCGGCGCGACCGTTACGATGCATTGGCACGAGAACTTCGATAACGACGAAGGCAACGTCTGGCTGCGTGAACTGCTGACCGAGAGGGTGCAGACCTTCGATCAGTTTCCGCAGGCAGCCGCCTAAAGGTCGAGGACCAGCACGGGAGTCCGCGAGCGCGATACGCAGCAGCAAATCACCGCGCCGCTTGCGCGTTCCGATTGACTCAGGCAGTGGTCACGATGTTCAGGCTCGCCGCTGACGACATCGACCATGCAGGTGCCGCAGACGCCCTCGCCACACGATGTATCGACGAGGATGTCAATGGACGCGAGCGCTTCCACAATCGACATGCCCTTGCTCACTCGCACTCTCGACCCTGTGCTGGCGATTTCCACGTCGAAGGAATCGAGAACGGGTGCTGCAGCGGTGGCCTTAGCGGGATCGGCCGCGAATCGTTCGAGATGGATTGATTCAGCGGGGACGTGTCGTTCTGCCACGCTCACCACGCGATCCATGAACGCGCCCGGGCCGCATGTGTAGACGTGGGCGCCCGGGGCGATGCCGGCGAGGCATCCCGTGACTTGCGCATCGACTCGATCGGGTTCGACGCCACAGTGAAGCGCCACGTGATCGGCAAATGGCGGCTGCGTGAGCAACGGAAGGAATGCCGCGCTGACTGGGTCGCGAACGAAGTAATGCAGCTTGAAGGAGGCTTTCTGGCGAACCAGGCGATACGCCATGCTGAGCAGCGGCGTAATGCCAATCCCGGCTGCGATCAGGATGTGTTCACTGGCCGTTGCATCAAGGCGAAACAAGCTGCGCGGCGGCCCAATGACCAGATGCGCGCCGGGCTCCACGTGGTCGTGCAACGAGCTCGATCCTCCCCGTGAAGCGTCTTCGCGCTTGACCGCGAAAAGATGCTGCTCCCGCAGATCAGGGTCGCCGCACAATGAATATTGCCGCGTGATGCCGGAGGGACTGGTTACGTCTATATGAGCGCCCGGCTCGTACGCGTCGAGCGGCGCGCCGTCGACGCGCGAGATGACGTAGGAGCGAATACCGGGAGCTTCGTCGCGCACAGCATTGACGCAGACGGTGATGACGGAAGAATTCATGGCGTGGGCGCAGTTTTTCGATTGATGCGCACATCGGCATCAGGGAATTTGGCCGGAGCGCGCTTCAATGGAAAATACAGGCAGATTCCAGATACGCCAAATCGATAATAAATCGATGGTGTTATCAATCCTGTTTATTTTAGTTGCCACAGAGGGCTCGAAGCAATGGCGTTAGTTCGATGCGCTGAGACACCGTCGCGTGGTTGGAGGACGGAGCCATGATCGGCTCATGCCTGGTCGACGAGAGCCGGATTTGAACCGTCAGACCCCTTCCACAGGGATAGCTTCCATGACGGTGGCCAGGATCATCGCTTCGATATTTCGGGGTGCAGGTTGAACAAGCCTGGGTCGATACACGGCATCGCCAGTTGCAATAGCCTGGCCACTCAGGGCGCAAACCCCGGTTTTCTTCGCTATGCCGCGTCGCCATAGCTGTTCGCCGTAGCAGCAGGAAGTCGCGTCGCTCCACGCAACCGTTGCCGAGGTTTGCTTACTGCGCCCGAGAATCCGCACGGCACATTTCGAAAAATACTCTTCGTGGCATATGGGGCGGACGCGACTGGACACACTGGGCAACCGCATTTCACCCTCGCTCGAGAGGAGGGCGATCGTTGACTGCCACGTTCTGTCTGCTTCAAGGGGAGCTGGCACGATGCGGTCCTCACAGGATCAAGCGTTCGGGCGGCCGCGTGGTCCGCGTGGTCCAGTTTCACGCATGAACATCGCAAGCACGATGGCAAGCACGATGCCACCGAGCAGCCACGAGCCGGCTGCCCGGAACACCGGCAGGTCCATTGTGCCGCCGTTCGCGACGTGGGCGAGCAGCTTGCCGTACATGGGCGTGAGCAATGCGCTGAACGTGAACACCAGGAAATTGATCGCGCCGCTGGCGCTGCCCTTGACGTTGTCTGGATTGACTTCCTTGATCACCGTATAGGGCAGCATTGCTGCACCGGAGCCAATACCGAGCATCAGGCCGAGCACGTAACGCGGCGCCACACCGGCCGGCAGATAGAAGATCGCCGCGCCCGAAACGAGCATGAGCAGTGCGCCGGCGATCAGCACCGGCTTGCGGCGGCCCAGGCGATCAGACAGGTAACCTAACAGCGGGCAGCCGATCACCCAGCCGAGCGGCACCATGCTTGCGCGATTGACCGCCTCTGCATAGCTGACGTCAAGACCACCGCGCAGGAACGGAATGCCCCAGATCATGTCGCCTATCGTAGTCGGCAGGAACAGCAGGCCGGCGCAGAAACCACAAAGATAGGACTGCGGATTGGACAATACTTCCTTGTACGGCGCGAACATTTTTAGCCACGAGCCCTGGGCCGCTGGGCTGTCATCGTGGCCTGCCGGCGTCGCGAAGAAGACCAGCACGGCGATCAAAAGGATGAGGAGGCCGGACAGCCACCAGAACTGCTGCCACTTGATGAGGCCGTGAATGAGCGGTGCAACGGCGAACTGACCCGCGGAACCGCCAAGCATGCCGAAGCATTGAGTGAACCCGACGGCCGTTGCAAGCGAGCGCGGGGGAAAGCCGTGCGTGGCGAGATATACGGCGCCGATAAACCCGCACGCCGAACCCGCGCCTTGCAGCAGGCGGCCGATCTGCGCGGCATCCACGCTGCCCAGGCCGAACAGCGCCGCTCCGACGGCAACCAGAACGATGCCGGCCGGAATGACGGCCTTGCCCCCGAGCCGATCGAGCAATGCACCGCAAACGATCGAGAACAGCGCATAGGTGTAGTAGTACAGTCCGACAAGCGTGCCCACGCCCAGCGCATCGCGGGCAAACGCGGCACTCAACTCGGGAATCATTACGCCCGGCGCGGAACGCAGCATGTACTGCATGAAGTAGAACGCGGCACAGAAAAGCCAGGCGACCACGAAACCCATGTGTAGGGATTCGCGGCCCGCCTGAATATTGCCAGTGCTTACGACCTTGCTGGACATGGTTCGATTTCCAAAGAGTTTGTCGGACTGGACTACCGGAACAGATTGACCTTTGCGAGGTCAATGAGCTGCTTGCCTCGACCATCCATGACGGCGCGAAGCATGAACAGCCCAAAGTGGTAAGTCTGGTCGGCGCTGGTCGCGGGAGGCATCACGAGCTCCTGGCGTGCGCTCACTACGTCGACGAGCGCCGGGCCCGGATGCGCGAATACTTCGCGTAGGGCTCCTTCAAGCTCCGCAGGGTGCTCGACGCGCACGCCTTTGATTCCGATCGCATTGGCCATCGCGGCGAAGTTAGGATTTTTCAGGTCACATCCTGTGTCGACGAACCCGCTGGCCTTCATCTCCATTTCCACGAAGCCCAGCGTGCCATTGTTGAGCACGACGACTTTGACCGGCAAGCCTGTTTGAATCAGCGTCAGGAACTCACCCATCATCATGGTGAAGCCGCCGTCACCTGACATCGAAATCACTTGCCGCTTCGGGAAAGTGGCCTGCGCGCCAATCGAGTGCAACAGGGAGTTGGCCATGGAGCCGTGATTAAACGATCCAACCAGCCGCCGTTTGCCGTTCATCTTCAGATATCTGGCCGTCCACGCGACAGGGGTGCCGACGTCACAGGAGAAGATCGCGTCCTCGTCCGCGAGTTCGCTGACGAGCCGGGTCACGTACTGCGGATGGATGGTGCTGCTGCCCTCTTCTGGCTGCGCCAACTCGTCCAGACTCGCGCGAGCCTTGCGATAGTCGTCGAGCGCGCGATTCAGGAAGCTGCCGTCCGCTTTCTCCTGAATCAATGGAAGAAGTTCATCGAGCGTGTCCTTGACTGTTCCCAATACGCCAAGCTCGATCGGGCATCGATTGCCGAGTGCTTCGGCCCTTGTATCGACTTGCGCGATGGTCACCTTCTCCGGATAGAACTGTCGATAAGGGAAGTCGGTACCCAGCATCAGAAGCATGTCGCAACTTTTCATCGCGGTATAACCGGAGGCGAACCCGATGAGCCCCGTCATGCCCACATCAAACGGGTTATCGTATTCGATGTACTCCTTTCCCCGCAGCGAGTGCACGATTGGCGCTTTCAGCTTGCGGGCGAGTTCTATGACTTCCGTGTGGGAGTCCTTGCAACCCGCCCCACAAAGCAACGTCACTCGCGACGACCGGTTCAACAGGCGTGCGAGTTCGCCGACATCGTCGTTCGATGGGCGAATCACCGGAGCGGAAGGCGCGCTCCAGGCCGGCACAGCTTTGGTGAGAGGCCCGAGCGCCACATTTCCAGGTACGACGACCACCGCGACGCCTTTACGCGCAACTGCCGTACGGATGGCGCGGGCCAGAATTTGTGGCAACTGGTCGGGACTCGAAACGAGTTCAACGTAGTGACTACATTCCTTGAACAGCGCTTCGGGATGGGTAGCCTGAAAATAGTCGAGGCCGATTTCCGTGCTTGGGATATGCGCGGCGATAGCGAGAACAGGAACGCCGCTGCGATGGCAGTCGAATAAACCGTTGATAAGGTGCAGATTCCCCGGACCGCAGCTCCCACAGCAGACGGCGAGTTGCCCCGTTAGATGAGCCTCGGCGCCGGCGGCGAAAGCCGCGCTTTCCTCATGCCGCATGTGAACCCATTCAATCGAACCATCGCGGCGCAGCGAATCGGTGAATCCGTTCAGCGAATCCCCCACCACACCGAACACGCGTTTCACTCCTGCATTCACTAGTGCACCAACCATGTAGTCGGCAGCTATCGTCGCCATTTCAGATCTCCATTGAGAGTGGTTCACAGTCCGAGTTTCTTGATCATAGTTGTCAGGCCAAAGGACGGCTATTACATGAATCTGGAACTAGCTGAGTGAGGCTGTTGGCGCTCGACGCTTGTTGGTTTGTTGCTAACCAGGCCAGGCACCGGGACGTGCCTCGGACTGCGTGCCTCGGAGTACGGGTCTCGGACTACTTAAGCACGCAATTTATCGGCGGGGCCCAATGTCATAGATTGTTTCCGTGTGATGGCTACGGTCATGTCATTTGCTTCGGAATGCAAAATGAATATGAGCGCGTCGCGAAACTGGACGGACCGGGGATGGGGTGCGGCGGTTGGTCAGGGCAGTAGCGGGTGGACGGCGGCCCTCGTCTGAAGATCAGTCAGAAGGCCGGACGCGCCGTCGCGAACCGCTCAAACAGCATGCGGGGCAGAATCAGTCCAACGGTCATGGCAAGGACGATCAGGAACGCCATGGCGCTGTTCGCAACGACGGCCGGGACAAGGTTAAGGTCGGCCGATGCGCGAGGTCCGATGGTGACCAACTCAAGCAGCGCGCTTGCGGCACGGAACAGGAAGATGCCCGGCATCATCGAGACGACCGCAGAAAAGCCGACGGCGGCAAAGGGGAGGCGCAGGCGATCGACGATCGGTGTGACGATCAGGCCGGCTAGCAGACAGGCGAAGAACGCCGCTGTCGCGGTGCGCGTCTGAAAGGTGGAGGCGACTTGCAATGGCGCCGATCAAGCCGGCGATCGTGGCCGCGGAAAGCGGTTCGAGGAAAGGATTGCCGCCAAGCTTTCCTTGCCATCGACGGACAAGGGCCCCGGCACCGGCGCTTACGGCGATCAGCGCCAGGCTCGCGACATCGTACACGCCGTAGATCACGCCGAGAGACGCTGCGCCGATGGCCGCGAAAACAGTGAAGCGAAGTATCGCGACGGGCGGCATACCCCCTGCGGTTACGAGCGCCGGGCGCGCGGCTGCACTTGGCACGGCGCCGTCGCACACTTGATGCACGATTGTCTGGACGGCCAGGACCTTGCCCATGTCTACGCCTAGCGGCGCGGCTGGGACAATTTCCGAGAAGGAGGTGTGGTCAAGCTCGACCACGAGTTCGTCCCAGTGCGGTAACACCCTGACCGGCACGCCGAGGGCGCGTCCGAGTTGCCGTGCCGCGACGACAGTCCTTTCCGTGGTCTGTCCGTGCATGAACAGGAGCGAGGCTGCCAATGCGACGGTGTCCACCTCGTCCGTGGAGACTCGGCCAGGGATGGCGTCTTTGTTCATTGCGTTCTCCTCTGGCCGCGGCCCCACCATCAGCGCTACTCACTATGCTTTGATAGTAGTGAGCGCGGCATCGGGTGGCTATTACATGAAGCTGGAACTCCCGTGTGTCTGGCGTTGTCGAGGTGCCCCGGCCAAGTCATTTGGCGCCCACCTCCAGTTGGGAAACCTGCACAGGCAAGACTGGCAGGACGACGCTGAAGGTTGCTCCGTAGCCCTCATTATTGGAGGCGGTAAGACGACCCTCATGCGCTTCGATAATGGAGCGCGACACCGCAAGCCCGATGCCCATCCCCTTGTTCTTCGTCGTGACGAATGCGTCAAATATGCTGTCGCCACCCACGATGCCCGAACCGTTGTCGATAACTTCGAGCAGCACGGACTGGTTGTCAAAGGGGCTTGCGGCAATGACAATCCTGGGTACGCGTCCTGTGTTTTCTGCAGCCTCTATTCCATTCGTAATGAGATTAAGAAGGACCTGCTGAATTTGTATCTGGTCGACGAACACCGGAGGCAAGCCATCAGGCAAGTCGAGGTCGATGTCGGCGGTACGCCGGGTTTCGTCTTCGCGGAGCAGCCGTACGGCTTCGAGTACCATGTCTTTCACATTCCTCTCCCGCTTCTTGAAGGTTTGCCGCTTGAACAATGCGCGGATGCTCAGCATTGTCTCGTCAGCGGAACGGGCATCCCGAACGACGCTCTCCACTGAAGCCCTGGCTTCGCTCAAATTTGGCGGAGACGCCGCAAGCCACCGCTTGCAAGCCTGCGCATTGGCGATAACGGACGTGAGAGGCTGATTGAGTTCGTGAGCGATCGACGCCGAAAGCTCCGCGACCGTGGCAATCCGGGTGGCCCGGGCGAGTTCAGCCTGAGCCTGTTTGAGCCGGTCCTCCGCACGCTTCGGTTCGTCAATATCAAGGCAGAGTCCGTACCATTGGACAATGTTGCCGTCGGCGTCTCTCATTGCTTCGGCGGTGTGCTGGTACCACCGGTAAACCCCATCCCGCCGGCGAAGCCGGGCAACGTGGCTGTACGGTTCGCCAGTCTCGACCGAGCGTGTCCACGCTTGAAGCAAGCTGCCCAGGTCGTCAGGGTGAATGGCCCTCTGATAGCTGAGGCCCGCGAGCTGCGAAATACCCAGACCGAGGAAGTCGGAAGTTTTCTGATTGATGTAAATGAGCCTGCCTTGTGGGTCATTGCACCAGAGCATGGCCGGGATGGTCTCGATCAGCTTGCGTAGTTGCAGTTCCCGTTGTTCCAGCGCCGCTTCCGTTTGCTTGAGATCGTTGATGTCTGTACATACGCCGTACCAGTGCAGGATCTGTCCGCTTTTGTCGCGAAACGGTTCGCCACGCGCGAGATACCAGTGCAACTTCCCGTCCGCGCCAATAACCTGGTACGTGTCCTGATAGGACACACCTTCCTGGACAGCTCCCCTCCAGCGCGAGCGGACACGAAGACGGTCAGCTTCCGGGATCAGATTAAGCAACATTTCCCTGTCGAATTCCTGACCGCTCTTACCCATGAACGTCAGCATTTGCGGATTCCATCTGTCGACATCTCCTTGCGGCGTCGCTCTCCAGATCATCGCGGGCAATGCGTCCACCAGCCTTCGCAAATTAAACTCTTCGTTGCGAAGGGCCTCCTGTGCTAACTGCCGTTCGTGGATATCCGTGGACAGTCCATACCAATTCACGATCTCGCCGTTGGCACCCCGCATAGGCGTGCCTTTGCATTGAAACCAGCGATACGTGTTGTCAATTGAGCGGAGCCGAAGAACACAGTCATAAGGTTTTCCACTATCGAGGGAATCTCGCCAGGCTTCGATGGTTGACGCGTAGTCATCCGGGTGCACCAGGTGAAGCCAGCCGTTTGCTATCAAATCATCGAGCCGCAGCCCGGTGTAGTCTTCAGTGCGCTTGTTTACATATTCGAGGCGGCCATGAGAGTCTGTACGCCAGAGCAGGCTGGGAACAGTCTCCGCCAGCCAATTCAGTTGAACTTCACGTTCACGGACGACCTCTTTGGACTTGTAGAGATCGTCAATGTCCATATTCACGGCGTACCACTTATAGACACTTCCGTTATCGTTAAAATAGGGAACGGAACGCGAGTGACGCCACCGATACTCACAGCCGTGGTCCGCCCATCGATAGGTCGTATCGAACGTGCTCTTTTCCTGAACAGAGCGAAGATATCCCGCCTTGATTCTGTCGCGGTCATCGGGGTGAATAAAGTGCAGGAAGCCGAGATTCTGCATGCCCTCAAGCGTGGTTCCCGCTTCGTCAAGAATCTCCTGATTGATGTAGTCGAAATCCTGCTCTGTGCGCGTGGCAAAGCGGCCCGGTAAGCGATCGAGGAGCTCCCTGGCTTCTCTCTCACTTGCCGCTAACGCCTGTTGAGCCTTGATCGTCTCTTCAATTTCTATGCCGATGAGGTACCAGTTGATGACATCCCCGTTTGAGCAGCGTGATGGCTCGGCTAAAAGATGCTGCCAGCGGTATACGCCATCGTGCTGCAGCATCCTCACGGCAAGGACGACCGGTTCACACGCGGCAATGCTCGCGTTCCACTGCTGTCGTGCGGCCTGCACGTCATCGGGATGAATGGACGTCATCCATCCGTCGCCGACTATTTCCTCTAGCGGTCTTCCCAGGTTGGCAACACCCACTTTATTCACGTAGAGGAGCTCGCCGGTGGGTCCACCCACATAGACGCATGCCGGCACGCTATCCACAATGCGCCGATACGTTTCCTCTTCGGCTCGGAGAAAAAATTCCGCGGTCTTCCGGTCGTGTATGTCCCAGCTCACAACGACCCATCGCAGGAGCCGGCCACTGTCGCTTCTGATGGCTTTGACACGGCAGAGGAACCATCGGTAGATGCCGTCCGACCGCCTGAGTCGGAACTCGAGCTCTCCCTCGTCGTTTCCGGACACGAGTGCGTCCCAATAGCGGTCGTTTGCCTGATGGTCATCCGGGTGGATTGCAGCACGGAAAATGTCGTAGCTATGTACTTCTTTTATGCCTGTGTATTCGCACAAGCTAGGACTGAGATATTCGATGGAGCCATTGGGCAGCACAGTCCATGCGTGGCCGGGAAAAAGATTGCTGACGCTTTGAAGCGTCTGGTTTCGTTCGCGGAGTTGCTCTTCCTCGTTTTTTTGTTTGTTGATGTTCCAGTGCATGCCATACACGCGCGAGACTTCGTTGTTCTGGTCACGTTGTGTGTGAAGCACTGCTGCAAACCACTCGTAGTTCCCGGCCCTTGACCTGTAGCGGCATTGGAATTCCTGGGCTTCTCCCGTTTCTTTCGCGCGTTGAAATGCTTGCGCCGGGATCGCTACGTCGTCCGGATGCGTAAGCGTATAAGGCCAGCGCAGTTGTTCAAACGTTTGACCCGAATAGTCCATGACTGATTGACTGACATATTCAAGTTCGCCCTCTACGGTTCGAGACCAGATATTCCGGCTGAGCTGGTCAATCGGCAGGTCGAACGGGTCATCTTTCAATCGGGCCGTCGAGCCTGGCCGCCGGGGGCGCCGGGAAACCAGCTCGGCACATAGCCATGCCGCGGCGATCGCGACGAGCGCGATGGCGCAACGGCTGACAGAGTCAGAGGCCAGAGGAGGGTGACTGGAAGCCAACATGGCTGCGGCGATCCCAAGCGAGGTGAAACCCGCGGAGAGACGTCCAAGGCTGCGGCCGAAAAAGTGCGTGAACAGGACAACCAAAACGAGGCTAAGGCAGCCCGTAATCGGCTCGAGTAATCCTGCCGCTGCTGACGCACCCGCTATGGCGATGCTAAGGGCGGCACCCCTGGATGAGCGCGGTATCAACACGGTAAGCATGTCAACCTCGGAGTTCGTCGGCGCATTGAATAGTGATACTCCGCATTTTCCCGCGAATCGCGGGACTTTCAAGCGCAACGATCCCTTGCTTGCAAATTAAGCGAGAAGTGTCGCCGGTTATTTTGTGTGGTTTGGTGTGGTATTTGCGAGGTCTGATCGCGCACACCGCTGTGGCGCGGATCAATTACGAGGGCAATGGAGACACGTCATACCATTGCGAATGGCTGACTGCATCTGGGAGGATCAAAGCTTTTCGACGATGCAGTTTTGAAGAAGATGGTCCGACTGTCAAGGGTCCAGCTGCCGCAAGACTGACCGCCTGTTTGCGCGCACCGCATCAGGCTCCGCCGCAGGCACCGCCGGTCAGGCCGATGAGGAATAAATAAATGTACAAGGTCATATTGGGCCGCGCCATTACATAATCATGTAATGCAAAACACGGCTGTCTGCGCTTCCGGGCGCCGATTCCGGCAGCTATAATTTTTTGTCGGCGCGACCGCGAGAGAGAAACATTCGGCGAGATTATCGTGGACCGGATGTGCCGGCGTCGGGAGAGGCTTTCAGCGGGTAACGGAGGGAATCAATGCAGTCCGCAAGTGAACTGGTGTATGTGGTCGACGACGACAAACGAGTGCGAGAAGCACTCTCTGCGCTGCTGCGTGCAAATGGAAGAGACGTCCACGCATTCAACTCCGGCAGGGAATTCCTGGACACGCCGCGTCAAGAAGCCATTGCGTGTCTGATCCTGGATTTGAGAATGCCAGGCATGAATGGGCTGGAAGTACAGGAGCTTGTCAGCAGGGACTCACAGATCCCCGTCATTTTCATTACCGGAAGGGGCGATGTGCCGTCCACGGTGCTTGCCATGAAGGGCGGGGCCGTCGACTTCCTCACGAAACCCCTTGATGAAGACGCCTTGATGCGCGCGGTTGATGCGGCACTCGCCCGCGCGCACGTGCTTCGCAAGGAGGCGGAAGATACAGCGGCGCTTCAGGCTCTTTACCAATCGCTGACGCCTCGCGAGCAGGAGCTTTTGCCGTTACTCGCAGGTGGTCTGCTCAACAAGCAGGCGGCGTCGGTACTGGGTATTACCGAATACACCGTGCAGGTACATCGCGGTCACATAATGAGAAAAATGCAAGCGGATTCATTTGCCGGCCTGGTCAGGCTAGCGAGCAAACTGCCGCTGGAAAGATCGTCGACGACGATGTTCGATGCCTGACGCTAACGCTGATTCTTTGTTGTACTCGATGTCCCGGGGAAAAAAATGTCCACGCCTCCGGTTCGAACCGTTGCCGTGATTGATGATGACCGACGCGTGCTGACGTCTCTGGCGAACCTGTTGGCCTCGGGCGGCTATGGAACACGGGCCTACGAATCTGCACTGGATTTTTTTTCAGATGGCCACTCGGGTCTTGTATGCGTGATCACCGACCTGGGAATGCGCCCCATTGACGGCATTCAAGTGCTTGATAGAACGGTCCATTCGGTCGCAGCAACGCCCGTCATCATTATCACAGGCAAGCCGGGCGAGCATACGGAAGACTACTATTTGCAGAGAGGCGCACTAGGTTTCTTCAGGAAGCCTGTCGACGGGGACGCGTTGCTGGACCTGCTTGATAGTATTGCTTGAATAGTATTGCCTGAAGATCCGAAAGCCCGGGAATCTGTCGCGGCGTGATTGATTCATGACATTGATTCCAACCGCAGGAATGACTTTGAAACGACATCTTCCACTCGTCAGAGGCAGATCTCCACAACGTGCAATCGCGATTGTCGTGATTGCCGCGGGTCTCGTGTCAGGGTGCGCAAGTTCGCCATCCATTGGCGTGCTCGGCGCGTACTTTCCGGACTGGCTGTTCTGTATTGTCGGGGGCGTCGCGCTCACGGTCATCATCTATCTGATTCTCAAGCGTCTGCAGGTCGATCATCTGCTCGGACCTTCGGCCGTGGTGTATCCCACGCTTGTCGCTTTCATCGCACTCGCTGTCTGGTTGACGCTGTTCCAACATTGAATCTCTTTCAGGTAGATGAATGGCGACGACAGCCAGCAAAACATCGAAGCGCAAATGGCCGGCCATCATCCTGGTCGTGGTGACGCTATTGCTGCTTGTCTTCGTCATCCGGCTGTGGGACCGCACGCCGCGCACTGACGACGCCTATGTCTACGCGGATACGATCGACGTCGTGCCCGAGGTCAGCGGGCGCATCGTCGAACTGGCCGTGCGTGACAATCAGGCGGTGAAGCAGGGCGATCTGCTGTTCCGCATTGATCCGCGTCCGTATCAGGATGCGCTCGCGCGAGGCGGGGCATCGCTCGTTGCGCTCGACCGCCAGATCGAACTGACGCAGCGCTCGGTCAATGCGCAGCAGTACAACGCGCAGTCCGTGCGCGCGGCCGTCGAGCGTGCGCGAGCAGCAGCCGGCCAGGCATCCGATACGCTGCACCGCATGGAGCCGCTTTTGTCGCACGGTTATGTGTCGGCGGAAGACGTCGATCGTGCGCGCACCGCACAACGCTCCACCCAGGCCGAACTCAGCGCCGCGCAACTGCAGGCGCAACAGGCGGCAGCGGCGGTGAGCGGTGTCGATGCGCTGGTCGCGCAACGTGCCGTCGTCATGGCGGAGATCGCGACCGCCGAACTGAACCTGGAGTATGCAACCGTGCGTGCTCCCTTCGACGGACGCATCGTGTCGTTGAAGACATCGACGGGGCAGTTCGCATCGGCGCTCAAACCTGTCTTCACGTTGATCGACACGCGCCATTGGTATGTGGTCGCGAACTTTCGCGAGACGGAACTCAAGGGTGTTCGTGCGGGCACCCCCGCCACGGTGTACCTGATGAGCGATACAGGCCAGCGGTTCCAGGGCGCGGTCGATTCAATCAGCTATGGCGTCTCGCCCGATGAAGGCGGCCTTGCGTTGCCCGGCGGCTTGCCGCGCATTCAACGCACGCTTAACTGGGTTCATGTGGCGCAGCGCTTCCCCGTGAAGATCCGGGTCGATCATCCAAACCCGGAGCTGTTTCGTGTCGGTACGTCGGCGGTGGCGGTGCTGGAACCCGGGCGCGGCAACGACGGCGAGCGCCATTGAGGAGCGCCCATGGCCGCATCTGATTACCTTCCCGACGCACTGCGCGACGCCGGCGATTTCCTGAAGCGCGAGCTTGCGCCTTTCCCTGGGCGTTTCAACGTGATGTTGCGTTGCATGCTGACGAGCGCCATTGTGATCGTCGCGTCGATGGCGCTCGAAGTGCCGGAGCTCGCGCTGTCGCTGCTGGTCGTGTTCTACGTCACGCAGTCGAACGTGGTGCTCACGCGGCTGGTCGGCTTGATGTTCATCGTCGGATCGACGTTTGCAATCGGTCTGTCAATCTTGCTGCTGAAGTTCACGTTCGACTATCCGTTGCTGCGTATCGTGATCGCCAGTCTGCTGTTCTTCGGCAGCGTGTACCTGCTTCGGGTTCTCAAGATTGGCGTCGTGTTCTTCATCGTCGCGATCGTCGTGATCTACGTGCAGAGCTTCGTCGACCAGACCGATCAGGCCGACCTGCTGATTCGCGCGGTGTTGTGGGTCTGGGTTGCCGTCAACTATCCGATCGCGCTGACGCTCGTGGTCAACACGTTGCTGTTGCCTGCCGAACCGCAATTGCAACTCAAGGCGGAAATCCATCGGCAACTCGCGGTACTGGACATGCGCCTGACGCAACTGATCGACGGCAGCACGAGCGCCGCGCCGATTACGCTTGCGGCCGTCCAGCAAGGCGCACTCACGCTGCAGAAGCTATTGCGATTCACGACGATGCGTGACGCCCACTTCCGCGAGCATCAGGCGGCGCAGCTTGCGTGCATCGCGACCGTGTCGCGTCTTTATCGCGGAGTGAGTGAATTGCAGCCTGCGTGGCCGGGCGCGACGGGAGCGCGGCTGGCGATGTTGCGTGAGTTGCACGCGAACGTGCGGGCGCTCGACGAAGCGGTGATATCGGGTGAGCCGTATCGTTACGTGAGCACGGCGACACCTGAAGAACGCAATGCAGCCGATACGATTCCTGCCGCAGGCGAATTGCAGCGAGCGCTGCATGCATACGCGGACGTCGTCGCAAGCGGTGAGGAACCCGGCAAGCCGCCCGCGAGCGAGCCGATGATCGCACCCGACGCATGGACCAATCCCGCGTACATGCGCTTTTCGCTGAAGACACTGCTCGCTGTTCTCGTCTGCTACGTGTTCTACAACGCCGCGGACTGGCAGGGCGTTCATACGGTCATGCTGACCTGCCTGATCGTCGCGCTGCCGAGCCTGGGGGCATCGACGCAGCGCGCGTTGCTGCGGCTGAGTGGAGCCGCTGTGGGCAGCGCGCTGGCGCTGTTCATGGTGGTGTTCATCGTTCCGCATTTCGACGACATTGTCAGTTTGCTACTGATGACGTTGCCTGTTGTCGCACTCGGGGCGTGGATAGCGGCGGGTTCGGAGCGGATCGGTTATGCCGGCCTCCAGGTGATGTTCACCTTCTCGCTCGCGGTGCTCGGAGAGTTCGGCCCATCAGCAAACCTTACTGAGATCCGCGACCGGATGGTGGGTATCCTGCTGGGCGTCTGCGTGGCGACCTTCGTGCAGATGTCGTTCTGGCGCGAAGGCGAGGGCGACGTGCTGCGGCAAAAACTCGCCACCCTGTTGCGCGCCATTGCCGCACAGTTGCTTTCTCCACAGGCGGGCGTCGACCAGCGGGACGAGATGCCGTATGTGCAGCGGCAACTGCAGGCGTGGGCCGTGTTGGCTGATTGCGAGGCAACCCTGTCGCGCGTCGCGCTCGAGCCCGACTGGCAGGAAGTGGAGCAGGCCCAACTGACATTGCGCGCGCAAACCATCCTCGCGCAGGGGCGCGAGATCATGCTTGCCGGCGATGCGTTGCGCAACACGCTCGCGGCGCAAGCGGGATCGTCGAGCCCGCGAACGGTCGATGCAGTGCGCTCGACGCAGGAACAAGCGTCAGCCGAACTCAACCGGTACGCGGATGAACTTGCATCCAACCCGCCCGCGGCCAGTGCGCCGCGACGCATCGGGATCGCTGCGCAAGCTGCTGATCCGGTCCCGCCATTCGATGCGTCGCTTATTGCCTCAGCAGAAGAACTGTCGCGGCAGCTCGCGGGGTTGCCGGACTGGGACGTCGAGGCACGCGTCGAGGCACCCTCACCAAAGGCCATACGCACATGAACGCGCGATGGGGTGGTCGCGACTGGAAATGGCGTCGATGCCTCTTATGCATCGCGTGGACATCATCCGTGCTGTCGGGTTGCGCGCTGATCCACCATAACGGCACGCCTTATGCGGAGATCGCGCCCGAGCAAATCAATCTCGCCGACGACATCCATCTCGCGCGCGACGGCTGGCCCGCCGCGCGCTGGTGGACGCGCTATGGCGACGCGCAGCTCGACGCGCTGATCGATCAGGCGCTTGCCAATGCGCCAACGATGGTCATTGCGCGCACGCGCGTCGCGCAGGCGAAGTCTGATGTCGAGCTTGCCCGAGCGGGATCGAACCTTCAGGTGGCCGCGCTGGCGTCGCTGGATCGCGAGCACATCTCGGCGAACGGTTTTCTCGGGCCGTTCGCGAAGGACGAACCAGCTGCGGGGCTGACGGGTCCGTGGTACACCGAAGGCATCGTCGGGCTCGGCGCAAGCCTGGACGTCGACATCTGGGGCAAGCAGCGCGCGCAGATTGCCGCGTCGCTGGGCGTGAGCAATGCGCGGCTTGCCGAGACGTCCGCGGTTGAACTCGAAATCTCGACGGATGTCGCGCAGCTTTACTACGGTATCCAGACGAATTACCAGCTCATCGATCTGCTGAACGAATTGCATGAGGTAGCGGCGTTTGCGGTGCAAGCACACCAAGCACGCGCGGCGCGTGGACTCGAAGCCCGCACCTTGCTGGAAGAAGCCCGGGCGCAACAACTGGCCATCGAACAACAGATTGTGTCGGCACAAGTACAGATAAAGCAGTATCGCGAATCAATGCGAGCGCTGGTCGGCGCCGGTCCCAGCGGCTTGCCGGCGATCGAGGCCGTGGCGCTGCCGCCCTCGCAGGCGGCCTTGCCCGCGACGCTTTCATACGAACTGCTCGCACGGCGCCCCGATCTGCAAGCAATGCGATGGGTTGTAGAGTCGTCGTTCGACAAAATCGACGCGGCGAAGGCGGCGTTCTATCCGAGCTTCGACATCAAGGCGTTCTTCGGCTTCGACGCATTGCACCTCGCAGACCTCTTCACGCATGCAAGCCAGCAGATCAACCTGATCCCGGGCCTGTACTTGCCGATCTTCGATGGCGGCAGGCTCAATGCGAACCTGAACGGCGCGCGGGAGGGCAGCAACCTGCTGATCGAGCGGTACAACGAGGCCGTCCTGAACGCGGTACGCGATGTCGCGCAGACGGGCAGCCGTCTGCAAGCTCTGGATGCTCAGACCGGGTTGCAGAAGCAACGGATCGAATCAATTGCGTTCACGAGGGACAGCACTGAAGCCTCTTATCAACGCGGACTGACGAGCCGGCTCGCAGCGCTCGAAGCGCGCCAGCCCGTGATCGCGGAACAGGTTGCTTTGCTCACGCTCAACGCCCAGACGCTCAGCCAGGAGATCGCGTTGACGAAGGCGCTCGGCGGTGGCTATCGCGCCGATCCGCCCGTCGAACTGAAACCGCGGTGAACGGCATCGTGCGTTAGAACTGCGGCGCCACGCCGTCCTTTTCGACGAACAGCACGTGCGCGTCATAAACGCCACTGGCGCCAGGTGTCACCACGAGGAACACCTTTTTCCCGCTATCAGATCCGTTCTGCTCGCCGGAGCCGGTGTCACGACGGGCACGTTTTCCGGCACCGTCACCGTGCTGCTGCCGGCTTTGAATGACACGATATCGCCACGAATTCGTTCGGGTTTGACGTCAGGCGTTTGCGCAAAAGACACGCTCGAAAACGCAACGGCAGCAAACAAAACACCTAGTTTGTAATGAATCGACACGAGTTGCTCCATCACGTTGACTCGACGTCTGAACGCGGTGCTCGGTAAAACGCCCGTCGAGTACATTCAGGATCTGCGGATCGAGCGCGCCGTCCATCTGCTCAAGACAAGCAAGCTGACCGTTGATCGCATCGCCGAGCAGGTTGGGTATGCAGACGGCCACACTTTGCGAACATTGCTGCGGCGGCGCATCGGGAAGGGCGTACGTGAGTTGCGGGCGTCGTGAATTCCTGCGCTGGTAAAGCGTTGACAACTAGACATCATGACGTCATGATGTCTGTATGAATGCGAATCCTGACAGTCAACTTCCCCTTTATGCGCAGGTAGAAGCCGCGCTTGTGGCCAGTATTGCCGACGGGACTTATCCTCCGGGAACGCAACTGCCAAACGAAGCCGCCTTGCTGTCGGCGTTCGGCATAAGCCGGACAACCCTTCAGAAGACCGTGCAGAATCTGATCAGCCGGGGATTGATTGAAATCCGCCGCGGCAAGGGCACGTTCGTTTCACAACCACGCCTTACGCAAGAGCTCACTGAGCTGAGCGGTTTTGTCGAGGATATGCGCGAACATGGCCGCCATCCCACCGCGCGTTTGTTGACGAAGAAAATTGAAAAGGCGAGTGATCTTGTCGCTCGCAAGCTCTCGCTTGAGCCGGGTGCGCCAGTGGTCCATATTCAGCGCATACGCATTGCCGACGGGACACCGTTATCGTTCGATGAAACCTGGTTGCCGAAGGAGATCGGCGAGAAGATCATCGAGAACGACCTGGAGGTCGAACCAATCTTTGCGTTGCTCGAGCAGAAGTACGACACGCCACTCCTTGCGGCGGAGTACAGACTTGAAGCTGTCTTGGCAAACAAGATTGTCGCGCAAGCACTTGAGATCAAGGCGGGCAGCGCGATTTTCCTGATTGAACGCACGTCGTACGGCGAGCAGGGCGCACCCGTTGACTATGAAAAGTTGTACTACCGCGGTGACCAGATCCAGTTCGTCACGCACCTCAGGCGGCGCAAGCCGCACGGCCGGTAGGGTGAGGAACTTCCATGGATAGCGGTCATGTACTCTGGCTGTTTACGATGTCGCTTGGGGCTAGTGCACTAGGCGGAATGCTGGGCATGGCGAGCGGCATTTTCATCGTGCCCATCCTGACCGTGTTCGGCCACATCGACATTCATGTTGCAATTGGCGCGAGCATCGTCTCGGTAATCGCCTGTTCCTGCAGCGGCGCCGCTCCCTTTCTTCACGGTCGATTGACCAATATCCGGCTTGCTGTTGTTTTGGAGACCGCAACAACTCTAGGTGCATTGTCCGGAGTGCTGATGAGCGGTCTCATTCCAGTACCCGTGCTCTATTTCATTTTTGCCGTGATCCTGATGCTGTCAGCACAGCAAATGCTTGCAAGGCGTTCCGATCCTGTTGTTGCACCCGCTACCGCGAGCGCCATTGCGTGGAGTGCTTCGTTGCGTCTGGATTCCCGGTATCCGGATCACACGCTCGGACGCGAGATCGAATATCACGTGCATCGCGTCGGCCTTGGCATGTCCTTGATGTACGGCGCCGGATTGATTTCGGCGTTACTTGGCATCGGTAGCGGCGTCCTCAAGATCCCTGCAATGGATATGGCGTTGCGCCTGCCGATCAAGGTTTCCTCCGCGACGTCCAATTTCATGATCGGCGTGACAGCGGCGGCCAGCGCCGGCGCCTACTTCCTGCGCGGCGAAATCGTGACCGCGATTGCCGCACCCGTGGCGCTGGGTTCTGTCGTGGGCGCGGTGCTTGGTGCTCGCGTTTTGATGCGGATATCGAGTGACAAACTGCGCGTGCTTTTCGTCGTGGTGCTCGCGATCCTTGCAGTGCAGATGCTTCTCGAAGCACTGGGTATTCGCCTCTTCGGAGCGTCGGCATGAGACGCACGGCATCGCGTGCACCAGGGCTCGATCGGTGGTTGGCCTGGCTTCTGCAATATGGCACGTGGGTGGCCGCAAGTACGGTTGCGGCAGGACTCGCGCTGGCGTTGCTGGGTTCATGGGCTCGCAACGGGTCCCCGGCAACGGCAGTTGTCGCCACCCGTATCATGACTACGGGAATCGCATTTTTCATCCTCCTGCCGGTCATGCGTTTGATATTGATGCTGGGCGTTTTCCTGCATCAACGTGATTATCGTTTCAGCGCGATCGCCGCGCTGGTACTGATGATCGTGATCGCCGGATCGATGATCGGCGCAATGTGAGCGGCCGCATGCGTGGCTGTGCGACAGCACGGTAAATTCGTGCCGGCAGAAGGTGATTGCTCAGGCGTAAGGCGTGCCAGCCATTGCCGCTTTCAGCCCGATGGTTCCCTTATCAACAATAGCGAGGAAGGCGGCTTTCGCTTCCTTTGTATCCTGCCTTTGTCGAAAGGTCCGATGCGCCTGGATGAGGGCCACCGTCCACGTCGCCAGGAGCAGATCGGCCGCGAGATGGGCATCGGGATCGGCAGGTTCTCGCCCTACACATTCGCATAGCGCCAACCCTACTACTTGAGCGAACTCGTCACGGACCGCCCGGGCCCGCGCCTTGAGCGTTTCGCTGCCTTCGATTGTCTCTACGAAGCCTTGGCTCGCAGCAGTGAATCTCACGAAAGGGCTTTGTTCCGCAATCAGCCGATGAGCGAGCAGACGCAACGTTTCGATAGGAGCGACGCGGGGATCTCGCTGCCGCAAAGCTTCGCGCAGCAGCTCGCGACCCTCTTCGTCGCGATCAAAGAACATGTCCTCCTTGCGGGGAAAGTGATTGAACACCGTCATGCGTCCGACGTCGGCGGCTGCCGCAATCTCGTCCACCGTCACCTGATCGAAGCCCCGCTCCAGGAAGAGGCGCGTGGCGGCAATGGAGATGCTTTCTCGCGTAGCGAGGCGTTTGCGGGATCGACGGTCGGATGGCGTTGACATGTCGCCATTTTACAGCATAATTAGTGTACTGAGTACATATTGGGATGCAGTATATGAAAAAACACGTTGATGTTGTCATCGTGGGCGCCGGGCCGGTCGGGCTCCTGAGCGCCATCGAATTGACGCTGGGCGGCGCACGCGTCCTCGTCCTGGAGCGTCTGGCCGTCGCGAGCATGGCCATGAAGGCAATGTCGGTCGGCCCTCTTGCATGTGAAGCGTTACGGCGTCGCGGGATGACCGCGGCCATCGCCACTGAAGAGGCGCACAGCTTCGCGGCGATGGCGCGATTCACAGCGCAGACCGGAGCGGACCTGCGTGGCCGAGCGTCGAAGTTCAGCGGCCATTTCGCTGGCCTGCTGATCCGAAAGGACGCACAAAAAGAGTCGGAACGACGCGCCTATGCCGTGGGCCAGCATGGCCTCGAAGCCATGCTGGCGGAGCGCGCGCACGCGCTCGGAATCGAGGTGCGCCGCGAGCGCGACGTCACACGCTTCGAGCAGCAGGTGGACGGCGTCGACGTGGAGTGGGCATCGCCGACAGGCGAAGGCCATATCCGCTGCTCCTACCTCGTGGGTTGCGACGGGGGACGCAGCCTCATCCGCAAGATGGCTGGCTTTGATTTCCCCGGCACGGCTCCAACGTCGACGTTCTACCAGGTCATCGCGGAGATCGACCATCCCGAGCGCCTGTTGCCCATTGGCTGGCGTCGCACATCGGATGGTGTGTTCTCCTACGGGCCTGTCCCCGGTCGATTGTTCATGCTGGACTTTAGCGGCCCGCCTGAAGATCGGCAGGCTCCGGTGACACTGGAGGAGATCGAAGCCGTTCTACGCCGCATCAGCGGCGTGGACGTGCGCGTGAAAGCGCTGACAAGCGGCAGCCGATGGGCCGACAACACGCGGCTTGTCGATACCTACCGCCAGGGCCGCGTGCTGCTTGCCGGTGACGCGGCGCATGTTCATTCGCCGTTCGGTGGTCAGGGCCTGAGCCTCGGGCTCGTGGACGCCGCCAACCTCGGCTGGAAGCTCGCCGCGGTCATTCGTGGCGAGATGCCCGAAAGCCTGCTCGACACCTATACGGCCGAGCGGCGGCCCGTGGCCGTTGCCGTTCTGGCGAACACGCTTGCGCAGGCGGCAATCTTACGGCCCGATCCACAATCCGGTGCGATGCGGGAACTGGTCGCGAACCTCATGCAACTCGACGACGTCAATCAGCTCATCAGTGAGATCATGCGCGGCCTCTCCACCCGTTACGATCTCGGCTCGGAACGGGACGCCGTCGGACGGCTGACTGGCGACAGGCCGATCAACCACGGCAATGCCGAGGTCTCCCTCTACGATCTCATGCAGGATGGCATGGGCGTTCTTCTCGACGCATCAACCGGTGCGAAGGCTTCCGGGATCGTTGCGGTCGGCACGCAGAGAGTATGTTGCGTCGCCGTTGATGCAGGCCCGTCAATGCTGATCCGTCCCGACGCCTGCATTGCTTGGACCGGTGAGGAGAACAGCACAGACGGATTGGAGGACGCGCTCCGTCGCTGGTTCATACCAGCACGTGATGACGGGTCCATGGTTCGATCCGGACAGTGATCATTTCTGCCTTATCGGCCTTATCGGCCTTATCGGCCTTATCTGCCTTATCTGCCTTATCTGCCTTATGCCGCATCACTCGCAGTCGATTAAAACGTCGGCAAGAACAAGCAGTGCATTTGCCAACCAGGCCTGTACCAATCAGCGTAGGGCATGACGCATGCTTGACTGATGGGAACAATTGAATTGCGACGGGCCATGCTGATTTCGCGTCTCAACTCGTCCAGAATAGAATCCACGCCCGATCAGGACTGAAACGTCTGGGCAGTTCTCGAAGAATTCACCGCCTGTTTTGTACCGCGTTCTCCAGCCTCGGGTGCTCTGCAATCGGCCACCGCTTCGGCAAGCATTTGCAAATCCGGCTACGCTGTAGGCGGCTGTTGCCCTCGTGTCGAACCGGTGACGAAACAGACAATCATCATCAGGAAAGCAATGAAACAACCGATCAGAATCGATTTTGTCTCCGACATAGCGTGCCCGTGGTGTGCTGTCGGTCTATCCTCGCTGCAACTTGCCCTGTCACGGCTTGGCGATGCCGTCGATGCCGAGTTAGTCATGCATCCCTTCGAACTGAATCCGCAGATGGGTGAGGAGGGTGAAGACCTTGTCGAACATATCAGCAAGAAATACGGGCGCACTCCGCAACAGGTGGCCCAAGCGCAGGAGGATCTCCGGCAGCGCGGCGCGGCTGTTGGTTTCACCTTCGGCACGCGTAGCCGGATCTATAGAACCTTCGACGCGCACCGCCTGATGCATTGGGCCGGTATCAAGGGCAAACAGGTACAGCTTAAAGAGGCGCTGCTGCAGGCTTATCATGGCGAGGGCAAGGCCACGAGCAACCATGACATTCTGGTTGAAGCGGCGCAATCTGTGGGGCTTGACGGTGCTGAGGCGCGCTCCGTTCTGCAAGGAGGCGACTATGCCAATGAGGTCCGTGCAGAAGAAGAGAAATATCAGGCAATGGGTATCCAGTCAGTGCCGTCGATCATCTTCAATGACCGCTACCTGCTGACTGGCGCACAACCGGTCGAAGCGTTCGAGAAAGCCATTCGACAGATTCTGTCTGAAGCGTAATCACACCACGGTGAGCGGCTGCGAGAAGCAGTCGTTCACTGGCGCGTTCGGCAACCGAACCGACTCACCGACGGTCGAGTATTCACCCAACAACATTGATAGGTGAACGGCCGTTGGAGCAATCGACTCCCGTAAAAAGGGACCTGCCTGCACGCCTCCCGCCAATTTGTTACTGTCGCTTCAAGATACCAATGCCCCAAAACGATTCCCCAAAATACCAGGAGCTTTGAGCATGACCGATTCCGCTGACTACGTGCCGCCGAAAGTTTGGACCTGGAACAAATCCGACAATGGCCGCTTCGCGAACATCAACCGGCCGATATCCGGGCCGACCCATGACAAGGATCTGCCAGTCGGTCGCCATCCTCTCCAGCTCTACTCACTGGCGACACCGAACGGCGTGAAGGTCACGACGATGCTGGAAGAATTGTTGGCTCGCGGTCACAGCGGCGCGGAATACGATGCCTGGCTGATCAGGATTGGCGACGGTGAGCAGTTCGGTAGCGGCTTCGTGCAAGCGAATCCCAACTCCAAGATCCCCGCGCTGTTCGATCACAGCGGCCCGAAGCCAATCCGGGTGTTCGAGTCCGGCGCGATTCTGCTTTATCTTGCCGAAAAATTTGGCGCGTTCCTGCCGACGGAAGCGAGCGCTCGCGCCGAATGCCTGTCATGGCTGTTCTGGCAGATGGGCAGCGCACCGTATCTGGGCGGAGGCTTCGGCCATTTTTATGCCTACGCACCGACGAAGATCGAATATGCCATCGACCGTTTCGCGATGGAAACGAAGCGTCAGCTCGATGTGCTCGACAAGCAGCTCGCCGGCAACGAATATATAGCTGGCAGCGAGTACACGATAGCCGACATGGCGATCTGGCCTTGGTATGGTGGCTTGGTAAAGGGCTGGATATACGAGGCGGCCGAGTTCCTGGCCGTACAGGACTACAAACATGTTCAGCGCTGGGCTGATGCGATCGGGGAACGCCCGGCCGTGCGCCGTGGGCGGATGGTCAACCGTGTTTTTGGCGAGCTTTCCAGTCAACTGCACGAGCGCCATGATGCCTCTGACTTCGAAACCAGGACACAGGACAAGCTGACCACCCAGCCGGAGTGAGGCAAGACGGCTCCGCTGCACAATTGCAAAGCGGAGCCGTTCAGAACTTTTACGCGGCTACTCGCAACAAAAACAAAAGCCTAAAGCAGCATGCCGATAGCGAGACGATTAAACGCGTTCATCAGCGCGATGGCGATTGTCAGATCCGAGATTTCCGCATCGGAGAAGAGTGCCTTCAGCGGGGCGTAGCGTTCCTCCGGAGCGCCTTGTTGGTCGACGTGCGTCAACGTCTCGGCCCATGCCAGCGCGGCGCGTTCCCGTGCGTCGAACAGCGCGCTGACACGCCAACCCGCGAGTTGGTCGAGTTTGCGTACGGCAATACCGGAATCACGGAGCGTCGACGAATGTTTGTCGAGACAGAACGCGCAACCGTTGATTTGCGAAATGCGCAGATAGATCAATTCGATCATGGGCAGACCGAGGCTACTGTCGGAAAGTGCCTTGCTTGTCGCCAGGAGACCCTGGTAAGCGGCAGGAGATAGTGTCGTAAATGGAAGGCGAAGTTGGCTCATGGTCAGGCTCTGAAGTAGTTGAAGAGGGCGATAAAAAAGCGAAACAAGGTGAAAAATTCATGCCGACGGCACAAACACGGTCGACTCCAGTTCGACTCCGGCGAAGAGTGGCGTTTGCGATAACTGCTGGCGGGCGCTGGAGATTGCGGCGTTCACCGCCTCTTCACCTCCGACCATCCCCTGCAGATAGATGAAGTGACTGTTAGTAATCCCGATTGTCCGTAGTGCAACTCTCAAGTAGTCGGACAAGAAATCAGGTTGTCGCGCTTGCGGCCCTTGATGAATTCCGCCAGAACTCACGATGATGTAGGTTGGGCGATCGGCTAGCAGGCCGACTTTACCTTCGGGACCCGCCGAAAAAGAGCGTCCAATCCGTAGCACATGATCGATCCACAACTTCAGCGTCGCGGGCACGGTGAAGTTATGCATGGGCGTGGCGATCAGCAGGTGGCGGCTGCACTCCAGTTCGTCGATCAACTGCTCCGATTGCCGAAAGGCTGGGTCATCGAAGGGAGTGCGTTTTGTCAGCGCTGCCCCGTATGCAGCACTCAGCGGTGGCAGTGGATCCGCCGCGAGGTCGCGTCGATTCACGCTCATTCCCGGATGCCTTTCGCCAAGCGTTTTGAGCAGCGCGTCGGCAAAACGGTATGCATGTGAAGCTTGTTGATTCGGGCTCGCGCTCAAGAATAAGAAGTCGTTCATGTCGCGTCCCGTTGTAGTTGCTGAAGTTGCTGTGGTTGCTGTAGCGGCTGGACAAAATGCATGCCGCGCGCCAACAAGCCCTGACGGAAGTAAAAGCGCTGCGCCAATGCCATATGAAGGCCGGTATCCAGGACAAAATGCTGACATCCCAGGCGCGTCGCTTCGTTGCGCACTGTCGTGATCAGGAATGCGCCGAGACCCTGCTGGCGCTCGCCCGTGTCGATGACCAGGTCGTCGACATAGACGAAGCGGCCATACACCGTGTTTTCCATGGCGCGGTAACCGATCAGTCCCGCGATTCGCTCACCCATATAGGCGGCAAGCAGCCGATACCCTTGCGCATACTGACGCGCGATCTGTTCGGCGAACGCGGCCTCGTCGGTCAGGTGAGGGCGCAGTTCGCGCATCAGCGCGAAGCCTGCCCGCTGCAGCATAGGGGTGTCCAATTCCTGAAGTTTCATGGTTGGTGCCATCGCTGTACCTCTTTGTTTGTCATCGTTGAGGTACTTTAAGCGATTGATGTCATACACTGTAGAGCCAAGAAATGTGAATTTGAGTAGGACATGCGAGTAGGACATGACGAGAGAGATGACATCGCCATTCAGCCCCATCAGTGCCACTACAGACGGCCCGATTTATCGTCAGATATATCTGCGCATTCGCCAAGCCATCGCGGACGGCGTGTTGCGGCCCGGAGACCGCGTGCCTTCGGTGCGGGGACTGGCGTCGGAATTGAATCTGGCGCGCGGCACCGTTGAATCGGCTTATCAGCTTTTGATTGGCGAGGGCTATCTGATCGCCCGTGGGCCGGCCGGCACGGTGGTCTCACCCCAGATCAAACTGCCCGAGTCGGCTGGGCAGTCCAGCGTCGTGCCGGAGACCGCGCTGTGGTCGGAACATACCGGCTCGATGCCGCTGCCTTTGCAGATGGGCCTTCCCGCGCTGGATGCTTTCCCAAGCAAGGTCTGGAACCGCCTGGCGGCGCGTGAGATGCGCCAAAGCGGTCTTCAGGATCTGATCTATCCCGATCCCCAGGGGCACGCGCCGCTGCGTGCGGCCATCGCCGGGTACCTGGGCGTATCGCGAGGCGTTGCCTGCTCGCCGGATCAGGTCTTCATTTGCGCCGGATATCGCGCCAGTCTGGATCTGATCTGTCGCTCTGTATTGCGCAGTGGAGACGCATGCTGGTTCGAGGATCCCGGCTATCTCATGGCGCGGCACTTCCTGAGCAATGCGGGGATGAAACTGCTGGCGGTTCCAGTCGATGACGACGGCCTGGACGTCGAGGCCGGTATCAAAATGGACCCGAATGCACGTTTTGCGTTGGTCACGCCCAGTCACCAAAGTCCGCTGGGTGTGTCGTTATCCCTTTCACGCAGATACGCGTTGCTGGACTGGGCAAGAGCCGGCGACCGCTGGATTATTGAAGACGATTACGACAGTGAATACCGGTATAGAGGGCGGCCACTTCCCGCTTTGAAAAGTCTCGATACAGGCGGGCCAGGGAGAGTGCTGTACACGGGCACCTTTAGCAAAGTACTCGCGCCGGGGTTGCGTCTATCGTATTTGGTGGTGCCGCAAGAGCAGGTAGCCCGGTTCTTTGAAACCGCTGATCGAATGCAGAATCAGTGTCCGCGTTTGCTTCAGGCGACCCTGGCAAGGTTCATCGAAGAGGGCTATTTCGCGCGGCATATCACTAAAATGCGGAACATCTACGCGGATCGCCGCACGATGCTTGCGGATGCGCTCGGTGCCGCGTTGGGTACGCGCGCCCAGCTTCGCTTGCAAGCCGGTGGCATGCATCTTCTTGCAATGCTCGAAAACGGATCGGATGACAGTGCGATTGCGTTACGCGCGCGAAGCCTTGGATTATCGGTGAATTCGTTGTCGAGCTGGTATAGCGGAGCAACACCGAAACGAGGACTGTTGATGGGATTCACCAATGTCGGGTCCACCGAAGAGGCGAGCGCATTGGCTCGGACTCTGCTTAGCGCCTTCTGACCGAAAGTCTAGAACACAAGGGACGAAGGGTTCGCTCATTTGCACCACTAACCACGCGTTTTTCGTTTCGGGAAGAGAACTTAAGAGCGGGATTTTCTTTATGGAAAAATAGGGTAGAGCCGCTTGAGATCAGCTTGTTATGCAGTTGATAAAAGCGCAGGATAATCATTTGGCGATGACCCCGCGGACGAGTTGCTGGTTCGCCGATCACCTCTTCATCGTTCCGGGTCAGGCGTGTTTGAAAAGCCACGGGCGGCGTCAATCTCCCTGTCGCCGGCTCAACCTCCAGGTTGAGGATTCCGTGGCCATGCGTGCTTGTTAAGGAGACGCTCATGACCAAATGGAAACTTATCGTTGGTTTCGTATGCTGCTGTTGCTTGCTCGAAACCGGCAACGCCGGGATGAATGACCGGACCCAAAAGCTGCTGGAAACGCAATCGCTGAACGCGCAGCCTTCAGGCAAAGCGCCAGCGAAGAGTGGTTCTACGACAAACCCTACGACAAACATTAATACCCGCCCCAACTACGGCCCCACGCATGGCGTGTTCGATTCGCCGGTGATCAACAAAGGCGGCGCTACCGTTCTGCCGCGAAAGTAGTAGTCAGCAAGCCGCGAACAAGTAGTGGGCAAGCGGACGGAATCGCAGTCGATCCCGCCCGTCGGGTGAGTCGTACGACGAATGGATGGGCTATTTGGCGGCGTTAACGGCACGCGCTCGGCCATCCATATTTCCGGGCAAACAGAGATTCAGCATGGGACCTTCGCTGAACTGAATGTCGGCAACTTGCAATGGCTTGCATTGGGTTAACCCGCAGCAACCAACCGTCGCCAATGGCGACACTTTCAACCAGTAGTTCAGTGGCTGAAAACGCAAATTGATTGTCTTGATCGTATCACTTCTTTGCCGTGGCTCGGCTTAAGCTCCGCACATACCAACACGCGGAGACAATCATGCAACCCCTGCAAATCGATGACTTGCCCACCGCCATTCGCGAAGCGAAACGGGCGTTGCGCAACGCCTTGCCCAATTACCGCGAGGTGTTCCTTGCGGTCGAGGAAGACATCAAACAACAAGCCGGCATCATTGCAGCGCAGCGTGCTCGCGGCGAACCGGTGATTCCTGAGTTGGCCTATGCGGACGTCGCCGCGCAGCGCGTCAGTGCCGACACCATTGCGTTAATCAAGACTCGCGGTGCATGCGTGGTGCGACGCGTATTCAGTCCGGAGCTAGCCACGCAATGGGACGGGCAGATCGCCGAATACGTGGACACCAACAATCTGGACGAGCGGCTGCTGAATCGCGCGGAGGACAAGTACTTCGGCAACCTTGCGTCAAGCAAGCCGCAAATCTACGGCGTCTACTGGTCCAAGCCGCAAGTTGCCGCGCGTCAGTCGCCTGAATTGACTGCCACCCGCGTGTTCCTCAACCGCTTGTGGAAAGCCGAGAGCGAGGGCCGTCAGCACTTTGACCCCGATCATGTGCCGGTCTACGCGGACCGCCTGCGCCGGCGTCCGCCGGGCTCGGAGTCGTTAGGATTGTCCGCCCATTGCGATGGCGGGTCCGTCGAGCGGTGGCTTGAGGAAAACTTCAGGCGGGTTTATCGGCACGTCTTTAGCGGCGACTGGAAACGCTATAACCCGTTCGACGCGGCTTATCGTCCGGACGTGAGGGAGATCGCGTCGCCCGCGGTGTGCTCGATGTTCCGGACCTTCCAGGGCTGGACTGCGCTGACACCGCAAGGGCCGGGCGATGGAACGCTGCAACTCATTCCAATCGCGAACGCCATGGCCTATGTACTGCTGCGGGCGCTTCAGGACGACGTGCCTGAGGACGACCTCTGCGGAGCCATGCCGGGCCGCGCGTTGTCGATCAAGCCCGAGTGGCACGGCCCACTTTATGACGCGCTGTCGTCAATCCCCAAGATGCAAGCGGGAGACACCGTGTTCTGGCACAGCGACGTCATTCACGCCGTTGAGGATGCACACCGTGGCACGGGGTTTAGCAATGTCATGTACATATCGTCGGCACCGGCTTGTGCAAAAAACGATGCCTACTTGAAGCGTCAACTACCCAGCTTCAGGGAAGGGAAAAGCCCTCCCGACTTTCCCGCCGATAACTTCGAAGTTGATTTCGTCGGACGCGCGACCGAGGCGGATTTAACGCCGCTGGGCAGAGAGCAACTCGGCCTTTCACTTTAAACAGCCTCTTACTACTTCTAGCGCTTCTTTTAACGCAGCTCGGGTCAGGTACCCGACGCTGCGCAGACTCTCTTTGTCCGGCCAAAGCTTAAGCCAGCCAGGCCAAGCAAAGAAAATAGACGAGCCGATAAGGCTACATGTAATTCCCAGGAGACAACGATGAACAAAAATCTAAAACAGGGCATGTGCGCCTTATTCAGCCTTTGTGTATGTCACGCGGCGAGCGCGGCTGAGTCCATTTCAGTGCTGCATTGGTGGACCTCGGGCGGCGAGTCGAAAGCGGTAAGACTGCTCAAGGACGATATGACCAAACAAGGCTACGAGTGGAAAGACTTCGCGGTTGCCGGGGGTGCGGGCGCGGCTGCAATGACCGCGTTGAAAGCCCAGGTGATCTCCGGCAACGCGCCATCGGCCGCACAGATCAAAGGTCCGCTCATTCAGGATTGGGCCGACCAGGACATGCTGGTTCCAATCGACAAATCTGCGGGCGAGTGGAAGAGTCATACGCCTCCACAAATCGATGCAATCATGCGCGCCGGCGGTCATTATGTTGGGGCGCCTTTTTCCGTGCATCGAATCAACTGGCTCTGGATAAACAAGGCGGCGCTGGACAAGGTCGGAGGATCGCCGCCTGCAACATGGCCTGAATTCTTCGCACTGGCTGACAAGTTTCGCGCCGCAGGCATTACCCCGGTCGCACACGGCGGACAGCCTTGGCAGGATATGACGGTCTGGGAAACTGTCGTGCTGTCGCAAGGCCCCGACTTCTACAAGAAGGCGCTGGTCGACCTTGACCAGAAGACGCTGACTTCGCCACAAATGGTCCAAGTGTTCGAGACGGTCAAGAAGATCGAGTCGTACTTCGACAAAGGCTACGCAGGCCGGGACTGGAATCTGGCAACCGCAATGGTGATCAACGGTACGGGCGGCATGCAGTTCATGGGCGACTGGGCCAAAGGCGAGTTCGAAAATGCAAACAAGAAGCCCGGTGTTGATTACGTCTGCGCTGTCGCGCCAGGCACGTCCAGCGCATTCACTTACACCGTGGACTCCTTTGTATTTTTTCAACAGAAGGGCTCAAAAGAAGCAACGCCGGGTCAGCTCGCATTAGCCAGGACCATCATGTCACCCGATTTTCAACAACAGTTCAGCCTGTACAAAGGTTCGATCCCGATCCGGCAGGATGTATCAATGGACAAGTTTGACGACTGCGCCAAGAAGTCGTACGCCGACGAACAAAGGACGATCAAGTCAGGCGGTTTCCTGCCATCGCTTGCATTTGGCATGGTGCAGTCGACCGTGACCGCCGGCGCCATGTCCGATGCCATCAGCAAGTTCATGAACTCCAATGAGGATGCGAAGACCGGTGTTCAGGCACTGGCTGCGGCAGCTAAAGTCAAATGAGGTCAAATGAACTCAAGTGAGCGCAGCGGCTTGGCCGCACTGCTTAAACAGGAGAAGAAATGAACGCTGACATGAAAAAGACCTGGCCACGCTCGAAGCTGGACGTGACGGTGATGGGGTTTGGTGCATCGCCCATTGGCAACCTCGCGCGGCCGATCTCGGAAGAGACAAGCGCCGCGCTGATTCAAGCGGCATGGAATGCGGGTATTCGTTATTTCGACACAGCGCCAATGTATGGCCATGGCCTTAGCGAAGCGCGTTGTGGTCAGGGACTTCGCTGGTATCCGCGTGATGAGTTTGTCATTTCCACGAAGGTCGGCCGTCTGCTAAAGGCGGCCAGGAGATCGGATATCGACTTTAGCCCCTGGGCAAGCGGGCTGCCGTTTGAGCTGCGTTTCGATTACAGCTATGACGGCACGATGCGTTCCATCGAAGATAGCCTGCAGCGTCTGGGACTGGAACGAATAGATATCGCGCTGATTCACGACATAGACAATTTTACGCATGGCCCGCGGAATCAGCCGGCGGTCTTTAATACAGCCATGTCGGGTGCGGCCAAGGCCCTGATTCGTCTAAGGGACGAGGGTGTGGTGCAAGCGATTGGCGTAGGCGTCAACGAATGGGAGGTCGCTTACGAGGCCATCAAGCGGGTTGATTTCGACTGTCTGTTATTAGCCGGCCGATACACGTTGCTGGAGCAGGATTCACTCGACGGGTTCCTTCCGGCTTGCGAGAAGCAAAAGGTTTCGGTCATCCTGGGGGGCTGCTATAACAGCGGCATATTGGCGACCGGTGCAATCCCCGGCGCGCGATACAACTATGCGCCTGCATCGGATGAAATAGTTGCTCGCGTTAGAAAAATCGAGGCGGTTTGCGATGAATTCAAGATTCCGCTCAAAGCTGCCGCGTTGCAATTCGCGTTGGCGCATCCCGCGATAGCCACCAATATCCCGGGCGTCAGAACAGTCGCGCAGTTGGAGGACAACATCGAGACGTTCAAGGTGGAGATTCCGGCAGCGTTCTGGGCTGCACTGCGAACGAACCGGCTTATCCGTGAAGACGCTCCACTTCCCGCATAACCCCGTCTATCGTCTATTCGCCTATATAACGTCCGGGGGGATTTCAGTGCTAGTTCATAGCAGCATTAGCAATGCGGAAGCGGCTTCTGCAATCGAGCGCATGCGGCAGGCGCTTGAGGAAATTGATGCAGCCGCTGTGCTTGCGGTTAGCGATGCACATGGCGAATTGATCGCGCTTCTACGGATGGATGGGGCGCCACTGCCTTCCATAGCTGTCGTGCAAGCCAAGGCCTTTACAGCGGCTCGACAACGAATTCGCACCCGTCAACTGGCATTGGATGCCAAGGCGGGGGGCTGGAGCTTGTCCTACTACGGAGATCCGCGTTATATCGGCTGGGCGGGTGGCTTACCCGTTCTGATAGAGGGGAAGGTCGCCGGCGCGGTTGCGGTCAGCGGCTTATCCGAAGATGACGACGAGCGAATCGCGCAGCTTGGTGTTGATGCGGTTATCGCCATGCAAGCAGCGGCACGCAAGCGGTCTACCGTGAAATGACAGAAGCGAGGTCCGGCTTTGAAAAGTCGCAGAGCCGTCTCGCGAGGTCGGCCACCATCGAGTAGAGCGGCCGTCCCAAGGACATGTTGCACGAGATGTCGCGCGGGATCTTTGATGGTTTCAACGCGGGGCGCGCCGTTCGGGAATGTAATGTAACGCTGCTAGGATTCCAATTCCCTTCCACCTCATATCGTCATATGAAAAAGACCATTCTCGCCGTAATCACCGCCGCTCTTACGCTTGGCGCCTTTACATCCGCTTTCGCAGAGGATCACCATCACCGCGTATGTCACAAAGTGAAGGTGCATGGCCACTGGCAAAACCGCTGCCATTAACTGATGCTAGGGGCGGCGCCTGCCGCCCTAAGACGATACGCCGCCGCGTCTAACGGTGACGTTTCCTTAAACCACTCGATCCACTCCCGCCGAACACCATCAAAAACGAGGCGCAGATTTTACCCGCGCGCCGATATTACGTATGGCTTAGGCTTTAGCGAACGCGGTTAGCGCCCCCGCTGCGATCAACACGACACCGCTTACCCGACTCGCGGCACTGGCCCATTTTCGATTGGCGGCGAATCCCTGACTTGTCGCGCCGAGCCACGCATAGAAAGAATAGGAACAGAGGTCAAGCAGCACCGTAGTCAGGCCGAAGATCAGCATTTGAAGCCAGATCGGTCGGTGCACGTCGACGAACTGCGGTAGTAGCGCGACGAAAAAGAGTAGTGCTTTCGGGTTCGCCAACTCAACCATCAGGCCCTGGCTCAACGCACGCTGACCGCTGACCGCCGCAATGCCCGCAGGCTGGATGGTCAGCGCACTCGACCGGTTCAATAAAGCACGAACGCCGAGATACACGAGATAGGCAACCCCGGCCCATTTCACCGCATTAAACACGGTGTGGCTCGTGACGATCAGCGCCGCGAGACCGGTCGCCGATAAAGCGAAATAAATTGAATTGGCGAGCGCGATCCCGGCGATGGCCCAGTAACTGCGTCGCACGCCGTTGGAGACGCCTTGGGCGACAACGAGAAGGGCTGCAACGCCGGGCGTGAGGCAGACGAGACCCGTTGTCGCGATGAAGATCAGCCAGATTTTCAGGTGCATATCGAGTCTCGTACGATGGGAGATTTACTTATAATCTATCGCATCATCATGGTTTTTATAACAAGCATTCAATGGTATTTTCCAGGAAAACCCGATCATTGATCGGATTTATCGGGGGTTTTCCATGAATACCAAAATCGACCATCACGACCGCAAAATCCTCGAGCTTTTGCAGCAGGACGCGCGCGTGTCGCATGCTGAAATTGGCCGGCGCGTACACCTCAGCCAGCCAGCCGTGTCTGAGCGAATCAAGCGGCTGGAGGTGCAGGGTGTTATAGGGGGTTATCGTGCGTGGGTTGACCCGGCAAAGCTCGGCTATACGATCACCGCGATGATCCGTGTGCAGGCTCAGGCGGGGCGGCCGTATGAAGCGTTTGCCCGCGAGCGCCCCGAAGTCATCGAATGCCTGACGGTGACGGGCGACGACTGTGCGCTGCTGCGTGTGCTCGCGACCGACGTGCAACATTTGCAGGGCATCATTGATGCACTGAATACCTATGGCACGACCTCGACGGCGATCGTGCTGTCGACGCAGGTCGCGCACAAGCCGGTCAGGCCTCCGCTACAAGGCGAGTGAGATTAGGATAACGATCAATTCTGATTTCGACCGGCTCCTTCCTTTGATCAACCGGCCACTTCACCAGCGCGGACGCCGCCTGGCTGACGGTTTTCCTTGGTTCGAAGGAACCGTCCGTTGTTACATGCTGGCGTTTTCGACGACGCGGCCTTCCGCACGCCAGCGGAGCATTCCGCCGGCAAGGTTGGCGACCCGCTCGAATCCCGCTTGTCGCAGCATGACCGTGGCTTGTGCCGACCGCCCACCGGCCCGGCAGACAGTCACGATCGGGCGCTCCTTCGTGAGTTCAGTGGCGCGCCCGGCCAGGTTACCCAATGAAATGAGCGTGGCTGTGGGGATGCGACCCAGCGGTCCGTTGAACTCGTCGGGTTCTCGCACGTCGACAACGTCGACCGCACGCAGATTTTCCTCGAGCCACTGGGCGTTGATTTCCCAGATGCCCGCAAAGCTGCATGTGAGGGGCGCCCAATCCGGCTCGGTCATCTGCTCGGGGTGGCGCTCCGCCAGGCCGCATTTCAGGTTCGCAGGCACCGCTACGTCGATCTGCTTCGGATGCGGCAGGTGCAGGTTTGCCATGTATCCGGTGAAATCTTCTTCACACAGTTCACCGCCCAGGCGTGGATTAAAGCGTCGCTCCTCGGCCACACTGGTGACCGTCAAACCGCGATAGTCATGGGCCGGATAAAGCAGGCACGCGGCAGGCAACGTAAAAATGTGGTTGTGGATCGCGCGAAACAGGGTGTGCGCATCACCACGCTGAAAATCTGTGCGGCCAGTACCCCTGATTAACAGGCAATCGCCGGTAAACGCCATGGTCTCATTGTCGAGTACGAGTGTGATGCACCCATCGGTATGACCCGGCGTTGCACGTATCACCAGATATCTCGCGCCAAACTCGACCCTGTCTCCATCGCTCAGATAGCGGTGCGCACCTTCGGCGCCGCTCGCAGCCGATATCGCAATCAGGCTGCCTGTACGGCGATTCAGCATCCATGCACCGGTCACGTGATCGGCGTGGACGTGGGTGTCGATTGTGTAAAGCAGATGCAAGCCAAGCTCTGCGATCAGGGCAGCATCCCGGCGCGCCTGTTCAAACACCGGATCGACCAGCACAGCCTCTCGCGTTGTGCTGTCGGCAAGAAGATACGTGTAGGTTGACGATTGCTGATCAAATAGCTGCCGGAAGGTCAACACGATTTCGCTCCGCGGCCCGCTTGTGCGAGCGTTTAAGAATGGTGGCCCGTGAGGCACCGCCAACCTGTTCTGCAGGCCGCCGAATTGGCCGCAGCCCGTTCAGAGGGCGGGTGCATTGATGCACATGGATGTGCATCAATGCACCCGCCCTTCGCACTCTCCGGCGGTCGCCGCTCCAATCAATGCGCGCTTTACTTCGGCTGCGCAACATACCGCAGGTAAGGTTTTACGGTTTTGAAACCCTGCGGATATTTTTGCATCGCTGCGTCGTTGGAAACGGATGTTGGAATGATCACGTCTTCACCCGGTTTCCAGTTCACCGGCGTTGCCACTGCGTGTTTTGCATTGAGCTGCAGCGCATCGAGCAGTCGCATCACTTCGTCGAAATTGCGGCCCGCACTCATCGGATAGACGAGCATGGCTTTGACCTTCTTGTCCGGTCCGATGAGAAACACTGAGCGCACGGTCGCGTTGTCCACCGCGGTGCGCGGGCCGCCGCCGCTCGCCTCGGGATGAATCATGTCGTAGAGCTTCGCCACCGTCAGGTCAGGGTCGCCGATCAGCGGGTAACCGACCTCGTGGCCCTGCGTCTCCGCGATATCCTTGAGCCACTTCTCGTGGTCACTGACGGGATCGATGCTGAGCCCGATAATCTTCGTGTTGCGCTTGTCGAATTCTGGTTTAAGGCCCGCCAAGTATCCGAGTTCCGTGGTGCAAACGGGGGTGAAATCCTTCGGATGCGAAAAGAGGATCGCCCACTGGTCTCCGATCCATTCGTGAAAATGGATCGTCCCTTGTGTGGTTTCAGCAGTGAAATCGGGGGCGTCTTCTCCTAGTCGAATCGACATGATCAGTCTCCATAGGGCGGGTGCAACAGGGAGCCAATGCGGCGGCCGGAGCGACATCCCCCGGGCTGCAAGGGTTTGGTCAGGCGATTGGCCTGATTCGAGAATCACCCTCCGGCCGATTGCACCGTATCGCGCCGGAGGACGCATTTATAGCGTAGGACACAAAAGACTTTCCCCGTTGGTTAAATGTAGGGTTAATCCGCCGTTGCGCCGGCGCGGGCGAAGTTCAGCGCTTTAGATCAGCTCTTGAGTTTGCGCAGGCGCCAGATCAGGCTGGAGGTATCGAAGCGATTACCGCCGAGGGCCTGCACGTCGCCGTAGAATTGGTCGACAAGCGCTGTCACCGGCAGGGAAGCACCGTTACGCTTC
This sequence comes from Caballeronia sp., assembly GCF_028292365.1. Taxonomy (GTDB): domain Bacteria; phylum Pseudomonadota; class Gammaproteobacteria; order Burkholderiales; family Burkholderiaceae; genus Caballeronia. The sequence goes on from NZ_JAQGMM010000244.1 coordinate 43,818, forward strand.
GCTTCGTCCAGACAGAAGCCCAGGTCCTTGCGCATCCAGTCGACGGCAAATCCGTAATCGAACTTGCCGTCGATCATGGTCTTGCCGCGATTGTCCATCTGCCAGCTTGCTGCGGCGCCCTTGCCGATTACATCGAGTACGAGCGGCATGTCGAGGCCCGACAACTGGCCGAAATTAACCGCTTCAGACAAACCCTGGACCAGTCCCGCGATGCAGATCTGGTTGACCATTTTCGCGAGTTGCCCCGCGCCGGCCGGGCCGATTAACGTAACAGCCGTCGCGTAGTGATCGAGAGTGGCGTGGACACGCTCAAACACTTCTGGAGCGCCACCGCACATGATGGTGAGCTTGCCATTTTGCGCACCCGCCTCGCCACCGGACACAGGGGCGTCGATGAAGGCCAGTCCGCGTGCGTCCGCGACCTCCGCCAGTTCACGCGCGACGTTGGCGGATGCGGTCGTGTGATCGACGAAGGCGGCGCCCGGTGTCATCCCGGCGAAAGCGCCATCGTCGCCCAGCGTGATGCTGCGCAGGTCGTCGTCGTTGCCCACGCACGCCAGCACCAGGTCTGCCTTCGACGCGGCTTCGCGCGGTGTTCGTGCCGACTGTCCGCGGTGTTCGGCTAGCCATTGTTCCGCCTTGGCGTGGGTTCGGTTGTACACCGTGACGTCGAGGCCGGCTTTGGCAAGGTGGCCGGCCATCGGATAACCCATGACGCCCAAGCCAAGAAACGCGACACGGCGCACGGGCTCGCCGGAAGAAGAGTTTGCAGATTCCGTCACGTGTGTATCCTTTTAGGGTCGACAGAGAAAACTCGATTATCCCAGCGATGCGAGACGCGCGCTGGGCGGTACCTGCGTCGAACGCGAGCCGCTGTGCATCAACCCATCGTCAATCCACGTCTAAAATAAACGGTATCGTTTGTATTTATGAATGGTGTGTTTCGTGTCGAGGCAGGGGCTGAGACCTCGCATTGGACGACGGGCGGTTAAAATGTCGTCATGCTCCAAGGACCTTGCGGACGTGAACGCGTCGCAGCCTGCTAGTCACCACACATCGATACCGGACACCCTTTCTATGAATCAATCCGAGGTCCTCAAACCAGCTGCCACCGAAACGGGTGATCCCTTTCTTCTGACGCCCGGACCGCTGACTACCTCGCGTACCGTCAAGGCATCGATGGCACACGACTGGGGCTCGCGCGATGCGAGTTTTGTCGCAATCAACAAAGCGGTGCTCGCGCGACTCGCCGAGATCGTTCACGGCGAAGGCAACTATGTGACGGTGCCTATGCAAGGTTCTGGCACCTTTGCAGTCGAAGCCATGCTGACCAGTTTCGTTCCGCCGGCGGGCAAGGTTCTCCTGCTCATCAATGGCGCTTACGGTCAGCGCGCGAAACGCATTCTCGACATCGCCCGACGCAAGACCGTCATCCATGAAACGGCCGAGGATGCTCCGCCTGACCTTAAAAAGGTCGAGACAATCCTGAAGCGCACGCCTTCGATCACGCATATCTTCGTGGTCCATTGCGAGACGACCTCGGGCATCCTGAATCCGATTGCCGAGATTGGCGCGCTCGCGGCCAAGTACAAAAAGGGCTATCTCATCGACTCAATGAGCGCGTTCGGCGCACTGCCAATCGACGCACCCGCGATCCACGCAGATGCGGTGGCCGCTTCCTCGAACAAGTGCATTGAAGGCGTGCCGGGTCTTGGCTTTGTCGTGTGCAGGCGCGACGTACTGACAGTGACACAGGGCAACGCCACCACGCTGGTTCTCGATCTCTACGACCAGTGGGCGAATTTCGAAAAGACCGGGCAGTACCGGTTCACGCCACCTACACATGTGATCGTGGCGTTTCACCAGGCGCTTCAGGAATTTGATGCAGAGGGTGGCGTGGCTGGCCGAGGAGGGCGGTATCGGAACAATTGCCGCGTTCTGGTGGACGGCATGAAGGCGCTTGGTTTTGAGCTTCTGCTGAAGGCGGATCTGCAGGCGCCGATCATCGTGACTTTCCGGATGCCCGCGCATCCGGGCTTTGTCTTCGAACGTTTCTACGATGGCCTGAAAACACGCGGTTATGTGATCTATCCTGGCAAGCTGACGATCGCGGAATCGTTTCGTATCGGCTGCATCGGCAGGCTCTACGAAAAGCAGATGCACGGTTTGCTCGCCGCGGTGCGCGATGTACTGGATGAAATGGGTGTGAATAGTCTGAGCGCCACAACTGCTGAGTAAAACCTCGGTAACGCGAAGATAGTCTAATGCGCTTCGCCGGGCGACAAGCTCGGCGTGGCGCATTTGATTTCCACCGTACGCTTGCCCCGCGCCTTCCAGATGAGGGCATCAACGCCGCGCAAATAACGCTGAGGCGGAGACGTTGATTCCGCTACCGGAAATGCAGCGCTTTTTTGTCTGAACTATCGATGCCGTAGAACGGGCGCCAACGTGATGGTTCCATCAAATGGGGTCACGTTCTTTATTGCATACCCGCCGTTAGCTATCGGCTGGCCGCTTCGAGATGCATAGCGACTGCGCACCTTCAGTTTTGGGCGAATGGACCGATAAGTAGTAGTCCAACCGCGCGCTCCCGTCGCGGCTTGCCGAATGCGAGAACCATCAATGAAGCTCAGCCTCAAAATTCCTCTTGCCTTCACCGTGGCGCTGCTGCTGATGTTCGCCGGCGCACTGTATGGCATCTTCGCCCTGAACCAGTCGATCAACGCCTACGGAACCACAGTGCAGGACAACGTTGCGAACGAACGGATGGTGTCAGCCACGCTCGTCGCATTCAAGCTGCAAGTCCAGGAGTGGAAAGACACGTTATTGCGTGGCAAGGACCCGGCAGATCTCGACAAATATTGGACTGCCTTCCAGACCCGTGAAAAGACTGTCAGCACGCTCGCGGCTGAACTCAAGACCAAGTTGCCGGAAGGTGAAAGCCGCACGCTGATCGAACGCTTTGCGATCGCGCACACTTCGATGGGCGAGGGTTATCGCAAAGGCTTCGAAGCTTTCAAGTCTGCCGGGTTCGAACCCTCAGCCGGTGATAAAGCCGTGGCCGGCGTGGACCGTGAACCTTCGGCGCTGCTTGAACAGGCCACCCAGAAAATCGCCGCTGACAGCGCGCAAGTTTCGGCGCAGGCGGCTATTGATGCACATCATGCGACCGAGATCAGCATCGCGCTGATGCTGGCGGTGCTCGCGCTCGCGATGATCGGCGGCGTCATGTTCAGCCGTACGGTCTCGCGGCCTCTGGGTCACGCACTGAGTTGCGCACGGGCAGTGGCGACCGGCAATCTGTCGATGGATTTTGACTCCAGCGGCAAGGATGAAATCGCCCAGTTGCTTGCGGCACTGAAAGACATGCAGTCGAGTTTGTCGCAAGTGGTCGCCAAGGTTCGTGAGAACGCCGAAGGCGTGGCGACGGCCAGCGCCGAGATCGCATCGGGCAACCTGAACCTTTCGTCGCGCACGGAAGAACAGGCGGCATCGCTCGAAGAAACGGCGGCGAGCATGGAAGAACTCACCGGCACGGTCCGCCAGAACGCAGAGAACGCGCGACAGGCATCCACGCTCGCGGACGCGGCTTCCCACACTGCTTCGCGCGGCGGTGTGATGATGGGTCAGGTCGTTGAAACCATGCATGGAATTGCCGATAGTTCGAGCAAGGTCGCGGAGATTATCGCCGTGATCGACGCTATCGCGTTTCAGACCAATATCCTTGCGCTCAACGCGGCCGTGGAAGCCGCGCGCGCCGGCGAGGAAGGGCGCGGTTTCGCCGTGGTCGCAGCGGAAGTGCGCACGCTCGCACAGCGTAGCGCATCGGCAGCCAAGGAAATCAAGGCGTTGATCGCCCAGTCGACCGATCGCGTGAATGCAGGCTCGGCACTCGTTGGCAACGCGGGGCAGATCATTGCGGAGATTGTGGGATCGGTGCAGCGTGTGACGGATATTGTCGGCGCGATTTCATCGGCGTCACAGGAGCAGAGCACGGGTATCGAACAGGTCAATACGGCCGTCACACAAATGGACGAGGTCACGCAGCAGAATGCCGCGCTCGTTGAGGAAGCGTCCGCAGCGGCACACGCGCTTGCCGAGCAGGCCAATTCGCTGCGTGATGCGGTGGCGGTGTTTACGCTGCGCGGCGATTCATCGCGGTCTGGTGAAGTGTCTACGGGTTCGCGGGCGCATCGCCCCGGCATGCCGCTCAAGGCGATGAGTCCGGTTCCGCGACGCGAGCCGCAGCTTGCTTAGGAGTCTTTGTAAATAACAACGAACAACGCCAGGCCCTCAAGCCATCCCTCTTCAGCCGGCAACTGTGCAACATGCACATCGATTGCCGGCGTCGAGGGCGCGTGATCAACTGACCGCGTAGCGTTCGAGCCAATGCGCGTAAGGCGCAGGCAGCGTCCACGAAGGACGTGCAATGCCGAGCTTTTTCGCGGCGTAGTACGGCCAGTGAGGATTGGCCAAATGCGCCCGGCCGACCATCACGAGATCGAGCTGGCCTTCGCGCACGGCGTTATCGGCGAGTTCCGGTGTATCGATTCCCCATGCCGACGCAACGGGCAGTTGTGCCTCACGCCGCACCCGATGTGCTATAGGCGCGAGGAACGCAGGCGCCCACGGAATGTTTGCTGTAGGCGTAGAGAAGCCCACGCTGACGCTGAGCATGTCCAGCCCGCCACGCTTGAAATTTTTCGCCAACTCGATGGACTCAGCGAGGGTTTCCTCGTCGCGGCCGTCATATTCGATCACGCCAAAGCGCGCCGTCAGCGGCAAGTGCTCGGGCCAGACTTCGCGCACTGCAGCCAGCGTCTCCAGCATGAAGCGGCTGCGGTTGTCGAGGCTCCCGCCATAGGCATCATCGCGTTGATTGGAGTGCGTCGAGAAAAAGCTCTGACCCAGATAGCCGTGCGCGAAGTGCAGTTCCAACCACTCAAAACCCGCATCGCGCGCGCGTTTTGCAGCATCGACGAAATCCTGGCGGACACGGGCGATATCGTCGAGGGTCATCGCTTTGGGCACCTTCGGCAGGTTGGCTCCAAAGGCGATAGCCGAGGGCGCGATGGTGTCCCAGCCGCGCGGATCGTCTGCGCCGATATGGTCGTCGCCTTCCCACGGCCGGTTGGCGCTGGCCTTGCGACCCGCGTGGGCGATCTGGATCCCCGGCACCGAGCCTGCTGCCTTGATCGATGCAACGACGGGCACGAACGCCTGCGCTTGCTCATCATTCCAGATGCCCGTGCAGCCCGGGGTGATGCGGCCTTCAGGCGACACGGCTGTCGCCTCAACGATAACCAGTCCGGCTCCGCCGCGTGCGAGACCAGCCAGGTGCACACGGTGCCAGTCGTTGATCAGGCCATCGACAGCGGAGTATTGGCACATTGGCGGGATCGCGATGCGGTTGCGCAACGAGATATCTTTGAGCTTGAAGGGTTCGAATAATGCGGGCATCGGGCAGGCTCCGTGGAATGATCTAGTTCGATAGTTCGATATAATTCGAACTATCGATTATCACAGAAACCAGTACCATCTGCTGTATGCGCATATATAACCATCCCGGCCCTGAGGGTTTCACCCTCCAGCGGATCTTCAACGCCTTGAGCGACCCGGTGCGTCTCGACATCGTGCGGCATTTGTCGCGTGTCACGGAGGCTACCTGTGGAGAGCTCGACGGTGGTCGCCCGAAATCGAGCATGTCCCACCACTTCCGCATCTTGCGCGAGGCGGGTCTCGTCCAGACCCGCGTGGCCGGCACGGTTCATCAGAATACGTTGCGACGTGTCGAACTCGACAGCAGGTTCCCGGGACTCATGGACGCCATCCTCAACCAGGCTCCGTGAAGACTTCGCTGATCACTTGACCTACGCAGCCAACCGCGCGCCTTTTTTCAAGGTGGCGGATGCGTGTACCTTGCGCCTTGGCAAGCCGCTGACAAACGCGTGAGCTCGCTCATGGCGGCACGGATCGCGGCCGCGCTTGAAGATTGAAATTTATAACTTAGAAGGAATGATCGATGGCCCGACTGTTTCCCAACGCGCTGAGCGCGCTTGCTGTCGACTCGCTGCTTGCCGCCGGCGCGTTGCCCGCGACCGCACAATCGACGGCCCGTGCGCTTGTTTATGCTGACCTGCGCGGGCTCTCGTCGCATGGCGTATCGCGTCTGCCGATGTATTGCGCGCAACTCAGGAACGGCCGCGTCGATCCGTTGGCGCAGCCGGGCATCGTCTCGGATCGCGGCGCGGCCGTGCTGGTCGATGGCGCGGATGGACTCGCTTATCCCGCCTGCGATCTCGCCATCAGCGCGTTGATCGAACGCGCGCGGCAGTTCGGCAGTGCGGTGGCGGGCGTCAGGCGCAGCCATCATTTCGGCGTCGGCGCGGCGCATCTGCAAGCGCTTGGCGCGGCGGGCATGGTTGGCCTCGCGTTCAGCAACTCGCCCGCAGCCATGCCTGCGTGGGGCGGCCGGCGCGCGCTCTTCGGCACCAATCCGATTGCCGCCGTCTTCCCGCGCCGTCAGGCGGAGCCGCTGGTGATCGACCTGGCGCTCTCGCAGATTGCGCGCGGCAAGGTTGCCATAGCCGCCCGTGACGGCAAGCCAATTCCGGAAGGCTGGGCGACCACCCGCGACGGCCAGCCGACGACCGACGCCCGTGCCGCCCTCGACGGCATGATGCTGCCGTTCGGCGGAGCGAAGGGCGCGATGCTGGCGTTGGTCGTCGAGTTGCTCGCGGCGGCGCTGACCGGCGCGAACTTCGGTTACGAAGCCGGTTCGTTCCTGACGGAGGGGGGCGAGCGTTCCCGCATCGGTCATTTATTCTGGGCGATTGATCCGGGTGCACTGGCCGGCGACGACACCTATCTGTCGCGCGTGGAAACGCTGATTGAAATGATGCTCCTGGACGACGACGTCCGGCTTCCCGGCTATCGGAGAGAACGTCTTGCCGACGTGTCGGAACAGGAAGGCGTTGATATTCCCGATACGTTGATCGCGCAATTGAAGGGAATTTGAAACCATCAGCGTAGCGGATAGTTCCTCTCGCAAATCGCGATTTCCCTTGGCGACCGGCGACGTTTAGGATGGTCAGGATCGGATCATTACCACGTCGACATACCGGAAGCCGCGAGGGAGACCCAGCATGAAACATCACGCCCGCACTCAGGACGAGCGGCTCGAGATCAAGACGACCACGTGCTACATGTGCGCTTGTCGTTGCGGGATTCGCGTGCATTTGCGCGAAGGCGAAGTGCGATACATCGATGGCAACCCCGAGCACCCGCTCAACCAGGGTGTGATCTGCGCGAAGGGCGCATCTGGCATCATGAAGCAATATTCGCCTGCCCGGCTCACGCAGCCTTTGATGCGTAAGGCGGGCGCGGATCGTGGCAGCGCGCAATTCGAACCGGTGTCGTGGGACGTCGCTTTCAGTACGCTGGAAAAACGCCTTGCCGGCATCCGCGCCACCGATCCCAAGAAGTTCGCGCTCTTCACCGGTCGCGACCAGATGCAGGCGCTGACAGGCCTCTTCGCCAAACAGTTCGGCACGCCTAACTATGCGGCGCACGGCGGTTTTTGTTCGGCGAACATGGCGGCCGGCATGATCTACACGATCGGCGGCTCGTTCTGGGAATTCGGCGGCCCCGATCTCGACAGCGCCAAGCTGTTCTTCATGATCGGCACGGCGGAAGATCATCATTCGAATCCGCTGAAGATCGCCATCTCGAAGTTCAAGCGTGCGGGCGGACGCTTTATCGCGATCAATCCAATCCGCACGGGTTACGCCGCCATCGCCGACGAATGGGTGCCGATCAGGCCCGGCACAGACGGCGCGCTGTTCATGGCGTTTCTTCACGAGTTGATCGCGGCCGACGCCTGGGACCACGAGTTCGTGCGGCGCTATACGAACGCAGCCGATCTCGTCGATCTCAATGAAGCAAGTGAGAACTTCGGCCTGTTCATCAGTGATCCGGATACGCCCGCGGGTAATCCGCTGTTTCCGCAAAATCATGCATGGTGGGATGCCGAAGCGGCGCGCGCCGTGCCGCATCATTCACCCGGCGTGACACCCGCGCTCGAGGGCCGCTATACGCTCGAGGACGGCACGCCCGTCGCACCGTCGTTCACATTGCTTCGTGAGCGCGTGGCGGATTGCACGCCCGAGTGGGCGGCTGAAATGACGGGCATTCCCGCGGCCACCATTCGCCGTCTCGCGCAGGAGATGATTCAAACGAGCCGCGATCACCGGATCACGCTGCCCATTCGCTGGACCGACGCATGGGGTGAGACTCACAAAACCGTCACCGGGAATCCCGTCGCTTTTCACGCCATGCGCGGCCTGGCGGCGCACTCCAACGGCTTCCAGTCGATCCGTGCGCTGGCGGTGCTGATGTCGCTGCTGGGCACGATCGACCGGCCCGGCGGCTTTCGGCATAAATCGCCGTTTCCGCGCGCCGTGCCGCCATCGGCGAAACCGCCGAACAGCCCCGACGCCGTCAAGCCGAACACGCCGCTGGCAACCGGGCCGCTGGGCTGGCCCGCGGCGCCGGAAGACCTTTTCATCGATGAAAACGGCGGCCCCGTTCGCATTGATAAAGCGTTCTCCTGGGAGTACCCGCTTGCCGTGCATGGTGTGATGCATAGCGTGATCACCAACGCGTGGCGGGGAGATCCGTACCCGATCGACACGCTGATGACCTTCATGGCCAACATGGCCGGGAACACGTCGATGAACACGACGAAGGTGCGCGAGATGCTCGTCGACAAACACGCGAACGGTGACTACAAGATTCCGTTTCTCGTGGTGTGCGACGCGTTCCAGTCGGAGATGACGGCGTTCGCCGACCTGATCCTGCCTGACACCACTTACCTTGAGCGCCACGATGCCATGTCGATGCTCGATCGCCCGATCTCCGAATTCGACGGTCCGGCCGATTCCGTGCGCGTGCCGGTCGTGCCGCCGTCGGGCGAGTGCAAGCCGTTTCAGGAGGTGCTGATCGAGCTGGCGTCGCGGTTGAAGTTTCCAGCGTTCACCACGGCCGAAGGCACGCGGCGCTTTCGTGACTATCCTGACTTCGTCGTCAATTACACGACGACGCCCAATTCCGGAGTCGGTTTTTTGAGTGGATGGCGTGGCAAGGACGGGGACAAGGCGCTGGTTGGCGAGCCGAATCCGAAGCAGTGGGAGCAATACGCGAAGAACAACTGCGTGTTCCATCACGTGATGCCGGAGGACTTGCAGTACATGCGCAACTGCAATGGGCCGTATCTGGACTGGGCGGTGAAAAACGGCTTTCGCAAGTTTCGGGAACCCATCGTTATCCAGCTTTATTCCGATGTCATGCAGAAGTTTCGTCTCGCGGCACAAGGACGAACGAAGGGCCGGCAGCCTCCCGACCACCTGCGTGAGCGGGTCGAAAAATACTTCGATCCTTTGCCGTTCTGGTACGCGCCGCTTGAAAGCAATTCAACCGATCTCGTGCGCTTTCCACTTGCCGCAGTGACGCAGCGGCCGATGGCGATGTATCACTCATGGGACTCGCAAAATGCATGGCTGCGTCAAATCCATGGCGAGAACTATCTCTACATGAATCCGTTGATGGCGGCTGAAAACGGCATTGCGGATGGCGGCTGGATTTACGTGGAATCGCAGTGGGGCCGCGTGCGCTGCATGGCGCGCTTCAGTGAAACAGTTGAGCCGGGGACGGTATGGACCTGGAATGCGATCGGCAAGGCGTCGGGGGCATGGAGCCTCGGCGCGAACGCGAGTGAATCGCAACGTGGCTTCCTGCTCAATCATTTGATCACCGACGAACTTCCCGGCGCGGACAAGGCGGATGAGGCAGCCGGACGTCTCTCGAACTCGGACCCAATAACCGGGCAGGCTGCGTGGTACGACGTGCGCGTGCGGATCTATCCGGCGGAGGCCGACGCGCAACACACGCTGCCGCAGTTCGACGCCATGCGCGCGCTGCCGGGCTCGAACGGTGTGATATCGCGGATCGTGCAGACGTACTTCGCGGGGCGAGGCGAATTTGCGGCACGGCTGCGCGGTGCGGTAGGGCGCAAGTAGTCACGCAAAGGCGACTCTAACAAGCAAAGGGGACATGCAATGACTCAGATGGCGCTGGTGATCGACCTGAACGTGTGCGTGGGATGCCATGCCTGCGTGACGAGTTGCAAGGAGTGGAATACATCGGGCGAGTCGGGCAGCTTGGCCGACCTCAACCCCTACGACGCTGATCCGTCCGGCACGTTCTTCAATCGTGTCCAGAGCTTTGAGGCGGGCAGTTATCCGAACGCCGAGACTATCCATTTTCCGAAGTCGTGCCTGCACTGCGAGGATCCGCCGTGCGTGCCGGTGTGTCCCACCGGTGCGAGCTATAAGCGCAAGGAAGACGGGCTCGTGCTGGTGGACTTCGACAAATGCATCGGCTGCAAGTACTGCGCGTGGGCATGTCCGTACGGCGCGCGCGAACTGGATGAAGAGCGCAAGGAGATGACGAAGTGCACGTTGTGCGTTGATCGTATCCATGATGAAAACCTTTCCGAGCGAGATCGCCAACCGGCGTGCGTGCTCGCGTGTCCGACTTCCGCGCGATTGTTCGGGGACATTCATGACCCCGAGTCCGTGGTGTCGAAGGCGATCAGGGAGCGCGGCGGTTATCAGTTGATGCCCGAATGGGACACGAAGCCTGCGAATCATTATTTGCCACGCAAGATGACGTCGGCTTCGGGCTGTGGGGAAGGCAGTTGTTCATGCAAGACAGGCTCCGCCGAGTCCATGCCGCAAACCGTGGACGCCCAACTCGAGCGTGGGCAATTGCATCTCGCGTCGGTCGCGACGCGTATCTAAAGGACTCCGCAATGAACCCCGCTTTCTCAGTCGTCTTTTTAACCACCTTAAGCGGCGCCGCGCAGGGTCTGCTGATCGCGCTCGTTGGCGTGGAGACGGTCTCTTATTTCGGCCTTCTTGTGGCGCCCCCAACGGCGTTTTATGTCGCGGGCGCGACGCTCTCGGTTGCTCTTGGCGGACTCGGTCTCATCGCCTCGTTCTTCCATCTCGGACATCCTGAACGCGCGTGGCGCGCGGTCGCCATGTGGCGAACCTCGTGGTTATCGCGTGAATGCCTGTGTCTGCCGGCCTTTCTCGCGTGCGCATTTTTCTATGGCGTCGCGCACTGGTTCGGCTCGCCATGGTCGCTCGCGTTAGGGACCCTTGGTGTGCTCGCGAGCGCTGCACTGTTCGTTTGCTCGGCCATGATCTATGCGTGCCTGCGTTTCCTGCAGGAGTGGGCCACGCCGCTGACACTCGCCAACTTTGTCCTGCTTGGCTGCGCGTCCGGGTTCACGCTGGTCACCGCCTTGAGCGCGTGGTTCGCGCCTTCTCTAACCGCAAGCCTTGCCGCCTGCGCGTGCGCGCTGACGCTTGCTGGTTGCGCGAGCCGGTCGGCATCGCTCGTGCGCAATGCACGGCTGCGGCCCAAGTCCACGGTGCAGAGCGCGACGGGGATCAAGAACGCTAAGGTCGTGCAGGTATCGCGCGGTTTCACGGCCGGCGCATTCAATCTGCGCGAGTTCTTTCACGGTAAATCGGCAGGTACGCTGCGCGGGGTCAAGTGGGGATTCCTCGCGACGGCGTTTGTTGTTCCCATCGTGCTGCTGGCCTTGGGCGCAGGCGTGCATTCGATCGGCGGCTCAATCATTCTGCTCGCTGCGGCGTGTCTCGTGCAGTACGCAGGCCTGGTGGCGGAGCGATGGTTCTTCTTCGCCGAGGCGAAGCATCCGCAGAACCTTTATTACGCGCGCGTCGGTTGACGTTTGGCGTGAAATATTAAGTAAGGCCTTGAGAAGGTCGCCTCCTTTTCGATGGGTTCGCTTGCCCGAAACCTAGGATCATCGGCTTGACGATGAACGCAACGTCAACGCAACTTCAACGATGAATCAACGGGGGCAGGAATGACCAAATCAGGCAAATTGAAATCGAAACGGTTCAACGTGAGGCGTGCCGCCAGGAAAACCGCGCTGGCGTTATCGGCATTACTCATGCTGGGTGGTGGCTTGTCCGGGACGGCTCAGGCCGCGAGCTTCCACTGCGGCAAGCGGGTCTCAAGTTCGGAGAAGCTGGTGTGCAACGATCCCGAACTGTCGTCACTCGACGACAAGCTGGCGATCGCCTACAAGCGCGCGAAGGACGTTACGCCCGACACGGAAGCTTTTGAGGACGACCGGGTCAAGCAGTGGCAGTGGCGTCAGCACAACTGCAAGGACAAAGTCTGCGTGGTCAACTGGTACAACCGCCGCATCAGCGAACTCGACGCCGACTTCGATCAGGGAACTGAAAACCAGGTTACCGTGCTCAAGGCCAGCCTTGCTGAGCAAAATCTGGCGCCTCCGGCTCAAGCGGCCGTATTGAGGATCAAAGGCGACGCAGGTTCCTTGTCGATGCAATAACTTGCAGCCGCTGCTGGTTTAATCGGTCTTGTGTACGAGACCTTGCGCAGGATTTGACGCGCTGGCACAGGTTATCCTGAGCCAGCTTTCTGGCGGTCGATCCGGGCAGAACCGACAATCGTGGATTCTGCCCAGGCTGTTTCTGTCGTTCCTGCGCGCCTTTGTCCGCATGACGTGTTACTGGACGTCTCTGGCCTCAAGCGAAACCTGAGCGGCCGCGTCTCTGTTCACTTGGTCCGCGGCTGCTCAAACGGCGACCGCGGCAAGGGTTCGCCATCGATGAACGCAGTGGCACTGCGCACAGCAAATTCAAAGGCACAGTCACGATTGGCGAACTGTCCAAGATTGCCAAGAGAGGTTGCTTCGCCATCCTCCTCGAGGATGGAAACGCGCGCCAGGAACGTGTTGCCTAGTCTTGTTACCGACGGTTGAATAGCCGCACCATGGTGATAAAAGACCATCGCATCTCCTTTTCATTGATTGCCACGCTTCGATAACTTTAGCCCCGCCATTCGTCGGTCAAAAATATTAATTTTCCGCACCCAGCACATAATTAAAAGCAGGAACGCAGCACGTGGGCAATCGGCACCGTTTGTTCCGATCCGCCACACGTGCGAGCGCGCTGAAAGTGGCTTTGCCGTGTTGAAGTAGAAACATAATGACGGTCGAAAGGGGAGTCTTAGAAACTACGCGGATCAGACGACCGTTATGTGACGAAAGGGCTTCAAAGCCAATTGAAGCGCCGGGCAGCGAACGCCCGTGCCCTGTAAGCTAAGCCGTCGCACGAGACAATAGATCGCAGCAAGATTCAGCGACGAATCACGTAGTCGCGGGCAATCCCATCCTGGACAGGGTCTCATTGTCCGCGCACAGAACGCATCTGCTTGTTGATAGGCGGTGCTTCGTTTGGCGAAACGTATCGCAGCGTGTTTGACATTATTGTGTTGGAGAATGAGGGTGCGACTGCACCCGGCGGCTAAGTTATATCGAATATCAGGTTGCTTTCGAGTTGCTTCTGCCGCAAGCGCACAGCTAACCACGCTGCTTTAAGGATCATCCAACCGCATGCCCATTTTTCGGCCTCCCACCTTGCAAGTTGCAGTGGAAAATCCGATCGCGCCTTCAGCGCGCGCTCACTCGTCGATGTCCTCGATTCCCTCGATTCAGAATCCCCAGCGGCAATCGCACGGGCGGTGCTTGTGATGCGGACCCACGCACGTAACGTCGCGACCCTGCTTGCTTTGCTCGGGGTCGGTCTCTCAATGGGCGTGCCTTTCATATTAGGCTCCCACGACCTCTTGGCCGGTCTTCGCACCGTCCCCGCAGAAGTATTCGTTGTGCTGGCTGCAAGCGCCGCCGTGAGCGCGTTAGCGAAGGCCGGCAAGCTTCAGCTAATGCAAACGACGTTAGGCTTGCGCGTGCCTTTCATGCGCACGTTTGCGATTACGCTCGTGACCGATTTCGCGTTCCTGGTGTCGCCACTGGGAGCGGCGGGGTATGGGGTCAATATCGGCTTGCTGCAGCGCGCCGGAGCGTCGTGGGCGATCGCCACCACGGTGGTGGGTGCCGACCAGGCACTCGACCTGACGTTCTTCGGCGTAGCGGTTCCGATCGCGCTTTTGTTCTCCATCGGCCCGTTGGCTCATTTGCTCCCGAGCGTGAGTTTGTCCGCGGTTGCCGTGACGTTGACAGGTCTCGCCATCTTGATGGGCGTGCTTTGGATGTGCCGCCGCTACGTCGCGCATGCACTAGGGGCGGCGGGCCATCTTGTTCCATGGCTCAGGGCCCGGCGGTCCCGTTGGGACAAGTTCCGACACAGCGTACATCAGCAGTGGCGGCTCCTCATCACAGGGCCTCGTGACCGGTTTGTCGCGCTGTTGCTGCTGACTACCTTGCAGTGGCTGCTTCGCTATAGCGCCCTATGGTTCATCCTGCTGGAGCTCGGATACCGGTTGCCGCTTGGATTTGTCCTCGCGGTTCAGGCGGTTGTCTTGCATGCGGCGCTCTGGACTGGCGTACCTGCCGGCGGAGGCGGAGGCGATCTCGCGCTTGCAGCCGCATTCGCTGCCTGGGTCCCGCGAGCGGCCATGGCAACCGCCCTGGTTCTCTGGCGCTTCGCGACGCTCTATTGCCCGCTGATGCTGGGGGCTCTTGGCTTCGTTACGCTTGCTTCGAGCCGCCGCACGGCGACACCTACACCTGCTCCTGACTGACGCTTCGAAAGCAGCTCAAGCCGCGTTGTCTTAAGCTGCGTTGTCGCGCGGGCTTCTGATTCTGACGAAGAACGGCGCGTGCCCGGCATGATCGACTCTTAACGAAAAGAGATGACATGTCTGTGACAGGAGCGCGAGCGGATAAGTGACTTTCAACAAGTCGGCAATCATGCGCCATTCCGCGCGGATGCCAGCCCAGTAGCCGAGCTTTTCGGTCTTGCGTGCCTGCGTCACCTTAGGCCAGTGAGTGACGGCAATCGAGAGCCGGCGTTCAATGATCAAGCGGTTCATGAACACCTCGATGCCAAAACGCGGCAAGCCGTGAATTTCCTTGAGCGCGTCGCTTAACAATTCTTTCCTGACCACGCGCTCACCCGAAACGAAATCCAGGCCGATCGCGCGAAATAGCAGCAGGCTGTTCTGTCGCAGACTCAGGCTGACGTTCGCAGCGCCGCTTAGAACGGGCGCGGCGAGCGCCGTGATGTGTTCGCTCGCGAGCCCCTTGAGGTCCGCATCGAGCAGCATGAGCAATTCGTTCTGGGCAGCGGCAATGCCGACGGCCATCACTGCGCTTTTACCGCGATTTACCGGACACGTGATCAGCTTGGCAGAAGGAAAACGCCTGACGATGTCGGCGGTGTTGTCGGTCGAGCCGTCGTCGACCACGATAACCTCGGCCAGCAGCGGATGCACGGTTGCAATGGCCAGCACAGCGCCAATCCGCGGGCCTTCGTTAAACGCGCAAATGATGCATGAAACACGGTGGCGATTGGACGATGTGGAAAGGGCAGTCATGCGGGACGGCAGGTGAGCAATTGGAGAGAAGCGGCCGTAAGGTGCCGCGAAGGTATCGCGAGTGTTCCCGCTAAGGCGCCACAGCGCGTCGGTGCTGAGAGCGCGCTTTGCGTGTTTGGCATCCTACCGCACGAAGCGACAACGCGCCCCGCAGTCGAGGCAAACTTGATGAGGCGTTGGCTGAAGCTGATCGACTGCGGCGCGTGGCCGGCGTTCGTTGATCGAACACCCGGTGCAAACCGGCTCACGGCATCTCCCGCAGCATGTCGACAAACGCTTTCAGCCCGGAGGGCACATGGCGGTGTCCGGGATAGTAGAGAAACAATCCTGGGATGGACGGGCACCAGTCGTCCAGCACCGTCACCAGTTTCCCTGCATCTATATATGGCTGCGCGGACCGGTCCGGCACATAGGCAATTCCCATTCCGTCCGCTGCCGCCTCGGTCATCAACCCGAGATGGTCGAGGGTGAGCGGTCCCGGTACATCGACCGTCAACTCCTGGCCGTGCTTCGCGAATTCCCATCGATAAAGCTTGCCGCTTGGCAGCCGAACGCGAATGCAAGCGTGGTCCTTGAGATCGTCCGGTACGAGTGGCGGCGTGTGCCCGGAGAGATAGGAGGGCGACGCGACCGCGAGAAAGCGCACCGGGCCGCCAAAGCGCACGGCGATCATGTCCTGCGGCAGTGCTTCGCCGAGTCTCACGCCGGCGTCGAAACCGCCGGCCACAATATCGACCAGCCGGCCCTCCGTTACCAGGTCGACCGACATGTCCGGATATCGCGCGAGAAAAGTTGGGATAACTGATTGCATCAGCAACCGTGCCGCCGGCTCACTGGCATTGATACGAAGTGATCCACTGGGACGGCTACGCACCGCATCGACTTCTTCCAGCGCAAGGTCGAGTTCCTTCAGCACCGGTTGTAGACGGGCGACGAGACGTTCGCCGGCCTCGGTCGGGGAGACGCTGCGGGTTGTGCGGTTCAGCAGACGCACGCCCACCTTCAGCTCCAGCGTTCGCATCATGTGACTGAGCGTGGAGGGCGAGACCCCCAGCTCATCCGCTGCTTTGCGAAAGCTGCGATGCGTGACGATCGCGGCCAGCGCAGTCAGATCACCCAGGGCGGGCCGGTCATTCATGGCTAATTTTCACCAAGTCATCAAATATCGTGCGGATAGTATCAGGAATAGAGGGCGTCTAGCATGGTCCTCAAGACGCGCTGCAATCTCGCGGCGCAGTTGGTTTTGGGGACAATTCACATGAATCGAACATGGTTTATTACTGGCAGTTCTTCCGGTTTTGGGCGCGTGCTGGCTGAAAAATTATTGGCGCGCGGCGACCGCGTGGCGGCGACGTTGCGCAAGGTCCACGCCCTCGACGACTTGAAGGAACAGTTCGGCGAGCGCCTTTGGGTGGCGTCGCTGGATGTGACGGATACGCAAGCCATACGGCAGGTAACCAGCAGGGCTTTTGCCGAGCTGGGGCGTATCGACGTGGTCGTCAGCAACGCCGGCTACGGACTGGTCGGCGCAGCGGAGGAATTGAGCGATGAGCAGATCCGCCAGCAAGTCGACACCAACCTTATCGGCTCGATCCAGGTCATACGCGCCGTGTTGCCGCATTTGCGGCGCCAAGGCGGCGGCAGGATCCTGCAGGTGTCGTCAGAGGGCGGACAGATTACGTATCCGGACTTCAGCTTGTATCACGCGACGAAATGGGGAATTGAAGGCTTCGTCGAGGCGGTCGCGACAGAAGTTGCACCGTTCGGGATCGAGTTTACGATCGTGGAGCCGGGGCCCGCAAAAACGAGTTTCGGTGGCGGCATTGTCAAATCGACGCCCATGGCGATCTATGACAACACGCCGGCCGGCGATGTCCGGCGCGCACTCGAAGCCGGTTCGTTCGCGTTGAAAGGCGATCCGCTCAAAATGGTCCAGGCGATGATCGATAGCGTCGAACGCACGCCTGCGCCGCTACGGTTGACCTTGGGCAGTGACGCCTTTGACAGGGTTCGCGCGGGGCTGTCGAAAAGGCTTGCCGAGCTTGATGCGCAGAAGGACATCGCCCGGTCGACCGAGCTGGACGACGCGTGATTCAGTGGCGTGAATCAGTGCTTCCCGTAGATGTCGTTGTCGTTCGCGAATATCTGCGGACCGCGTCGAATCCTGCGTTTTTCGAGCGGTTGCCGATGCGTCAAATTCGCAGAGTCACTCCGTTGGTTGACCCTCACGGCGGTGACCTGGGTGGCCCCCGTCTCCGTAACGGCACGTAGAAGCATTGCGCGTGCTTCGGAATCGGATACGTCGCTCGCTAATGCGTCGCCTGCTGATCTCAAGACGCACGGCACATCACCTGCTTTTTCGCAGGCCCGGGCGAGGCCCAGGGCCGAGTCTCTCGCGTGTTCGCGCTGGACCAGTTCGTTGGTGATTCGCAGAACATCTGTTCGTTGATCCTCACCCGGAGGAAGCATCGCCAGTTGCTGCCGGGCAGTGTTCAGCTCGCCTCGGACCATGGCCGAACGCACCGTAT
Source organism: Caballeronia sp. (assembly GCF_028292365.1). Taxonomy (GTDB): domain Bacteria; phylum Pseudomonadota; class Gammaproteobacteria; order Burkholderiales; family Burkholderiaceae; genus Caballeronia. The sequence goes on from NZ_JAQGMM010000244.1 coordinate 61,811, forward strand.
CGATGATTCCCATCACATCGATCGAGGCGTTTTTTGCGGTTAGCGCGGCATTGATGTTGCCCCGCTGAGCGGTTTCAGTCAGGTCGTTCGCAGCGAGCGGCCCGGTTCCGGACTTCGCTTCGTGGAGGGTGCCATTGTCAGGCGTGGCGTCATGCGCGGACCCGGAATACAGATACGCAGCGCCCGCGATCAGCGCGGTCAGGGTTATGAGGGCCGCCCCGGTAAATTTGATGCGTCGGCTCGACTGACTGTGTGCAATGAACGTAGAAGTTTCCGGTTCAGACACGCTCGGATAGGGCGAATCACCCGGGGTCTTCTTCTCATAGAACCGGTCGGGAAATATCTCGTTGGGCGTTGCTTCGGGCGAGCTTGACTCGGCTGCGCTCATGGCCGCCGGTTTCGTTTTACATCGCGGACATGTTGCGTCAGGCGATGCCAGCAGATTGCCGCATACGGGGCAATCACTGGCGGTTTCTTGGATACGCACGTTTAAGTCGGTCATCAAAAGGCTTGGAAAAGCATTATGCAGGAACGGTATTTTTTTACTGCGCAGGACGAGGTTGATGCTGAAACGATCGGCTCAGATTGAGCCTTCCTCACAGCGATTAGCAATGCAAGCAAAGCGATGCAGGGTCGTATCCGGTTTTCGGAACGGCCCTTGGACTAGTCCAAGGCTCGCTGCCTATTCTCGCTCTAAAGCGTTACTTTAACGCGGCACGTCGTTGATAAGAGATTGCGCGTCGCTTCATCGACTCGTAAATCCGCTGTTTCTAGCGGGTTTTGACCGTTCCTGACGATTCCCAACTCCGATACGTCATTCGAAGCGCAGCGCCTGAAGGCTGCAGATAGCGCGCTTATTCCGCGCCGCCATGCCGGCCGGCGCCGGCGGCAAAGCGGCCCGCACCCGCGAGTCCTTCGGCAAACACCGCCGCATAACCGCCCGCGCCTTCGCGGCGTAGTGCATCGGCCAGATCGTCGGCGAGCGCGTTGTCATAGACCGAGCGCCGGTCGGCGCGCATCGCCGCCTGAGGCAAAGCGGCGAGTTCGCAGGCAAGCGTTTCAGCGGCCGCACGCGAGCCGCCACGCTCGACCTTCCGATTAGCGAGACCCAGCGCGAGCGCCTCGCTGGCATCCACAGCGCGGCCAGTGAGAATCAGGTCCATCGCCCGCGACATGCCGATCAGGCGAGGCAGCCGGAGCGTCCCGCCATCGATTAACGGCACGCCGAAACGACGGCAGAAAACGCCCATCACCGCATCTTCTTCAACGATCCGTAAATCGCACCACGCCGCGAGTTCCAGGCCACCTGCTACTGCATGCCCTGCGATGGCCGCGATCACCGGCTTGTCGAGCATCAACCGCGTAGGCCCCATTGGGCCTGGACCTGTCCCGTCGGCGTGAATCTCGTTGCGATGCTCATCGTCGTTCAGCGCCGTGAGATCCGCGCCCGCGCAGAACGTGCCTCCCGCACCCCACAGCACGGCGACCGCCATCGAGGGGTCAGCATCGAATAATTCGAAGGCCGCGCGCAGTGCATCGGCGACCTGCCGGTTCACCGCATTTCGCCGCTCTGGCCGATCGAGCACGACCGTCGCAACACGCGAATCCATCGGATGCAATTCGAGGCGAACGTGATCTCCGAAGCGGGTGACGTGTGGCACGGCTTTTCTCCTGAGCAAACGGCATGCAGGCAAGCATACGCCGCCGGATCTCGATGCACGACCGACCGCGATGCTTCAGAAAATAGTTGGCGAGGCATGTCGATTCCTGAACGCGCCGCACGTCGTGGGGATAAGGCGGCGATCCGAAAGATGTTGCTTCGTGCCCCTTATTTTTATCCACATCGAAACCACGAAAGGAGAGCGTTCATGACTTACGTAGATGGTTTTGTCGTCGCGGTGCTAACGAAGGATCGCGAGACATACACGAAGCATGCTGAAGCGGCGGCGGTCGTTTTCAAGGAGAACGGTGCGCTGAACGTAGTCGAATGCTGGGGTGATGACGTGCCGGAAGGGAAGCTGACGTCGTTCCCAATGGCAGTCAAACGCAAGGACGACGAGACGGTGGTGTTCTCGTGGGTTGTCTGGCCGTCGCGTCAGGTGAGGGATAAAGGCATGGAAGCGGTAATGGCCGATCCCAGATTACAGCCCGACACCAACCCAATGCCTTTCGACGGCAAGCGCATGATCTACGGTGGTTTCGAGGTGATCGTGGACGCGTGAGTAAGCGTGAGTACTTTTCATCGGGCGATGCGCATGCTACGAACATGCTAGGAACCCCCCCACGCCCGCTCTACTTCACAGGAGCTTGACGTCGCGGACCCATGCCCGGAAGTCGCTTGATCACACCCGTAGCCAGGGCCGTCCCGACAAGAATAGTGGCACATGCCTTGATCATTCCGGGCGATACCTGTTCCGAGAGAAAGAGTGCGCCCCAGAGGATGCCGAAGATCGGGATGACGAACGTGACGCTGATCGTACGCGCGGGGCCGGTTGCCGCAATGAGACTGAAGAACAGCATATAAGCGACGCCGGTACACGCTACGCCAAGCGCGATTACCGCTCCCCAGGACTGCGCCGAGATGGGCGTAGCCGGCCACCAGTACACCGCGAACGGCAGCAGCACGACTGTCGCTGCGGTCATCGTGCCGGTGGCGACGGCGAGGGAATTGACGCCGGTGAGATTGCGTTTGGTATAGCTCGCGGAGATCCCATACAGCAGCGTCGCGCCGAGCGCAGCGGCTGCGGCAAGCGCGGTGGTTGCCGGCGTCACGGGCACCCCTGTGCTTGTCCCTGCGTCCATCTGATTCCAGACCAGCGCGACCACGCCGAGAAAACCAATTACAAGTCCGACTACGCGTAGCCCGGTCAGGCGATCCTTCAGCCACAGGAATGCAACGATCGCGCCCCACAGCGGCGTGGTCGCGTTGATCACCGACGTCACGCCCGCCGATAACGTGAGTTCCGCGTAAGCGAACAGGCAAAACGGTGCGGCCGAGTTCAGGATGCCAACCACAAAAAGCGGCCATGCATGGGTGCGCATGGTCTGCAAGGAGGCGCGAGCGGACCCGCGCAGGACCAGCACGGCCAGCAGGAACAATGCGCCGATGCCAACCCGCAGCGCCATCGACGGCGCGACGCCAAAGTCAGCGACGCCGATGCGGATAAAGAGGAACGACCCTCCCCATAAAGCGGCGAGGACGAGCAACTGGACGATATTTATAGGATTCATTTTAGGGCGTCGAGCGCAGTGGAGTCATGACGCGGAGCCATCGTAAAGGCGCTTTGGCGCGAGATGGTTCAGTGCGGCATGAAACAACAAATGAGCGAACATCGTGGTTCGCTGTATGGCTGCCATCGTAGGCGTGGGAGCCCTAACCGGGCAAACGAACAATTCTCATGCGTATGTGAGAAAAATTACGATCGGATTGGACGGCCAGGGTGAAATGGACGCCCGCATAACGCGGCCTCAGGGTTATCTCTAGTATCTCGATAACTTGGCAAATTTGTATGATGACCACATCACCTAACAAATTAGGGGCTGCATGTTCGACAAGATTCCTGCGCGAGCCCTGAGCGATACGGTCGCGCAGCAGCTTCAGTTGCAAATCGAAAAGGGCAGCTTCGTCAAAAGTGGCAAGTTGCCGACCGAAGCCGTGCTGGCCCAGGAGTTCGGGGTGAGCCGGACGGTTATCCGCGAGGCGATCTCGCGGCTGAAGAACGAAGGGATGGTCGAGCCGCGCCAGGGTAGCGGCGTGTTTATCGTCGAGCGGGCGGGGATCAGGCCGCTGCGGATCGACTACGCGCAAGCGGTCGAGCCGGGCGCGGTCGTGCAGATTCTGGCGCTGCGCCGGGCGATCGAGGCGGAAGTTGCGTCGGAGGCGGCCATGCGCCGCACGGACGCGCAAATGGACGTGATCGAGGCGAAGCTGGCGCAGATCGAACTTGCTGTAGCGCAAGGCGAGGACGGCGTGACTGAAGACGTCGAGTTTCATCGCGCGATTGCCAGCGCCACCGGCAATCCGTATTTCCTGACCACGCTTGCCTTCCTGAACCAATATCTCGAGGCCGGCACGCTCGTTACGCGCCGCAACGAAGCACTGCGGGAAGATTTTTCGCGGCAGGTCCGCGAGGAACATGCGCGGATTGCGGCTGCCATTCGCGCGGGCGACCCCATGGCGGCGCGTAATGCCGCGCAGACCCATCTTTACAACGCCGCTCGCCGCCTCGCGGAAGCCGGCATTTGCTGACCAGTTAATTCGAAGGATAACGAAATGTCCAGAAACGTGGGAGTGATCGGCTTGGGTGCAATGGGCCTGGGTGTCGCGCGTTCGTTGTTGCGCGCGGGCTTCAAGGTTCACGCTTGCGACGTGCGTGCTCAAGTACTCGAAGCGTTCGCGGGCGAGGGCGGCATCGCCTGTGCCACGCCGGCCGAGTTGGGCAGCCAGTGCGAGGTGGTGGTGACCGTTGTTGTCAACGCGGCGCAAACGGAGACCGTGCTGTTCGGTTCGCAGACTCAACCAGGCGCCGTTTCCACCATGAAACCCGGTGGTGTTGTCCTGGCCTGTGCGACGGTGTCACCGGCCTTTGCCGTCGAACTCGGCAAGCGCGTGGAAGCGGCCGGCTTGCATATGCTCGATGCACCCCTGTCCGGTGGCGCGGCCCGCGCCGCATCCGGCGAAATGACGATGATGACGTCCGGTCCCGCATCCGCCTATAAGGCTTGCGAGGACGTGCTCGAAGCGATTGCAGGCAAGGTGTACCGCCTGGGCGATGAGCATGGCGCAGGCTCGAAGGTGAAGATCATCAACCAGTTGCTTGCCGGCGTGCACATTGCCGCGGCAGCCGAGGCCATGGCGCTTGGGCTTCGCGAAGGTGTGGACCCGGATGCGCTCTACGATGTCATCACGCATAGCGCGGGCAACTCGTGGATGTTCGAGAACCGCGTGCCGCACATTCTTGCTGGAGACTACACGCCGCTGTCCGCCGTCGATATTTTCGTGAAGGATCTCGGCCTCGTCCTCGATACAGCGCGCACGTCGAAATTTCCGTTGCCGTTGTCGGCGGCGGCACACCAGATGTTCATGATGGCGTCGACGGCCGGGCACGGTGGCGAAGACGACTCGGCGGTGATCAAGATTTTCCCGGGCATCGACATACCGAAGGGAGCCAAATAATGACCAAAGCGCTGCTTGGTTGCATTGCCGACGACTTCACCGGCGCGACCGATCTCGCCAACATGCTCGTGCGCGGCGGCATGCGCGCGGTGCAAACCATTGGCGTGCCGGCATCGGATACGACGACTGCAGCCGATTTGGAAGCCGACGCGCTGATCGTCGCGTTGAAATCTCGCACCATCCCTGCGGAAGAGGCGGTCGCACAGTCGCTGGCGGCGCTCGAATGGCTGCGCGCGCAAGGCTGCCAGCAGTTCCTGTTCAAGTACTGCTCGACCTTCGATTCCACCGATAAAGGCAACATCGGTCCAGTCGCCGATGCCTTGCTCGATGCGCTGGGCGAGGATTTCACACTCGCGTGTCCCGCGTTTCCAGAGAACGGCCGCACGATCTTTCGCGGCAACTTGTTCGTGGGCGATGTGCTGCTGAGCGAGTCGGGCATGCAGAACCATCCGCTTACGCCCATGACCGATCCTAACCTCGTGCGCGTACTGCAACGCCAGACGAAATCGAAGGTCGGGTTGATCGCTTATGACGTGATCGCCAAAGGACCGCAAGCGGTGCGCGACAGGATCGCCGTGTTGCGCAAAGAAGGCGTGCGTATGGCGATTGCCGATGCCGTCTCGGATGCCGATCTTTACGTGCTGGGCGAAGCCTGCGCGGATCTCAAGCTGATCACGGGTGGCTCGGGCATCGCGCTCGGCTTGCCGAATAACTTCCGCGCGGCGAACTTGCTGACTGAAGCGGGTCATGCGTCGGAGCTGCCCAGGATCGAAGGTAAATCGGTCGTGCTGGCGGGCAGCGCGTCGAAGGCGACCAACGAGCAGGTGGTGGAGTGGCGCGCGACGAAACCAAGCTTTCGAATCGATCCGCTCGCGCTCTCGCGCGGCGAACCCGTGGTCGAAAAAGCCGTTGAATTCGCGGCGAAGCACGGCGATGAAACCGTGCTGATCTACGCCACGTCCACGCCCGACGAAGTGAAGGCGGTGCAGAAGGAATTGGGCGTCGATCGAGCCGGGCATCTGGTCGAACAAGCGTTGGCATCGATTGCAAGCAGGCTTCGCGATGCGGGCGTGCGCAAGTTTGTTGTCGCGGGCGGCGAGACCTCCGGCGCGGTCGTGCAGGCGCTCGGCGTGAAGTCATTGCGGATTGGCGCCCAGATCGATCCGGGCGTGCCGGCGACGCAATCCATTGGCGAAGAACCGCTGGCGCTCGCGTTGAAATCGGGCAATTTCGGCACGAAGGATTTCTTCGTGAAGGCGCTGAACTCTCTCGATGGAGCCGCGTGACCATGGCGACGAACGAGAACCGCATTCGCGAGGAAATCTGCGAGACGGGCGCGAGTCTTTACGAGCGTCGTTATACGGTGGGTACGGCCGGGAACATCAGCGCGCGGCTAGACGACGGCTGGCTGATTACACCGACCGATGCCTGCCTCGGTCGCCTCGATCCCGCAGATATTGCCAAGGTCGATGCAGCGGGTAATCACGTGTCGGGCGGCAAACCATCGAAGACGTTGGCGCTGCATCGAAAGATCTATGAGAACAATGGCGACACGCACGGCATTGTCCACACGCACTCCACGCATCTGGTCGCTTTGACGCTTGCTGGTATCTGGCGCCGTGACGATGTACTGCCGCCAATCACGCCGTACCACGTGATGAAAGTGGGGCATGTGCCGTTGATCGCTTACCGGCGTCCAGGCGACCCCATTGTCGCGGAACAAGTCGCGGCGCTGGCGTCGAAGGTGCGCGCCGTGCTGCTGGAAAGGCTGGGGCCTGTCGTGTGGGAAAAATCGGTCAGCCACGCGTCGTACGCGCTGGAAGAGCTTGAGGAAACCGCACGGCTTTGGCTCCTCGCGCGTTCGACCAATGCGCCGCTTCCTGAGCCACTCGACGAGGCGGCCATCGAGGATTTGCGCAAGACCTTCAACGTGCGCTGGTAGCGCCCACGGGCCCCAAGTCCCTGACAGGATTGAATCAACTCAATCAACCGACTCAATCAACCGACTCAATCAACCGACTCAACGAACTAGAAGTTGCCTCCCGGAGACGAGCATGACCCCTGACCAAGCGGTGCCTGGCGGCCCGCGCACGCCTGTAGCTTCTGCCTACGACAACAAAGAACTTTCCCGCACCTACTCAAAGGTGTTCTGGCGCATCGTGCCGTTCCTCATGCTGTGTTACGTGGTCGCCTATCTGGATCGGGTGAACGTGGGCTTTGCGAAACTACAGATGTCGCAGGATCTTGGTTTCAGCGAGACTGTATTCGGCCTTGGCGCTGGCGTCTTTTTCCTCGGCTATTTTCTATTCGAACTGCCAAGCAATATCCTGATGCACAAGATCGGCGCGCGCATCTGGATTGCGAGAATCATGATCACCTGGGGCATCCTCTCGGCGCTCTTTGTGTTTGTGAAGACCCCCACGCAGTTCTATGTCCTACGGTTCCTTCTCGGACTGGCTGAAGCCGGTTTTTATCCCGGCGTGATTCTCTACCTGACCTACTGGTTCCCGTCGCACCGGCGCGCGAAGATTGTGGCCGTGTTCATGTCGGCTATTCCGGTGGCGGGCATCTTCGGTAATCCATTATCCGGCTGGATCATGCAGACGTTCTCGGACAGCCGCCACTTCGAAGGCTGGCAGTGGATGTTCCTGATCGAAGCCGTCCCGGCGCTGTTGATCGGCATTGCGACCATCCTGTATCTGGACAACAACATCCGCAGCGCAAAGTGGCTCAGTGAACGCGAAAAGTGCTTGCTGGAAGATGAAATCAGCGCGCAGCCACAACACGCCGGCGACAGCACCAAACATTCGCTGCGAGCACTATTCGCCGACAGCCGCATGTGGTGGATGTCGCTGATCTACTTCGCGTTCGTGACCGGGCAATACGGCCTCACGTTCTGGATGCCGACCTTCATCAAGTCCACAGGCGTGAGCGGTGCATTCAATATCGGCTTGCTGAGCGCGATCCCGTTCCTGGTGGCTATCGTGGTGATGAACGTGCTGGGTCATAGCGCGGACAAGCGGCGCGAGCGGCGCTGGCATCTGATCGTACCGGCGCTTGCTGCAGCAGTCGGTTTCTCGGTGGCTGCATCGTTCGCCGGCAATACGGCAATATCGATCATCGCGCTCTCCGTTGCCGCCGCCGGTGTCCTGACGTGTGCGCCGTTGTTCTGGTCTCTGCCTACCGCCTTCATGTCGGGCGCCGCAGCGGCGGCCGGAATCGCGGTGATCAATTCGATCGGCAATCTGGCCGGCTTTGCGAGTCCTTACATGATTGGTTATCTGAAAGACCTGACGCACAGCACGGCGACGGGCATGTACGTCCTCGCCGCCATGCTTGTAATTGGTGCTATCGCTACGTGGCTTGTGCCTGCCAAGCTCGTGAATCGCTGAACTCATTCAAGGAGTCGATGTTATGCCCCGTTTTGCCGCCAACCTCACGATGATGTACACCGAGCACGCGTTCCTCGACCGTTTCGCCGCTGCAGCGAAGGACGGCTTCAAGGCCGTGGAGTTCCTGTTCCCCTATGACTTCGCCGCAGCCGAGATCAAGGCGCGGCTCGACGAACACGGCCTCAAGCAGGCCTTGTTCAACGCACCGCCGGGCGACTGGGCAAAAGGCGAGCGCGGGATCGCTTCGCTGCCGGGGCGCGAGGAAGAGTTCGCGCGCGCACTGGACAAGGCGCTTGAATATACCGCCGCGCTCGGCAACAAGACCCTGCATGTGATGGCGGGCCTGATCACGCCGGAACAGTCGCGTGAAAAACATCGTGCGGTGTACCTGAAGAACCTCGAACTGGCGGCAAACGCCGCACGCGCGACCGGTATCACGATCGTTATCGAACCGATCAATACGCGTGATATGCCCGGCTTTTTCCTCAATCGCCAGGACGACGCGCAGGCGATCTGCGAAGAGATCGGTGCGCCCAATCTCAAGGTGCAATTTGATTGTTACCACTGCCAGATCATGGAGGGAGACCTCGCGGTCAAACTTCGGCGGGACATGAAGCGCGCGCATGCGGGCATCGGTCATGTCCAGGTCGCGGGCGTGCCGGAGCGGCATGAACCGGACATGGGTGAACTGAATTATCCGTACTTGTTCGACCTGATCGATTCGCTTGGCTACGACGGCTGGATCGGCTGTGAATACCGGCCGAAAGCCGCGACGTCCGACGGGCTCGGCTGGATCAAACCTTATCTGCAACGTGCGTGAGGACACCATGAACATTCTCATTACCGGCGGCGCCGGTTTTCTCGGCCAGCGGCTCGCGCGCCGTCTTCTCGAACGCGGCACGCTGATGGGCAAGCCGATCACCGGACTTACGCTACTTGACGTCGTGCGCCCGCCGGATCTGGGCGACAAGCGCGTGCGAGCTGAGACCGGCGATATCGCGGATCGCAGCGTGCTGGAACGGTGCATTGGTGCTGACACGCATGCGATCTTTCATCTTGCCGCAATCGTGAGCGGCCAGGCGGAGGCGGATTTCGAGCTGGGCATGCGTATCAATCTGGACGCATCGCGTCTGCTGCTCGATGTGTGCCGCTCGCTTGGACACGCGCCGCGAGTCTTGTTCACGAGCTCCGTTGCGGTGTATGGCGGCACGCTGCCCGAGGTCGTACGCGACGATACCGCGTTAAATCCGAAGTCATCGTATGGAACGCAAAAAGCAATCGCCGAGTTGCTGCTGTGCGATTACTCGCGACGCGGGTTTGTCGATGGACGCGTGTTGCGTTTGCCGACCATCAGCGTGCGTCCGGGACGGCCGAATGCAGCGGCATCGTCGTTTGCCAGTGGCATTATTCGCGAGCCGTTGAATGGCGAACGCGCGGTGTGTCCGGTCGGTGGCGACGTACGTTTGTGGTTGCTGTCGCCGAAGCAGGCAATCGAATCGCTGATCGCCGGTTGCGAACTTGAACAGGCCGAGCTCGGCACATGGCCGGTTGTCAACATGCCCGGGCTCTCGGTCAGCGTGACGGAAATGGTCGATGCACTGAAAGAAGTGGCGGGCGAGGACGTGGCTGCGCTGATTGACTGGCAACCGGATCCGACGATCGAAAAGATTGTCGGGAGTTGGCCGGGAGCATGGGACACGTCGCGTGGAGAAAAGCTGGGGCTGGCGGCGGACCGCAACTTCAGCGAGGTCATTCGCGCCTTCATTGAAGAGAGCAAATCCGCTGGCGCTTGAATGATCACTAAAGTCGAGCTAAAGGCGTCCAGCGCCCGTTGCACGCGCCCGCTAAAGTTCCAGCCGGTACCCCACGCCGTAGACTGAAACAATCGGCTCGCTATCGGGACGCACGACCTGCAATTTGCGGCGCAGGTTCTTGATGTGACTGTCGATGGTGCGGTCCGTCACGACCCGATGATCGTCGTATAGCTGGTTGAGCAGGTAATCACGCGGGAAGATCCTGCCTGGCGATTTCATCAGCAAGGCCAGCATGCGTAGCTCGACCGGCGTGAGCTTCAGCTCCTCGCCGTCGAGCCGTGCGCTATGGAATTGCTGGTCCACCTCAAGGCCCGTTGCCACGGGTGCGGCTGTTACAACGGGCGGGGCCGCACGTCGCAGGATGGCCTTCACTCGCGCGACGACCTCGCGTGGGCTGAAGGGCTTGCAGACGTAGTCATCGGCGCCAATCTCCAGTCCGCGCAGTCGATCGGCTTCATCCACGCGCGCCGTCAAAATGATCACCGGAAGCGTCGAGAACTGCCGCACCTCACGGCATATATCCATGCCGTTGCGCCCGGGCAGCATGAGGTCGAGCAGCATCAGCGAGGGCGGGGTGGTGCGAATGAACGGGATCACCTCGGCGCCGTCGCTGATCGATGTTGTTTCGAATCCTTCGATATGCAAATAGTCCGCCATGACGGCTGCCAGCTTCGGCTCATCCTCGACGATCAGGATTCGAACGCCGCGTCGCTCGGTACTCATGCCACGCCTCCTTCCGGTTCAAAATGTGCTGTTATCCAGACCCCGCCAAGCGGTGAGGGCCTGGCGATCGTGGTTCCGCCGTGTGCGGTCACAATGGCCCGGCACAGTGCAAGGCCGAGGCCCGCGCCACCGCTCTGGCGGCTGCGTGATTCATCGACTCTATACAGGCGTTCGAACAAATGCGGCAACGCCTCGGCGGGCACGCCGGGCAGGGAATCCTGAATATCGAGCTGCCAGCCGCGGGCGCCAACGGTCACCGAGACACATACGCTTCCGCCCGGATCGGTATAACGCAAGGAATTGAGCAGCAGGTTTTTAAGCAACTGCACAAAGCGCGCAGGGTCGACCTGGAAGACCATGCCCGTTGAGTCATACGTTGAGTCATACGTTGAATCACTCGTTGAATCATTCGCCGACTTTTGCGCCGACGGTTCCGGCAGGGTCAGGCTCAATGCGATTTGCTTGGCCCTGAATGATTCCCGCATTGCTTCGACCGATGCACGCACCAACTGCCCAATGTCGGCCGGCACCTTCCGGTAGCTCAACGCACCGACATCGCTTAACGATAACTCGTACAGGTCTTCGATCAATTTGTTCAGCATCGCGACTTCGGTTTGCAGCGAAGCGAGCGAATGGCGATCGAACGCATGCACGCCGTCCTCGATTGCTTCCAGTTCACCGCGCAACACTGCCAGGGGCGTACGTAACTCATGCGAGATATCGGCGATGAAATCCCGGCGCGAGCGTTCCGCGCGCTGCAGTGAATCCGCGAGCACATTGAAGTCGCCGGCAAGCCGGTCCAGTTCATCCCGGCGCCCGGCCGCCACTCGCGTGGTGTAGTCCCCGCCCGCGAGCCGGTGCGTCGCGATCATCAGGCGCTTGACCGGCGCCAGCACAATCCGCGCGAGCAGCATGGCGACCAGCGCAGCCACGATCACGGCCACGCCGGCGATCTCCCAGGTCGCACGCGCCTGCTGGGCCTGAAACGCGATGTCGGCCGCATCGGAAAGTGTGTTGGGCGCGTTGGCCGCGACCCAGCCGACTATCTTGCCGTTGTAGACCACCGGCTTGAGGGCGGCGTCGGGCGGTGGTTCCGAGTCGGTCGTTGCGACCAGGTCATGGTTGGCGTCGTAGAGCGTGGCGGGTTGCGGAGCGCCCCGTCCTCCGCGTCCCATCAGTGGGCGCGGTGGCCGCTCGTAGGCAGGTTCATCGAACGTCACGTCATGTCCGGTGCTACGGTCGCGGCTTGCCACCACGCCTGAGTCGGCGAACGCGGGGGCAGGCAGGCGCATGCCCCAGTGCGAACCCGCTTCGTTACCCGAAAGCGGCCCGAGCATTTGCTGCACGCTGGCGCTGCCGGGGAAGGTGCGCCAGCTCGGCACCTTGTTCGTCTGCGCCTCGACCATCTCCTGCCTGAGGGCCTGATCATGCGCGGCGTCGAGCAGCGTTATCCATTCTTCGGGGTGCTGGCGCAGAAAATTCCAGCTGCCGTGAGCAGCGTATTCGGCGGTCACTTTTCCCATGACGGCGTTCATACGCCCGGCGTCGCGCGCGCGGACGTAGTGCAGGAAACCGTTCTCGAAACTCAGGCGCAGCGCGTATCCCATCGTGAGGGAGATTGTCAGGCAGGCGATCAGCACTGCAAGGAACATCTTCCACGTAATGCCAAAGCGAATTTTGCCCGCACGCGCACGCGAGTGGCTTCCAAGTTCTTTCAAAATATTACGCGAGCTGCGGCGCGGCGTTGGGCCGATGGGCGTGCCCGTCTTTGCGCCGAGTGGTTCGCTATGTGTTTCGCTGTGCATCCGCGGATTCTAGTGGAAACAGGGGAACGGTCTCACGTTCGCGCGACGTTCCGGCGCAACCTCCACGATTTCTCCTTCTTTTGTTCATTGTCAGTGCGTGATGCCTGACTAGTATTCGATCCTGCCAAAGGGGTCTTTCAACCCGATTCACTCAGTGGCCGATTCATTCGCCGATTCCTGGTCGTTTCTGGAGAGAACACATGCAAACCGCTTCGAGCCTTCAGCCTAGCTCATCGAAAGTCTTCGGACGCATTGCGCCGCCGTCCCGTGACAACGGGAACAGGCCGATGGCGAAGGCCCTCGCGGCCGGCTCCGCAAGTGCTGCGCAACGGGTCATCAAGCTGCGTGGTGCACGGGTGTCCGAAACGCTGCCGCGGCCGTGGGGCGAGTGCTGCAGGATTGTGGAATGGGTCAATCGCGAAGGGCAATACTCGTGTCTCGCGGTGCCGGGCGACGCGTCGGAAGATGAGATTCGTCATCGCATGCGCTCCCACAAAAACGGCCCGCAGTACCTCGTGACGGACGACCGCGAGTTGCCGGCGAAGGTGGTGTTGCCGCGAGCTTAGCGGCATGACTATGGCGGGCGGTGCATCGCCCCGTTTATTGGCGCTCAGGGTGACGCTCTGAAAGTCCCTCACGAAGCCCTCAGGAAACCCAGATGAAAACACGCATCTTTTTTGTCGAGGCCAATCCGGCAATCCACGGGAATCTTCGCGATGTCCTGGATAGCCGCTACATGGATGTCCATACGCTCAGCAGCGGCAGCGCATTGATCAGCCGCATGGAGCACGACGTCCCGGCGTTGATCGTGTTGCGGGACGGCCTGCCCGACATGAGAGCCTCGGCCGTGCTGCGGGCGCTGCAACAGGCCGGCCATGACACGCCGGTAATCGTGATCGGAGATACCCTTGACTCGGTGGAACTGATCGTATGCCTTGAACAGGGCGCCGATGATTACGTCAGGATGCCTTGCAATCCACGCGAGCTGCTGTCGCGGGTTGAGAACGTGCTGCGCCGCGCGCCTCACAAATCCCGGACGCCGGCGAGTACGACGGGAAAGTGCGGCATCGGCGATTTCGTCCTCGATTTCCGGGCTCACATGCTGACCCGCCACGGCGTGCCCGTCGCCCTCCATTCAAGCACGTTCGCGTTGCTGCGCCTCTTCGCGGAACATCCGCTCGAGGTGCTGTCCCGACGCGTCATCGCCGATAAATTGCGCGGCGCCGGCGAAGGACATTGCGACCGCTCGCTGGACGTGCTGGTCTGCCGGTTGCGGCGGATTGTCGAAGCTGATCCGTCGACGCCACGGCTGATCCAGACCATTCGCGGACGCGGTTATGTCTTCACCCCGTCCGGGATGAGCGCCGTTCCCCTGGAATACGACGAACTCGATGTCATGCCGCCGGAACCGGCACGGAAGCAAGTCTCTGCGGTGAGCAGCTACGCTTAGCCAACGCGCTCACAGCTACGTCTAACCGTTCATGCGGGCTGCCTGCCGGGTCAGCCGCGCGAATGCCGCAAGCACGCGGTCACACGTCAGCGTTTGCCGCCATAGTTTCTCTTTCAGATAAGCGGTCGGCACCCACTGCCACGGCAACACCACATTGACCACGCCCCACGCAGGCCGCCAGCGCTCGGCAACCCGGCGACGCCGGAACAGGCTCAGGCTCGGAATGCCAAGATTCGACGCAAGATGGCCGATGCCCGAGTCGTTGCCGATAAACCAGCCCGACTCATACACGCAGCAGGCGAGTTCGTGCAGGCTCTCAAAATGGGGCGCCGGAATATCGAACTTCACGAGATCGCGCCAACGTTCGCGCTCATGCGGCGCGATCACGAACTGCACGTCATAACCGCGTTTGCGCAAGCGCTGGGCAAGCCTCACGAAGCGGTGCGAGAACCAGCGCTTGTCCTCGGTGCTGGCCTCGGGATGAATCATCACGCGCTTGCCGTTCCTGCGATGCACGAGGCTCGCAGGCGCTGTCATGCCGTTATCCAGCACCGGTGCGCGCAACGCCAGATCGTCCCGGCAGAAGTCAGCGAAGCGCTGCGCCATGCAGCCCGGGCGGTCGCCAAATTCAACGTCATGCAACGTGACCACGTGCGGATGGACATCGACAAGATCGCGCAGCGGCTGGTTCCATTGCATTTGAAAAACCGTGTCGTACGGAGCGAACGCAGCAGTGAGGTCGTCCTGCGGAAGTGCAAAGATAGGGACGCCGGTAAACCAGTGCCGGAGCGCATGCGCGGGAGTGCCGTACACAGTGACGTCGATACCGTTGTCGATCAGGTTCCTCACGATCACCATCGACACCAGCGTGTCGCCTATCGCGTTGGACGTGACGAACGCTACCCGGCCGACCGGGGTGCGAAGAGCGGACGAAGTGTTGGACGTATTCATGCGCTGGCAGTGAGTGCGCGCAGCCGGTCGAATGCCTGGGACACCTTGTTGACCGACAGCATGTATTTCCAATAACGCTCCTTGAGCCGCCCGGTCGGCAAATACGCGCTGCCGATCAGCACCTGGCCCACGCCCCAGCCGGGACGCCATGTGCGGGCGGTGCCGCGGCGCATGAAGAGCGACAGCGTGGGGATCTGGAGGCTCGATGCAAGGTGGCCTACCCCCGAGTCGTTGCCGATGAACCAGCCCGACTCGTAGAGCCACGCAGCGACCTGATCGAGCGGTCCGAGATCGGCGAGCGTGAGCCCGAGTTGTTCAATATGCGTCCAGTTCGCGCGTTCCTCGGGCGCCACGACGAATTGCGGATCAAAGCCACTGTCCCGCAGCTTGATCGCAAGCCCGATAAAGCGAGAGGCCAGCCAGCATTTGTCAGTCGTGCTTGCCATCGGATGGATCGCAACGCGCAGCGACCGCTGGCGATGTGTCAGGCCGGGCAGGGGTGTGATGCCATTGCCTTTGTCGACGAGGGTGAGGCGCAGTTCGTCGCGGCAGAATCGGGTCAGGCGTTCGGCCATCGACTCGGTCGAATTGGCGCTGCACAGGTGGGCCAGAATGATGACTTTGGGATGCAGTCGATCGAGGTTCACAAACGGCTTGTTGGCGTGAAGCTGGATCACCGTGTCGTAGCGGGCGAGTTTGTCCGCGCGGTCGTCCGCTTTCAGTTCGGGTTCAATATCCATGCCTGGAAACCAGTTCCGCATGGTATTGATTTGCTGGCCGAACACCGTGACCGCCACGCCGTTCAATCTGAGATTGCGGGCAACGGTCATCATCAGCAGCGAGTCGCCGAGCGCCGAGGAGAGAATCAATGCCACACTCGACAGTGGCTGGTTTGCGTGCGGCATACATGCTTCCGGCGAGGCACTCCGCTGTCGGGGGAGCGCTTTCCGCTCGGGACGGATCCCCGAGCCGGAGGCAGTCTAAGATCACGCTCCATTACTTGGGTTACGGCACAACTTACCAATGCTTAAGGAAGCGATGTTTCGCGGCAAAATTTCGCGGCAAAAACGAGTCGTGCCTTATGGATTGTCCCGAATCGATGGCGACCGGGATCATGCGATATTCACGTGACCGCAGTGTGTCGGATGTGCGACGCTGTCGCCCGCAGAGCTGCGTGCGGTCCGAAGGTAATGTGCTCGTTGTGCCGGAACGGCCAGGAGCCGGCTGAGCCGAGGCAGCGGCAAATAATGCCGCCGCTGCGCAAACGCTAATAATCATCGAATGCAATAGATGCGAAGATAGACCGTCAAACAGATACATTCTTAGCATGTTAAAAGGGCCGGGGCCGCTGTGCCCGGGTGCGTTCCGGAGACCCGATCCGGGAAAACCTTTGTAGAATCCAGTTGATTGACCTGCATTACGAACTATATTTAAGAGAATAAAAAACAGGTCATGCAGGCGGTAGGGTTAATTACGGTCTAACTACCGGCCTAACGCGCACCGGAGAGACGAGCGAACAGA
>NZ_JAQGMM010000170.1 GCF_028292365.1 Caballeronia sp.
CCGCAGACGCACGCGCGGCTTTCGAAAACGGCGATGTCGATGCGTGGATCGTCTGGGACCCGTACTATGCCGCCGCGCAGAAAGCGTTGACCGTGCGCACGCTCGCGGACTACACCGGGTTGCCGAAGCCGTTCAATTTCTACGAAGCTACGCGCAGTTTCGCCACACAAAATCCACAGGCAGTGCATGCCGTGATCAATCAGTTGCGGACAACCGGTGCGTGGGTCACACAGCATCCCGCGGACACGGCGGCGTTGCTGGCGCCGAAAATCGGACTTGATGAGGCGCTTGTGGAAACGTGGATACGCCGGGTGCCGTATGGCGCGACGCCGATCGACGAGAAGATTGTCACGACCCAACAGAGCGTGGCGGACACGTTTTATCGCGTGAAGCTGATTCCGAAGGCGGTGACGGTGAAGGACAACGTGTGGCAGGACCAGAACGCGCTGACTGCGCGCTAGGCGAAATGCCTTTTGAAGCGGTGGCGTGATCATGTGAGCACGCCCCGCCAAAGATGACGCGATACTGCGGTTTCGCCCGCCCGAGGTGTTGAGACGAACCCAGAGGTTCTGGTACGGCAGGAGGGACTCGAACCCCCGCCCCTCGGCTTAGAAGGCCGATGCTCTATCCAGCTGAGCTACTGCCGCAATGCAGATGATCCGGGATTTTACCTCATCGAAAGGATGCGAGGCCTCATTCCGAGACCTCGCCCGCTTCAATGCGCTTTAAAAGCCCTTCAAACCGGTTGCGGATGGAGCATGAACCAGCCAAGACAGAACGCGCCCGCGACCACGCAATACAGGCCGAAAGCCGCCAGCCGGCCGCGGCCTTCGAAGTAACGCATCAGGAAACGCACGCTCAAATACGCCGCGATTCCCGTCAACACGCCGCCGAGCACGGCGTCGAAGAGTTGATCCGGTGCGTGGAACAGCTTCGGCAATTCAAGCACGCCAGCCGCGAAGATGATCGGCGTACCCAGCAGGAACGAGAACTCCGCTGCTTTCTCCGAACTCATCCCGGCGCCGACGCCCGCGATAATCGTCAGCCCGCTGCGCGAAAATCCGGGAATCAGCGCGCCAATCTGCGCAAGGCCAACCAGGAACGCCTGCTTGAACGTGAGGTCTTCAGGCGCGCGCTCGGCGCGCGCACGCGTCAGCCGGTCGCCGAGCCACAACAGCACGCCGTTCACCATCAACGCGGCCGCCACGATCCGCAGATCGTGGAACAGCGCCTCAAGTCGCTTTTCAAGCACCAGCCCGACGATGCCCGTCGGAATCGTGCCAATGATCAGCGCCCACATCATGTGACCATCCGCGTTTTGGCGGCCGCGCAGCGATCCGACAAACCCCTTGATCAGCGCAATCCAGCGCTTGCGGAAGTACCACAGCAGCGCGAGCGCCGTACCCAGGTGCAACGCGACCAGGAACGGCAACAATTGCGGCGCGTGTTTATCGATGTGCATCCCAATCAGGCCGGGCACCAGGAGCGTATGTCCAAGACTGCTGACCGGGAACAATTCAGTCACACCCTGGAGTACGCTCAGAAAAATCAGAAACCACAAAGTCACGCGTCGATCCTCTTTCGTAATTGGCGACAGGCACATAGCCGCGGCGGTGCAGCAAAGCCCCAAGCAAACCGGGCCGATTATGCCGCTCACCAAAAGCAGCGCCAAGCCTTTGCGTAGTGCCTTTTGTTATCGAAAGCAAATCGTTTGGATAAACAAATACATTAGTAATAATAAAAAAAGCCCGTTGTAATAACGGGCTTTTTGTTTGACTGCTTCACATCCGCGTCACGGCCGCAGCTTGTATAGAAACAGCAGCGTACCGGCGCCGAACGTGCCAAAAATGAACACTCCAAACATCATCGCCAGATCCATATCATCCTCGTCGTTCGGCAGGGGCCACTTGATCGGTGCGAGATCGTCAAGGTCGAAAAATGTTTCATCCGTGTTACATCGTGCTTGCATTATCAAGGCAATGAAACCGGCTGTGTCAGTCGCAATTTCCCCAAAAGGGTTTCCCCGTAGAATTGAGCCGCCCGTTGCAGCAGACCGTTTGTTCGTTGCGCGTTCGACCACTGGTTCGTCCACGCAGTTTGCCCACCGCAGTTTGTCCATTAATGTCCATTAATCAAGGAGACAACCGACATGTCATCCCAGCCTGAAGACATCCTGGAAATCACGTTCGATGACGCCGCTCTCGAACTCGCGCCGCGCGCGGGCGGACGGCTGATGACGTGGCGCGTCGGCGGCGAGCCCGTCATCTTCTGGCCAGCCGCGCCGGACTGGTCCAACTTCGTCAAGATTCGCGGCGGCAATCCGTTATTGTTTCCGTTTCTCGGCCGTCATTTCGTCGATGGCGAGATCGGCAAGTGGCGCGATCCGGAAGGCGTCGTGCACGAACTCCCCATGCACGGTTTCGCGCGTAACCTGCCGTTCGAACATCGCAAAGACGCAGACGGCCACGGTGTGCGAATGACGCTCGTGGACAATGATTTCACGCGCCAGGGTTATCCGTTCGCGTTTCGTTTCGAGGCGGCATACAGATTGGTCGACGCTGTGACGCTCGATGTCGAACTCACCACGTCGAATCCCGGCGAAGTACCGCTGCCCTACTACGCGGGTCATCATTTCTACTTCGTCCTGCCGCACGACCAGCGCGGCATCAGCAGCCTCGAATTGCCGCGGACGGAAACTTGCCGGCAACTCGACGATGGCACGATCACTGACTCGCAAGCAGGCGCGGCGCGCTACGCACTGGACGATGCGAACATCCTGGACCGTTTCCATTGTTTTACCGGTCCTTCCGATCACCCGGTTCGCCTTGTCACACCGGGTTTGAAGCGCGCGGTGAATTTCGACCTGCAACGCCCCGACTCGGTACCCTGGTATTCCGTGACGACCTGGACCGAAGCGCCCACATCGGATTTCTACTGCGTCGAGCCATGGGTCGGACTTCCCGACGCCATTCACAACGGCCGCGGACTGCGTTGGCTCGCGCCAGGAAAGACCGAAACGGCGGCACTGCGGCTGACCATTTCGCCGGCTTGAAGAGGAAGAGAAGCAGGACACAGCGTGGCAACTCGCGGGCCGCGTGGGCCGCTTCTGAGGGCAGCGACGCCGGGACGGTAAAATCGGACATTTCGCCGATACGCGTCCTGGTTTGTTTGCCGCAGCGTTTTCGGTTTGTGCGGCGCTTTACGAGGTTTTGGGTTTGCTAAAAATAATTCGACGGCTGACCTGCGTGTCATTGGTCGCAGTGCTCGCCGCGTGCGGCTCCGCGCCGGTCGGACCAGGGTTTTATCGTGTTGAACGGGGCGACACAGTGTCGAAGGTGGCGCGGGCGAACCGGACATCGGTCTCGAACATCGCGCGCTGGAACAACCTCACCGACCCGAATGCTATCGAGGTCGGTCAGGTGCTGCGCGTGGCGCCGCCAGCGGGAAGCGTGACACCGGCCGGGTCTTCAGCCCCACCGGCCCGCGCAAGCAGCGCCGAACCATCGGACTCGTCGCCATCGTCATCCGCATTGGTCACGCCGGCCAGCAGCATTTCGCTCATCTGGCCGACGCAAGGCAGCGTGATTCGCGGTTTCGATGGCAAGAGTTCGAAGGGTATCGACATTGCCGGCACGCCCGGGATGCAAATCGTGGCGGCCGCCGCGGGAACGGTCGTCTATGCGGGGAACGGGCTGCGCGGTTACGGCAACCTGCTGATCGTGAAACACAGCGCCGACTACCTGACCGCCTACGCGCATAACCGCGCGCTGCTCGTGAAGGAGGGCCAGAGCATCACGCAGGGTCAGCCCATAGCGGAAATGGGCGACACCGACACGAATCGCGTGATGTTGCATTTTGAATTGCGCTACAAAGGCAGTTCGATCGATCCATCGCGCTATCTGCCGGCACGCTAACGCGCCGCTCAAATGATCACAGGCACGCTCAACGAACACGGGCGTGCTTAATTAAACACAGGGAAGAATCAATGAAATTACAAGTTTGCGCCACGACGCTTGGAAAAGTAGCCGCGACGGTTGCGGTGATGGCGGCTGCGCTGACGCTCGCTGGCTGCGCCGACTCGGCGAAGAGGACCTATCTGCCGTCCGGCGACACCGGCTTTGCGATTAATTGCAGCGGTGGCGACGCGAGTACAAGCTGGGGCGAATGCTACAAGAAGGCGGGCGAAATATGCGGTTCGTACGGCTACGACGTGGTGTCGAAGGATGTCGACAACGGGGCGACGTCAGGCGGAACGGTGGCCGGGATTTTCGGCGCGAACGTCAAGAACCGGTCGATGGTGATTCGCTGCAAGCAATAGCGCCTGCGTGTTTCTTGATTGAGCGGCCAACGCGCGCAACGTGTTCACCCACCGCCTGGTTTGCTCGCGGACCCAGCGAACCGAGCATTTGCGCGCCGCGCCACCGACCGGACAACGGGTCGATATGCGAGGCGAACACGACCAGCGAACCCAGCGCGATTGGGCAAATGGCGAGGAAAATCCAGAACGAGGTCATGATCGGGAATCGATTTCAGGAATTGGGATCATACCTTTGCGGCAAGAAGTTCGCACAATACGCTTGCATGGGTGCGTTTCTGTCGTAGTAATTACGTGTCGCGGCCTTCGTTGACCAGACAGGCTTGACCTCTGGAAACGCCCTGTGCACATTGGGTTACGCGTTGATACAAGTGATCACAATCAGCCCGATTGGTGCACTCTAGAATACGTTCAGCCCGCGATTTTCTGCGCGAACGGCCTTCGCGGGTCAGAAGCCTCGGTGTGCCCGCATCGGGGCTTCGCTTCGATTTCGCTTCATTTGAGCCGCGAGTTTGGGAGAGCGGCGTTCGAAGCCATCCAGAGATAAAAAGCCGTTTCCAACTGACGTCGGAAACGGCTTTCTTCTGCGCGAAGCTTTTACACGTCGCGTGCGAAAATCAATGCGACGCGTGATTGTGATCGTGGTCGTGCTGATGCGCGCTGGGGTCTTCAGCGGCCTGACATGCCGGACAAATACCCTTTAACTCGATGTCGTCGCCGGCCAGCCGATACCCGCTCGCCTCAACCTGCGACATCAGGCTCTGGCGCAACTGTTTTTGCTGCTGCAACTCGGTCACGCGGCCACATTGCTGGCAAACGATCAGCACGCCATGTTGGCAATGCGTGAGATCGTGGCAAACGGTGAACGCGTTGATCGACTCGATCCGATGAATCAGCCCCGCTGAGAGCAGGAAATCCAGCGCCCGATACACCGTGGGAGGCGACGCGTTCGGATGCATCGCGCGCATTTCGTCGAGCAGCGTATAGGCCTTGGTCGCGCGGCCCGAAGCCAGCAGCAATTCGAGCACAGTGCGGCGAATAGGCGTGAGTTTCTGACCCCGCTCGCGACAATAATCGTCGGCCATCGTGATCGCCGCCTGAAGCGCGTCGGCGGACGAGTGGGCGTGAGACGGGGTGTCGTTGGCGGGCGTGTTCATAGGCGGATTATACGCTGCGGCATGAGGGCCAAGTTCGCGGCGCGCGGCGACAGTTTTATTGCGGCTGCTCGGGCTTGGCCGGCGCGATGATCATGACTGGCGGCGTTGTATCGGTGGGCACGCCTTTGTAATCGGGTGGATCTTGCGGCGGCGTGTGGTGCGGCACGGTCGCGTCGGCACAGGCGGACAGAAGCAGTGAGCAGAGTAGCAAAGTAGCGAAACGCGGCATGGACGGCCCGGAAATAAAGTTCAGGTACAAATACGAAGGGTGAACGCAGAAGATTAAACGATATCGGGAATTTGCGAGGGAACGGAAACGCTCGGCGGCTGTGGTCATTGCAAACTTCGAAGCAGCGCCAGAAAAGGCAAAGGGGTCGCGAGTTAAACTCGTGACCCCTTCATTTGAAACGTGGTCGGAGCGAAAGGATTCGAACCTTCGACCCTCTGATCCCAAAGTGGTTTTCTCGCAATCCATTGAAATCCAACGTCGTCCATAATCCCTTACCGAATAAGACTTTGTCCGATATTTATAACCGACACCGTCCAGTAAAGTACACTGAAATCCGAAATTTAGACGGTAACAAGACGGTAACGGAATGAGACGAATGAAAAAGCTTACAGTGAAAGGACTTGAAAGCCTCAAGCGTGAGGACAAGGCATACTTTGTCGCCGTCAGCGAAGGACTTCGACTGAGAATCGCAGTCGATGGGGAAAAGACGTGGCATAGTCAGCGTACGGGCTGCATAACGTCCCGAACAGGCACTGCCCGAAGCAGGGAAAATCACTGGCTGGTTTGCCGCACAAAGGCGCGCCAAAAACAGCTGCGGAAATCGTGGTTTGAGGCATCCGTTACCGCAATACCCCCACCCAATCTCGAGTCGTTTAGGTGCATCTTTTGGCAGCCAAACTACAGAGTTTGAGCCAGAAGATTGCGCCGAAAACGTTATCTTGAGTGAATCCTAGCACGAAATTTCATCTGCGCAGCCGGTCGAGCTAACCAAAAAACAAACCGCCCGGCAGAAAAATGTCGCAAAAACATGACAATTTCCGGTCTGACGGACCGGCGCGGGCGGCGGAAAGCCGGTTTGACCGCCCGTCAACGGGGTAAATCGGCCCTCCACCGGCTCCAAACAGCCAGAGTGAGCGTGAGCCAGTTCCTTTAATGCGAACCCGCCAGACGGGCCGTCGTCAACCGATTCGAAAGCTAAATGTAATCTCATAGCTCTCACCGCTCGTCGGGACAGGACCGGTCTTCGGGAAAAGCTCGAAGGAACGTCAAGTCCGCTTGATCGATCGCATCGCCGTAGTAGTGGTGCAGTTACTAGACGTCGACGGCTCACATCTTACTCGCAAGCGATTGGCCGTAGTCGACCCGCAACAGCCAGTCAACTTTCTCGACAACGGACGTTCACGACCCGGGCTTTGCGACCTCGGGCATCCGTTAAATCTCTCTCCAGCACACTCACCCAGTCAGCGACGGGGTGGCAGCCGCGTCGCGTCGGAGCAGACCGCCCACGGCTCTTCCAACGCGGGCGATTGATCTATATCTTGTGCGCAGTTCTTAACCGAAGCGGGTTCACGCTTTGAATGCCAGCATGTTCGCGATCAGCAAGCGCTGGAGCTTCACGGCACCGACCGGCAGTTCGCGCCCACGCCGGCTGACTAGCTGCGCCTGCACCTTCTGCATGAGATCGTGCTTGATCGAGAGTGCCTCAAGAGCACCCCGTTCCACGTCGTCGTGAACCGCGAACGCGGGCAAAAGCGTCACCCCCATCCCCGCACGGACAAAACTCGTCAAGCCGATCAGATGATCCGTTTCCAGTACGACATTGAACTGGCGCTCCTCGCTCGCCTCGATTTGCTCAACGATCTTTCTCGTGCCGTACCCAGGGCGGGCGAGCGCGAACGGATAGGCAAAAAGATCGTCGACGTGCACAGCCTCGAGCCGGGTCAGCGGATGATTCCGCGGGACAATCGCGCACACCGGCTGCACGACCGAGACAATTTCCTTCAACCGCGCGGCATGCAGGTCGAGTCCCGGCCCATACGTCAGCCCGAGATGCACTTCGTCGTCCTCGAGCCAGTTGAGAATGTCGTTGACGCCGCCCAGCTTCAGCGTGATCGTCACGTTCGGATGACGCGCGTTGAATTCGCATAGCGCGTGGCGCATCAGGTCGTCGGTGAAACCCTGCACTGCCCCAAGCGCAATGTTGCCGTATTCCAGCCCATGAATGCCATCCAGCCTGGACACGAGCGCCTCTTCACGCGAGACGTGTTCACGGTAGTAGTCGATCAGGAGCAGCCCAGCTTCGGTCGGCTTCGCGCCACGCCGGTTGGTCTCCAGCAAGGGTGTACGAGCAGCTTTTTCGAGCAGCACGAGCTGGCGGCTTACTGCCGACGGCGCGACGTTCAGGAAATCCGCTGCGGCACGGATGCCGCCGAGGCGCACCGCTTCGAACAGATAGCGTAAGCGCCCGATCGTTAAACCGCTCATTTTCTCTCCCGAAAGTGGCTGCGCGCATTGCGCAGATGTTGCCCTAAAAGCAACGAAATAATAGATTGGATGTCGTTGTTGTCAAAAAAGCAGGTCCCCAGAATGGCTCCATCAAGTTCCCGGAGCCTTTCATGACACGTATCGTTTTTCGTAACGCCAACCTGTTCGACAGCCCGAGCGCCACATTGAAGCCGGGCGCGACCATCGTCGTCGAGGACGGCATGGTGGATGCGGTGTCATTCGGTCAACTCGATATCGGCGACGCCCAGGTGTTCGATCTCGCGGGGCGTGTGGTCCTGCCGGGCCTGATTGACGCGCACGTACACGTCACGGCCACCATTCCCGACTTCTTCAAGCTCTCGATGCTGCCGCAGTCGCTGATTACGGCGCAATCGAAAGACATCCTCGAGCAGATGCTCAAGCGCGGCTACACCACTGTGAGAGACGCGGGTGGTGCTGACTCCGGCCTCGTGCAGGCCATCGAGCTAGGCCACTTCGCCGGGCCGCGCCTTTTCATCGCAGGCCGCGCGTTGACGCAGACCGGTGGGCACGGCGACTCGCGTCCGGCATTCTTCAACGGCATGAGTTGCGCGTGCTGCGGCGCGGTGGGCTTGCTGGGCCACGTCGCCGATGGTGTTCCGGAAGTCCGGCGTGCGGTGCGTGAAGAGATCCGCAACGGAGCCACCCATATCAAGGTCATGGCGGGCGGCGGAATCTCCACACCGAACGACCCGCTCGACGGCACGCAATACTCGATCGAAGAGCTGACGGCGATCGTCGAGGAAGCTACTGCCGCCAAAACCTACGTGATGGCCCATGCCTATTCGCCCGAAGCGATTCAGCGAGCGGTGCGCTGCGGGGTGCGCTCGATCGAGCACGGCAACCTGATCGACATGGCGACCGCGCAATTCATGGCGGAACACGGTGCTTATCTCGTACCGACGCTCGCGACCTATGCGGCCATCGAACGGCATGGCAAACAACTCGGCTGGTCCGAAGCGATGCTTGAGAAAACGGATCGCGTGAAAAACCAGGGTATCGAGGCGCTGAAGATGGCCCATGCCGCCGGGGTGAAGATCGGGCTCGGCTCCGACCTGCTCGGCGAAATGCACGTCTCCCAGTACGACGAACTGACGATGCGCCAGGAGGCCATGAAGCCAGCCGACATCCTCAGGAGCGCCACCTGGATCAATGCCGAAATGATGAACCAGACGGGCCGTATCGGCGTGATTGCACGGGGCGCGCACGCAGATTTGATCGTGCTCGACGGCAACCCGCTCGACGACCTCTCGGTCTTCCAGGACAGCCGCAACCTGCTCGCCGTCATGAAAGCGGGCCAGTTCTATTCGAATCATCTGACACAAGCCTCGTTCACGGTGTGAACGAGAAACCTGGGGGAGAATGAAATGAAAATTAAAAAGTTTTGTTTGGGCGCACCTGTCCTGCTCGCGGCAAGCGTCAGCCACGCGCAGAGTTCGGTGACTCTCTTCGGCACACTGGACGACGGGATCACGTACACCAACAACCAAGGTGGCGGGCACAACATCCAGATGTCAAATGGCGGACGCGGCAGCAGCCGCTGGGGCTTTCGTGGCGTGGAAGATCTTGGCGACGGCATGACGACCACGTTCGTGCTCGAAGGCGGCTTCGACCCGAACACCGGGAAAATGGGCAACGGGTCGCGCGAGTTCGGACGTCAGGCGTATGTCGGACTGGACTCGCACTTCGGGTCTATCCGTCTCGGTCGCCAATACGACGTCGTGTCCGACAGCCTGATCGGACTGACCTCGGCAGCCAAGTTCGGCGGCGTCATGACCGCTCACGCCGGCGATGTCGACAATGTCTGGGGCGACTATTCGTTCAGCAACATGGTCAAGTACGTAAGCCCCAATTTCCGCGGCCTGCAAGGCAGCGCGATGTTGACGCTGGGCGGCGTCGCAGGCAATTTCTCGCAAGGTCGCGGAGAAGGTGCGAACCTGACCTACACCACGCCATCGTTCAAGGTCGCGCTGGCGGCGCTCAAGCTGAACAATCCGGCAACCTCCCTCTACGATGCAACGGCAACGCCGGTTGCGAATACGACCTTCACGAACCCCATCACCAATCCGATTTACAGCGGCTATGTTTCGGCACGGACCTATCAGGTGCTCGGTGCCGGCGCGAACTATGTATTCGGCGGCCTGTCTGTCGGCGCCGTCTACACGAACACGCAATACCAGGACGTGATCAAAACATCGAGCACGCCCTTCTCGGGAACCGCGCGTTTCAATAACGTCGACGCCAATTTTTCGTATCGATTCACGCCGTCCATCCTCGCCGGCGCGGCCTATGACTACACCCGAGGCGAAAGCGCCAATTACAGCCAGGTCAACATCGGGGCTGAATACGATTTGTCGAAACGCACGCTGTTTTATGCCATCGGTGCGTGGCAGCACGCGAGCGGCACCGATTCGACCGGCCATGCCGCCGTTGCCGCGCTGGCGTTCATCAGTCCGTCGAGCACATCGAACCAGCTGGCACTGCGCGTAGGAATTCGCCACAGCTTCTAAGCATCACGGCCCTGGAATTTTTTGTAGTTCATCGGAGAGACGTCGTGTCGTCCATATCATCAAGAATTGAAAGCTGGCCGTTTTCGAAGTTTCATCGACGCTTGTTGTTGATCGGTGGCCTCGGATATACCTTTGACGCCATGGATGCCGCCGTGCTCGCATTCATCCTGCCCGTCCTACGTTCGCAGTGGAGCCTGACGAGCGTACAGACGGGCGTGCTGGGCAGTGCGACCTATATTGGTTTTTTCTTCGGCGCGCTACTCGCCGGTGCACTCGGCGATCTGATTGGCCGGCGTCGCGTGATGATGGTTGCACTCGCGATCTACTCCTTGGCATCACTCGTCAGCGCAACAACTCATATTTGGCCGACGTTCCTCGTCGCTCGGATCTTTGCCGGTCTTGGCACCGGAGCAGAAAGCGCCATCATCGCGCCGTACCTAGCGGAGTTTGTGGCGCGGCGGTATCGCGGAACGTTCGTGGGGTCGCTTGCCGGGTTCTTTTCGTTCGGCTTCGTCGCGGCGGCCCTGCTGGGCTACCTGATCGTACCGGCTACGCCCGAAGGGTGGCGCATTCTGACGGTACTGACCGCGCTTCCGGTTGTGATGCTGTTGTGGTGGCGTCGCGTGCTGCCCGAGTCGCCACGATGGCTTGAGAGCCGGGGCCGCCATGACGAGGCGCGGGCTGCGGTGGACAAAATCGAGCGCGAGTTGCTGGCGACCGGTTACACGCTGGAAGCTGCCGGTCCCGACGTACAGATTGAAGCAAACCTGCAAGAAGCGCCTGCAAAAGGGTCGTTCATCGCCAACTTCAAGGCCTTGTGGGTCGGCAAGCAGGCGAAGGTAACCGCCATGACCTGGACGATGTGGCTCACGATCACCTTCAGCTACTACTCGTTTTTCACGTGGATTCCGGGCTTGCTGATGCAGCACGGCATGAGCATCACAAAGAGCTTCGCGTATTCTCTTGCGATTTATATAGCGCAGATTCCAGGCTATTTTTCGGCGGCCTGGCTCAACGAAAAGATCGGCCGGCAGGCCACGATCGCGTCCTACATGGTGCTTGGCGGAGTCGCTGCGTTGACCATGACCATGACGCGAACAAACGAAGCGATCATGGTCGCGGGCATCTGCCTTTCCTTCTTCATGAACGGGACCTATGCTGGGGTCTATGCCTATACGGCCGAGGTGTTCCCAACTGCCATTCGTACCACAGGCGTCGGGATCGCCTCCGCGGTGGGACGTATCGGCGCCATCATCTCCCCGATTCTAGTGGGTTATATTTTCCCGATACTTGGATTCGGGGGCGTATTTGGAGTGACGACGGCGGTGCTGCTAACCGGTGCAATTGCCGTCCTTGTGATGGGAATCCGGACCAAAGGACTCTCACTGGAAGCTATCGCGGTAAAGGAACTGGAAGCATGACCTCTGAACTACTGTCAACTCTCAACCAGGTGGCCGCATCACATGCGGATGGCAATCAACCGGAGGCCGTTTTCCGTGCAGTCGATCAAGCGTTGTTACGAACCGTCTCACACAAGTTATTCACGATATTGATGTACGACACGGCGATCACAGAATCGATCCGCGTCTACTCAAATCTTTCCAACGACTACCCACCCGGTGGACGAAAGAAAATCATCTCCCAACGCTGGGCCGATCACGTGATTCGTCGGGGTCTGCCGTTCGTCGGCAATACGGCGAAGGATCTCAAAGAGGTCTTTTCCGACCATGCGCTGATTCAATCGCTAGGATGCGAAAGCGTGCTCAATATGCCGGTTCGCTGGAACGGCCGGACCGTCGGAACGTTGAATCTACTTCACGATGAGGGCTGGTACAGGGACGCCGATCTGTCAAGCATCGCGTCCTTTGCGCAACTTACACTGCCCGGATTGCTTCAACTGGAACTAGCAGGCGGAAATTAGCAGATGCGGATGTTCATCGGAGCTTCGGACATCCGGAGGCTCCGTTTCGAACCGACTGACACCCGAGCTACGGGTTAGGGATTTTTTGCTCTTCCACGATGTGGGTGCGTAACGATCGTCAATGTCATCGAATTGCAATAGGTGTTACTTCGCAGCGTCGATTGTTAACGATTCTGCCCGCTGGCCCGAATGACTCAAAGTGGCCGAACAAGGACGAATGCCGACATTCGATTCAACCATTCTTTACAGATCTTCATTTCCGGCGATCTTCAGCGCTGAGACATCGCTTCCATTTTGGCGTAGCGTCAGAGAGGCCACCCTCCCGCTGAAGTCTTCCTGAAAAGTGACACGAGCGTCAATGAATTCGCAGAAGAAATCACGCTCATTCTCCGCATGCATTTCGAATTTGTCTTGCCCTATCAGTTCGGCAAACAAGCAATTGCCCTCCATGGAGATCGTCAGAACGTCAGGGCTCATCAATCGATACCGGCCAACATACGTCTGCAAAACTGCTGGGGGGACGCTCGTTGTCAACAGCTGCGATCGACTTTTTGGCACTGCTAGCCGTGCGTATGCCAAAGGCTGCTCAGTCACATATCCGTCAATGCATTCTATTTGATATGCCGTGGCGTCTGGTTTCCAGGACAGGACCGCTTCGATCGTTTGTCCCGCATACAACACGGCGGCGAAATCATCTATCGCGACCATCGACGAGAAGCCGCTTCCCTTGAACCGTTCGAGGAGGTTTGTCCGAATCTGTCGTGTCTCTCCAGCATGGTAGTGAACTTCACAGCCGCCCTCCAGAAAACCAAGAAACCGGTCTGCCTGAGCGCCAGCGAGAGCTGAATCGGGTGCTCCGTGATCGAACCAGCAAATAGCTCCAGCGCTCATTCCGGTAAGTAACACACCTCCCTGCCACGCCTCACGGAGAACTGCGTCGAGTCCCCATTCCTTCCACACGCCGATGGCGGATTTCGCGTCGCCTCCACAGACGAAAATTGCATCTTGCTGAAGCAAACGTGTCCTGTAGTTTGTACGTGATATCGGATTGGGTCCGAATTGATTGAAGAAGGCAAGGTTGGAAGTTTCGCAACCAAGCGCCCCATAGACATCGTGAAAATCGCGCACAAGTCGCGGATGATCGCCGCTTGGCGTCGCTATTAAGCAGACCTGCGGGCGCTCTTTTCCTGTGAGTTCGCAGATATATGTATCGATCGGCGATCCTCTCTCACCCATTGAAAATCCACCGCCGCCTATCGCGAGAATCCGTTGCATCATCCCTCCAAGAAAGACGTACTCCGTTTCATGAAACGAATTTCCGGCTTCGACCCACTATTGCGCGTGCGAGAGTTTCTGCAACCCAAAAACGCTAACCCTTGATCCAAACAACATGCCGCCGCCCAGTCGAAGGAGGCGACTCAGATGCTCATGCTCTGCCATGTTTGCTTCATACGGGGTTGGACGGTTACATCGCCGTGGGTCCGTACAGCTCGTCAAAGGATCGCAGTGGTCCCCTGCCTCGCATCGCAGCGAATGACCTCGGAACCTGTACCGCTCGACAGTAGGACCAGTTGAACAAAGCTATTCAGATGCGCATAAGGGGCGAAGAACCGATCCATCACGCCAACGAAGGTGCTGAGGCTGGTATCGACAAACGCCGTTTCGTCGATCGTCAGTAGTACCTCAATGCCACGCACAAATGTCGGCAGCGGTTTGATCGGCATCCATTTCATGCATGGACGATGTTCCAGTCCGACAATGCTATCGATGAGTCGTGAAATCGATGGCGACCGCGAATGCGAATGCTGGTGTAGCAAAGCTCTGAGGCCGGACGGTCTTAACGAAAGCGGGTTCGGCGTGAACTGGGCGAGAAGACTCCATAGTGCACTGCTGCCACGCGGCAGCCTCACGCTTTCGGTGGGCGCCCGCAACATTGAAATCGCGCAGGCAAATGACGCGTCCTCGTTCAGCAAATCTCCACCTGGCGTGCCGAACGGCATCGTTGGCGGCAAGTCGCGATTAGTGCAGGTCACTTCAATACTTAACTGCTCGGTTTCCAGAGAGATCGGGTTCTCGTCAATCCCTACGAGCGAAATCTCAGTTTCATAACCGGGACGCTGCTGGGCGATCCATGGGTCGCGGCGAGCAACCCAGTATGTGCCAGATGATTGCGCCGATCCGTCGTGCCGCAGCGAGCGATACGGCGGGATTTCGGTCACCGTTTTACCCGTCGCTTTCTGCTCCGCAACGTAGACGGAATCGATTGAATAGACTTCAGTGTTAGAGACGCGCAGTGCCTGCGGCACAACCGGATATGAAGTCGCGGTGCTCGTGATGTGAACCGGTTGCGCCTCACGTTTGTACAGGTTGATGACCGGCGTACAGAAGAGCTTCAGATTGTCTGCGCTCAGCGCCTCCATTGCGCGCGCCACGGGCGAGTCGTTCGGCACGTTCCCAATTGCGAGATGCAGCGTCAGCTTCCTGCATGAGCCAGCGCTACGCATGAGGCGTGCAAAATCGACATCGACAAACTGGAACTTGTCCGGAAACGCGAAAAATTCCATTAGTAGCCGGAAGGCGGATGCGGCGTCCGATGGTTCGCCAAGCAGTGTGTCGCGATCATCGAAACCGACGGGTTTGAGCGGGACCTGCATGAGAGGCTTCCACCGGCCACAACCATCGGCCTCGACAAAGGCAGCTGACGTTCGCATTAGAAGCGTATCGGTCAACGCGGATACGAACGGCGGCTGGCCCGCGAGATGTATGCGGAGTGCCTCAGGAGGCGTCGTCGAACCAAAGCCTCCGGTTTCCGTTGCCGGTTCAAACGTAATCGAGATCAATCCGGTGGTGTTGGCTGGAAGCTGGACGCTCGCTGGTGCCATCGCCGTCGCAGAGTACCGGGCCGCCGTCAGACGCAGTGGCAGGACCGTCACGTCGTAGACCGTGCGAAACCGGCATTCGCCGATACGTGCTTCCAGCGCCGCTCCACGCCCGACGATGGCGGCTTCGGTTAGTTGGCTTGCACGCGTATCTGCTGTGAACTGAGCAATCGAACATGACGGAATCGCCCGCAGATATTGCGGAAACAGGACCTCTAGCAGCGCCTCGGTAAACTCGGGATAGCCGTCCTCTATTTTTGCGCTGATCCTGGCACCCAGAAGCGCGGAGGACTGCAGCATTCGCTCAACGTGCGGGTCCTCCGAGCGGCCGCCAGACATAGCAAGCCCAGCCGCAATTTTCGGATTCCGTTCGGCGAACTCGCGCGCATATTGCCGGAGCAATGATAGTTCTCGCTCGTAGAAAGGGAGTAGTTCTTCCATTCCGATTGTCGTCGTTGTACGTCATTTCGCTTGCGGATTTGCTCGGTCGCCGTACTACCGTGCCGGAGGCACCACTTGCCGCAGCCTGGGATTGATGAGCCGGGCGACGCTCAACTTCGCACGCTCATGTTGCAATGCCTCGACATCGTCGAACACAAATCGGGTCCGCTGTCGTTTCTCGACGCGCTTCACTTCGTGGACGCCCACGAAATACATCATCACGAAGGGCAGCACCGCGAAGGGTGACACCAGGATAGCGGCCTCAACGGCACACTGAAAAAGCGCTTTCCCTTGGGCGCCGAACACAGCGCCGACGACTGTCATCGCGACCACGCCTGCTGCCGCACCAAGCGGCGCAAGCAGCGATGGCGATTTGCTTTGTTTCGAATGGGAACTTCCCCGCGCACGAATGAACCGCACCACCCTCACGCCTTCGATAGCGAGCGTGGGGCTGCGCAGCGAGTCCAGGAAGTCGTTCCAGTTCCGCCCTCGCTCCCGGACGAAAAAAATGAAATACGCCGTGATTAGCGCGGCGAAATATCCGCTCGTCAGCATGAGCATCGCTCGCGACGTAAAGCCGAGTGTATCTGCAAGCAGTGCGCACACGGTTGCCGCGAAGAGGCAGAAATTGAGCCGCATAAGGATGCTCATTCCCTGATGATAGGCCGTGTACCCGGTCGCAAAAAAAGCCGCAAACACGGCATACACGAGCGCGGCGACAAGCATCGCAGGCAGCGCCCAGATCAGAACCGGAAAACTGGCCACCGCCAGCGCGCCGAACAACACATTGAACGCGAACATGCCGAGCGGCAGCTTGATAATATTTTTTTCCATGCACCCAGCCTACCAGTGATGCGAACCGGCGAATCGATCCCAGGTGTCGCCGATGCTTTTGCCGTAATAGTGATTCACGGCGACCTGCACGATGAGCCCGACGCCAAATCCGACCGCAATCACAGCCAGAACCGGTACCTCGAACGGCAAGGCGACAACGACTGCCGGTAGCATCGCACCCGCCCCCCAACCCGCCAGCCATCCGGCGGCATTCGCGGGCTGGCTATGCGCTTCCAGACTGGCGAA
>NZ_JAQGMM010000382.1 GCF_028292365.1 Caballeronia sp.
CAAATCTCCGACTCGCAGCATGGTATGAAGAAGTCGCATAATGGGATTCCTGTGGGGAATGTAATGGAACGGATGGTCCGCTTTCCTGTGTCTCTTGGCGTGTCTCAGTGAACAGCGCGCACGTTGAAAACGGCCACATCCAAAATTGTACCGCTCGTCGCAAAGGCTCGCAGCGCGCTGCACGACGCTTTTTTCCTCGCCGGCGAAGCGTCAAAGCAGCGGCAACAATTCGGGCGGATGATGCTTGAGCGTATGCCGTGCTTCGCGGAAGTCCGGAAAAATGGATTCGACCGTGGCCCAGAATCGTGCACTGTGATTCATCTCCCGAAGGTGTGCGAGTTCGTGCGCGACCACGTAGTCGATCACATGCACGGGGAAATGAATCAGCCGCCAGTTGAGGCGGATCTTGCCGTCGCTGGAGCAACTGCCCCAGCGCGTAGCTGCAGACGACAACGCATAGGCCCTGAACTCCACGCCTAATTTGGCCGCGTACACCGGCAACCGCTCGCCAAAAACCTGCAACGCCTGAACATGCAGCCAGCGCTGCACTCGCTCGCGAGCGAGCTGAACATCTGCTAGTTCGGGAAGGCCGAGCCACAGCACGCCGGTTTCGATATCGAACGCCGGCCGCGTTGCGCTCTTGCCGGCCGTGCCCGGCGCGGCGCTCATCATGACGGTGACGGTCTGCCCGAGATACGGAAGCTGCGCGCCATCCTTCCATTCAATCCGCGGCACCGCGCGTTGTTCCACGCGCGTTTGCCACTCGGTCAGCTTCTTGAAGATCCACTTTTCCTTCTCGGCAATCGCGCTTTCTATTGCGCCGATTGTTACCCAACGCGGCGCGGTAATCGCCAGACCGGTGCCGTCGATAGTGAAGCCGATCGTCCGGCGCGACGAACGTTTCAAGCGGTAATCGAGCATCTGCGAACCGAGCAGGAGTTGCCGGTTGCGCGAACCGTCGGGCGCAAGGGGTGCACGCAATGGCGGAGCGGAAGGGCTCGCGGTCTCGGTTGTATCGGTAGGCGCGACATCGCCACGCAATGTTGCAGGCATGGCGGGGGGCGGTGCAGCGGGTGCGGCAGGAGAGCCCGACATAGCAGGCGATGGTGCCGCGCTCGACAGCCTTGGCTCACTGGGGAGGTTGAGCGGCAGGTCGAGTTGCGGGTTGTCGAGCGCGGCAGCGGGACGCTGGCGCGGGGGAGTCTTCTGCATCGGCTCAGCTTGGCGCACTCGGCGCAGGAATGACGGAAAGAACAACACTAACGATAGAAACGAACGTAACGAGCCTGACGATAACGACATCCGGACCTACAGGCCGGTAGCCGCGCCCTGAGACTTCGACCCAGAGTCGGACTCAGACCTGGAGTCAGAATCAGAATCAGACCCAGCGGCGAAACGATCGGCGGGACCGTACGAGTCCGGATCAATACGGCGCATTTCCGTTTCGATCCAGCGCTCCACGCGCAGGTTGACTTCTTCCGGCGTGAGGCCTGTCGTGTCGATCGGACGACCAATTGACATAGTGACTATACCCGCATATTTGAGAAACGATTTCCGCGGCCATACGTGTCCGGCGTTGTGGGCAACCGGCACGACCGGTGCGCCCGCCGCGCAGGCGAAGCGCGCACCGCCCGACTTGTACTTGCCCTGCTGGCCCACACGCGTGCGCGTGCCTTCCGGGAACATGATGACCCACGCCCCTTCGGCCATGCGCTCGCGCCCTTGCCGCGCCACCGATGCAAACGCATCCTTGCCCTGACGCCGGTCGATATGAACCATCTTCAGCATGCCCATGGTCCAGCCGAAGAATGGTACGAACAGCAACTCACGCTTGAACACATAGCAGAGCGGTCGCGGCATCAATGCGGGGAATGCCAGCGTTTCCCAAGCCGACTGGTGCTTCGACAACAGCACGGCGGGACCATCGGGCAGGTTCTCCATGCCTTCAATCTGATAGCGGATGTTGTTCAGGTAGCGCATCACCACGATGCATGACTTGCACCAGTACGCCGCCATCCAGTAACGCTTTTCAGCGCGCATGAACGGGAACACGAGGAAGCACACGCACGCGTACGGCACCGTATAAACGGCGAAAAAAACCATCAGCAACAGCGAACGAATGAAGCGCATCGGCTTGAATAAGTCTTATGTGATGTGACGAAAAAAACCTGCGACGGATCAGTCGGGTCAGCGAGACCAATCAGATCAGCCGGGTCAGTCGTGATGGGCGGCGAGGAAGTCGAGCGCGAAGGTGCGCAGGTCGTTGTGTACCTTCGTATTCGGCGGCAGATTGCCCGCTGCCAGCGTTTTACGTCCCTTGCCGGTCAGCACCAGATGCGGTGCAAAGCCGAGCGCCGCGCCCGCTTGCAGGTCGCGCAGCGAGTCGCCGACCATGGGCGTATCGGCGGGATCGATCTCGAAGCGCTCCACAATTTGCTGCAACATGCCGGGCTTCGGCTTGCGGCACTCGCACTCGTCTTCCTGCGTGTGCGGACAGAAAAACACGGCGTCGATGCGGCCACCTACCGTCGCCGCCGCCCGGTTCATTTTTTCGTGCATTGCGTTGAGCGCGGCCATGTCGAACAGACCACGGCCTATACCCGATTGATTCGACGCAATCGCCACGCGGTAGCCGGCCTGGTTCAAACGCGCGATCGCTTCCAGACTGCCGGGGATGGCAACCCATTCGTCGGGCGACTTGATGAATGCGTCGGAGTCGACGTTGATCACGCCGTCACGATCGAGAACCACCAGTTTCTTGTTTGCGTTGGTCGGCATGGTGTGGCGCATCAGGCGGCAAGCTTCGAAATGTCCGCGACGCAATTCATTTGCTGATGCAGTGCGCCGAGAAGAGCCAGGCGGTTGTTACGCAACGCCGGATCCTCCGCGTTCACCATCACGTCGTTGAAGAAAGTATCCACGGCGTCGCGCAATGCGGACAGCGCCGACAGTGCTTCCGTGTAATTGCGTTCGGCCAGTTGCGTCTGCACGCGCGGCGCAACTTGTTCGAGCTGGGCGTACAGCGCCTTTTCCGCGGCTTCTTGAAGCAAAGCTGGCTGCACGCTCGCCGGCACGCCTTCCGCCGACTTCTTCAGGATATTCGAAATACGTTTATTCGCCGCGGCAAGCGATGCAGCTTCCGGCAACGACGCGAATTCGCGCACGGCGTCCAGACGCGCGACGATGTCATCCAGGCGCGTGGGATTCAGGCTCAGCACCGCGTCGATCTCAATTGCGTTGAAACCGCGCTCGCGCAGCACGCCGCGCAGCCGGTCCATGAAAAACGCGTAGATGGCGTCAGTTGAATCGACGACTTGCGGCATGTCCGCGAATTGCTTGTGTGCAATACGCAGCAAGTCGAACAAGTCGATGGCAAGGCGCTTTTCCAGGAGGATGCGCAACACGCCGAGTGCGTGACGACGCAGCGCGAACGGATCTTTCTCGCCGGTTGGCTGCAGGCCAATGCCCCAGATGCCGACGAGCGTTTCCAGTTTGTCGGCCAAAGCGACCGCGCTGCTCACGCCGGTGGCCGGGGTTTCATCGCCGGAAAAACGCGGCTGATAATGTTCCGAACACGCGAGCGCGACTTCTTCCGGCTCGCCGTCGTGGCGTGCGTAGTACGTGCCCATGGTCCCTTGCAACTCCGGGAACTCGCCGACCATGTCGGTGATCAGGTCAGCCTTCGCGAGCAAGGCGGCGCGCTTCGTGACGGCCACATCCACGCCGATCATGGGCGCGATTTCGCCAGCCAGCGCTTCAAGCCGCTGTACGCGTTGCAACTGCGAACCGAGCTTGTTGTGATACACCACGTTCGCGAGTAGCGGCACGCGGTCGGCGAGGCGTTTCTTCTTGTCTTGCTCGAAGAAGAACTTGGCGTCGGCCAGACGCGGGCGGATCACGCGCTCGTTGCCTTCCACAATATCGCCCGGCGTTTGCGTCTCGATGTTCGACACGATCAGGAAACGCGAACGCAGCTTGCCGTGCTCATCAGTCAGCGCGAAATATTTCTGGTTCGTCTGCATGGTGAGGATCAGGCATTCCTGCGGCACTTGCAGGAACGATTCGTCGAAACGGCACTGATACACGACCGGCCATTCGACCAGCGCGTTCACTTCGTCCAGCAACGACTCAGGCATCACTACGCGGTCTTCGCCCGCGAACGCCAGCAATTGCGTGCGGATGGATTCGCGGCGGTCATCGAAATTCGCTACGACCTTGCCTTTCGAGCGAAGGGTCTCGGAGTAGTCGTCGGCGTGTGCGATCGGAACAAAACCTTCCGACATGAAGCGATGACCCAGCGTGGTGTCGCCGGAGTCGATGCCGAGCGCGCTCACCGGCACAATCTCGCGGCCATGCAACGCGATCAGCCCGTGCACCGGCCGCACGAACTGCACGCTGGTGCCGTCTGGCCGCTGATACGTCATCAGCTTTGGGATAGGCAACTTGCCGAGCGTTTCTTGCAGAGCGGTCTGCAGGCCTTCGGCAAGCGTTGCGCCGGGCGCTGCATAGCGCAGGAAAAACGCTTCTGCCTTGCCGTCCTGAGCGCGTTCGAGATCGCCGATGGCGAAGTCGGGGAAACCCAGCGCGGCGAGTTTCTTCGCGAGCGGCGCGGTGGGCTGGCCGTCTTTGTCCAGTGCGACGGAAACCGGCAGCACCTTCTCGCGCACTTGCCGTTCCGGCGCGACTGCGCGCACGTTCTTGATGAGCACGGCGAGACGTCGCGGCGTGGCGTATTTTTCGAAACTCGCTTCGCCTTCAATCAGGTCGCGCGCGGCAAGCCGCTGCACGATGCCTTCAGCAAACGAGGTGCCCAGGCGCGCGAGCGCTTTCGGCGGAAGTTCTTCGGTCCGCAGCTCGACGAGCAGCGATGCAAGATTGGTTTCGGTCATTGTTATGTCGTGCTCTGGTCAGGCCTGATCGATATTGCGCTCGACCTTAAGCGCCGGCGCCCACGCGGGCTTGGCGGCATCTTGTGCGTCCGAAACGAGTCCGGCCGCGGCGTGTACGGGATTGCCCAGCATCGGGAAACCGAGCGCTTCACGCGACTCGTAATAGCCCTTGGCGACCGCACGCGACAAATCGCGAATCCGGCCGATATACGCCGCACGCTCCGTCACCGAAATCGCCCCGCGTGCGTCCAGCAAGTTGAACGTGTGGCCGGCTTTCAGCACGAGCTCATACGCGGGCAGCGAGAGCTTCGCTTCGATCATCTTCTGTGCTTCGGCTTCGTAGCTCTTGAAGAACGTGAACAGCAGGTCGACGTTCGCGTGCTCGAAGTTGTAGGTGGATTGCTCGACTTCGTTCTGGTGATACACGTCGCCATAGGTCAGGCGCCGGAGTTCGCGGCCGTTCGGGCCTTCCTCTTCCCATT
>NZ_JAQGMM010000393.1 GCF_028292365.1 Caballeronia sp.
ATTATCGGCATCGTGTTGCTGATTGGTATCGTGAAAAAGAACGCCATCATGATGATCGACTTCGCGCTCGAAGCCGAACGCGAGCAAGGCAAGAGTCCACGTGATGCGATCTACCAGGCGTGTTTGCTGCGCTTCAGGCCGATCCTGATGACCACCATGGCCGCACTTCTCGGCGCATTGCCGCTGATGCTTGGCTGGGGCGCGGGCTCCGAATTGCGGCGGCCGCTCGGCATCGCGATTGTTGGCGGGTTGATCGTGTCGCAAGCGCTGACGCTGTTCACCACGCCGGTGATCTATCTCGGCTTCGATTCGCTCGCCCGTCGCGCGCGGGCGCGTTTCTACCGGAACGCGCCGCCCCGTCCGGCGAGCCCGGCAAGCGATACGGAGTAAGCGCATGAACCTGTCGGAACCGTTCATCGCGCGCCCGGTCGCTACTACGCTGCTGGCTATCGGCATTGCGCTCGCAGGCCTGTTCGCGTTCACCAAGCTGCCGGTCGCGCCGTTGCCGCAAGTCGACTTCCCGACCATTTCGGTCCAGGCAAGCTTGCCCGGCGCGAGTCCTGAAACCGTCGCGACCAGCGTGGCGAGTCCGCTGGAGCGCCATCTGGGCTCGATAGCCGACGTCACCGAAATGACGTCGCAAAGCTCGGTCGGTTCGGCACGGATCACATTGCAGTTTGGTTTGAATCGCGACATCGATGGCGCCGCGCGCGACGTACAGGCCGCCATCAACGCGTCGCGTGCCGATCTTCCCACGGCGCTCAAAAGCAATCCGACGTACCACAAGGTCAACCCCGCCGACGCGCCGATCCTGATTCTCGCGCTCTCCTCCCCCACACGTACGGCCGGCTCGCTCTACGATTCCGCCGCGACCGTGCTGCAGCAAACGCTCTCCACCGTGCCCGGGGTCGGCGAAGTGGACGTCAGCGGCTCGGCGAATCCGGCCGTGCGGGTGGAACTGGAACCGAACGCGCTCTTCCACTATGGCATTGGCCTGGAAGATGTCCGTGCGGCGCTGG
This sequence comes from Caballeronia sp., assembly GCF_028292365.1. Taxonomy (GTDB): domain Bacteria; phylum Pseudomonadota; class Gammaproteobacteria; order Burkholderiales; family Burkholderiaceae; genus Caballeronia. Next base: position 1,020 of record NZ_JAQGMM010000393.1, read on the forward strand.
CGTCGGCGAATGCGAATAGTCCGAAGGGCGCCATCGAATTCAACGGCACCCACTTCCAGCTTTATACGAACGATCAGGCGAGCAAGGCCGATCAGTATCGCGACCTGGTGGTGGCCTACCGGAATGGCGCGGCGGTGCATCTGCGCGACGTAGGTGAAGTGGTCGATTCGGTCGAGGACCTGCGCAACCTGGGCCTCATCAATAACAAGCGCGCCGTGCTCGTGATTCTTTACCGGCAGCCGGGCGCGAACATTATTGACACCATCGACCGTGTGAAAGCGATGGTGCCGCAACTCCAGGCCGCGCTCCCTGCCGATGTCGAGATCACGCCGACTTCCGATCGCTCGACCACGATCCGCGCGTCGCTGCACGATACGGAATTCACGCTGATTGTTGCGGTGGCGCTGGTCGTGATGGTCGTGTTCCTGTTCCTGCGCAACTGGCGCGCAACGCTGATTCCAAGCGTGGCCGTGCCGATCTCGATCATCGGCACTTTCGCCGCGATGTATCTGCTCGGCTTCTCGCTCGATAACCTCTCGCTGATGGCCTTGACCATTGCGACGGGGTTTGTGGTGGACGACGCCATTGTCGTGCTTGAAAACATCTCGCGGCATATAGAGAACGGCGTCCCGCGCATGAAAGCCGCCATTCTTGGTGCGCAGGAAGTGGGTTTCACGGTGCTGTCGATGAGTATCTCGCTGGTCGCCGTGTTTATTCCTATCCTGCTGATGGGTGGCATTGTCGGCCGGTTGTTCCGCGAATTCGCGTTGACGCTGTCTCTCGCGATTGCCGTTTCGCTGGTCGTCTCGCTGACCGTCACGCCCATGATGTGCGCGCGTTTGCTGCATGAACCGCATGAACAGAAGCCGCCCGGCCGGTTTTCTCGCTGGCTCGAACGCCAGTTCGTGCGGATGCAGGACGGGTACGCGCGCACGCTCGGCGTGGCGCTCGTGCACCCGAGGATCGTGTTGCTGGTGTTGCTTGCGACCATCGGGTTGAATGTGTATCTGTACATCATCGTGCCGAAAGGATTTTTCCCGCAGCAGGATACGGGGCGGCTCGTCGGCGGCATTCAGGCTGACCAGAGCACCTCTTTCCAGGCGATGAAAGGCAAGTTTTCCGAGATGATGCGGATCGTGCAAGCCGATCCGGCTGTGGAAAGCGTCGCCGGATTCACGGGTGGGCGGCAGACCAACTCAGGCTTCATGTTCATTTCGCTGAAGGCCAAGAGGGACCGCAAGGTAACGGCTGAACAGGTGATCCAGCGCCTGCGCGCACCGCTGTCCGACGTCGCGGGCGTACGGACCTTCCTGCAAGCAGTGCAGGACATTCGCGCGGGCGGACGGCAATCGAATGCGCAATATCAGTTCACGCTGCTGGCTGACTCCACCACCGATCTCTACACGTGGGGGCCGAAGCTCACCGACGCCCTGCTCACCCGCCCCGAACTCACCGATGTCAATTCCGACCAGCAGCAAGGCGGCCTGGAATCGTTCGTGACGATCGACCGGGCGACGTCCGCGCGCCTGGGTATTCAACCGGCGCAGATCGACAACACGCTCTACGACGCGTTCGGCCAGCGCCAGGTGTCCACCATCTACAACGAGTTGAGCCAGTACCACGTGATAATGGAAGTCGCGCCGAAATATTGGCAAGACCCGGAGATGCTCAAGCAGATCTATGTGAGCACGTCGGGTGGGACCGCGAGCGGGGCGGCATCAACGAATGCGACCACGACGACTTCCACTTCAACATCAACATCCACGAGTCCGGGCAGCAGCACGTCGTCCACTGACACGACCAGTTCGCTCGCGCTGGCGTCCATCCGCAATGCCGCGACGAATGCTATTGCCGCGAGCGGGAAGTCCAGTTCGTCGGCGGGCGCGGCGGTGTCGACGTCGAAGGAGACCATGATCCCGCTCTCGACCATTGCCAAGTTCGGGCCGGGCAACACGCCGTTGTCGGTGAATCACCAGAGCCAGTTCGTGGCGTCAACGATCTCGTTCAACCTGCCGCCGGGCAAGTCGCTCTCCGATGCCACCGCCGCCATCTACGAAACCATGGCGACCATTGGCGTGCCCAGCACGATTCACGGCAGTTTTGCGGGCACGGCGCAGCAATTCCAGGATTCGACCAAGGATCAGCCGATCCTGATCCTGGCCGCGCTGGCCGCGGTGTATATCGTGCTTGGGATTTTGTACGAGAGTTACATCCATCCGATCACAATTCTCTCTACCCTGCCGTCGGCGGGCATTGGTGCGTTGCTCGCGCTGCTGCTATTCCGAACGGAGTTCAGCATCATTGCGTTGATCGGGGTGATCTTGCTGATTGGCATTGTGAAGAAGAACGCGATCATGATGGTCGACTTCGCAATCCAGGCGCAGCGACATGGCGCTGCGACATCGCGCGAGGCGATTGAGCAGGCGTGTTTGCTTCGTTTCCGGCCGATCATGATGACAACCGCGGCAGCTTTGTTAGGTGCGTTGCCGTTGGCGTTCGGGACGGGCGAAGGATCGGAGATGCGCGCACCGCTGGGGATCGCGATTGTGGGCGGGTTGATCGTGAGTCAGTTGCTGACGCTTTATACAACACCGGTGGTTTATCTTTATATGGACCGGATCCGGATTTGGTCTGAGGAACGGCGGGCGCGCAGGGACCAGACAGGGCCGGCTCGAGTCATTGAGTGAGGTTTGGTTCACGAGGGGTGGCCGGCGCGGGTGGATTTAGCGCGGCCGATAGGTACTCGCCCCCGTGCATTAATCCCGAAAATCGCTTACCGTTTTAGCTCCTGCCCACAAAGAAGGAGCGAATCAGCAATGAAAGTCCTGCTCATCGGCGCGAACGGCCGGACCGGTCGCCACATTGCCCGGCAACTACGCGCTGCATCCCTCCCCTTCAAAGTCTTGCTGCGCAAATCCGCGCAGCGCGGTGAGTTCGCCGCGCTCGGCGCCGAGATCGTGCTCGGCGATCTGACACACGATTTCTCCCATACCTTCGACGACGTCACGCATGTCATCTACGCAGCAGGATCGGCGGAGAGTGAAGGCGTGAATGAGGAACGCGCAATCGATCGCGATGCTGTCCAACGTACCGCCGACTACGCGAAACGCCGCCGCACAAAACAACTCGTGGTCATCAGCGCGATCTCCGCCTACTGGCCGAAATCCAGCCCGCTTGCGCTGAAGCACTACTCGAAAATGAAGCGCGAAGCCGACGACTATGTCCAGGCAAGCGGCGTCCCGTACGTGATCTTGCGACCAGGACCGCTCTCCGACGACATCGGCCGTGACACGATCGCGCTCTCCACCCAACGCAGCGCGGATGCTGCACCCGTTTCACGCGAGGACGTTGCACGCGTCGCGGTGGCATGTATCAAACGCGATGTGCGCGGCGAGGTGATCGGGTTTGTCGGGGGTGACGAGCCAATAGACGATGTGCTCGACGCCGTTCAGACAGCCCCGATCAGCCGATAACCCACGCCGGTTTCAGTGACAATATGCTCCGGCTGCGCGGCATCGCGTTCAAGTTTCTGCCGCAGGTGCGCCATGTAAATGCGCAGGTAGTGGTGGCTTTCCACATGCGAAGGCCCCCACACTTCGCGAAGTAGCTGCCGATGTGTCAACACACGGCCGGCGTGCCGAACCAACGTGGAGAGCAGCCGGTATTCGATCGGCGTCAGGTGCACGAGCACGCCCGCCCGCGTGACCTGGCGCAGGCCGAGATCAATGGCGACATCGCCGAATTTCACCAACGGCGATTCGCTCGACGCCGCCTGATTGCGACGCCGTAAATGCGCGCGAATCCGCGCCATCAGTTCGGACACGCCAAACGGCTTCGTCAGGTAATCGTCGGCGCCGGCATCGAGAGCGGCGACCTTCTCCTCCTCCTGCGTACGCGCCGACAACACGATCACCGGCAACTCGGTCCAGCTTCGCAGTTCGCGGATCACATCGAGACCGTCGGTGTCGGGCAGACCGAGATCGACAATGACCAGATCCGGCTTGCGCGTGGCCGCCTCCACCAGCCCCTGCTTACCCGTTTCCGCCTCATGCACGGTAATGCCCTCGGCCTCGAGCGACGCGCGCACAAAGCGGCGGATCTGCTTTTCGTCCTCGATCAACACAACAGTGAGATTAGGTTCGCTCATGGGGCTTAATGGGGCTTAGGGTCCGACGGGGAAAGATCGACGAAGTCCTGTTCGGCTTCGTCGGAGAAACTGGGCACAGGGGGTGCCGCATCCACCGGCAAGGTGAACCAGAAACGTGCGCCCTGGACCTGCGGGTCCGGGAGACTTTCGTCCAGCCGGTTGTTCGCGCCGATTGTACCGCCGTGCGCCTGCACGATTGCGCGGCAAATAGAGAGCCCAAGCCCAATGCCCGGCTTCGCCGATTCCTTCTCGCCGCGCGTGAATTTCTCGAACACACGGTCTCCCATGTTCGCGGGCAGACCCGGGCCGTTGTCATCGATATAAACACGCACGAACGGCTTGCCATCCACGTCCAGGCTCTCCGCGCCAATCACGAGCTTCGAGCCCGGCGGCGTATATTTCGCAGCGTTCTCGAGCAGGTTCGAGAAGAGCCGTTCCATCAGCACGGCATCGAGTTGCAGGAACGGCAGGTCGGCGGGCAAACGTACCTCAACCGGGCGGCCGCTCAAAACGCGCCGACACGCCCGCAGCGCCGCGCCGACCGTTTCTTCAAGCAGCGACCACTGCCGGTTCAGCCGCAGACCGCCTGCCTGCAAGCGCGCCATGTCCAGCAGGTTCGTGACAATGCTGGTCATGCGCAGCGATTCATCATGGATCGCCGCGATCAATTCGGCATTGGCCGGCGAGCGGGTGTCACCTCGCGCTTCCGCCAGCATGGATGCAAAACCAACGATGGTCGTAAGCGGCGTGCGCAAATCGTGCGAGATGGCGGACAGCAGCGAATTGCGCAAGCGTTCGGACTCCATGCTCACTAACGCGTCGCGTGCAATTTCCACGTAATGCACCCGTTCGAGCGCCAGCGCGATCTGCGCGGCGAAGGCATCGAGCATGCGCTTTTGCTCGGGGACCTCGAGCTCGCCAGCGTTGCGCGTGACGACCGCGAGCACGCCGCGCGTGCGCATCGGCGCCTTGAGCGGCAGATAAAGCGCGGCCGCGGCAGGCAGCGTGTCCGTGCCATGACCGGCCGGCTTCTGATGGTCGTAGACCCATTGACCGACATCGATATCCAGCGCGCTTGCATCAAGCAGCAGCGCAGCAGCGGACGTATCCGATGGATCGAGCTTCTGGCGGACTTTGTCGCTGGAATCGGGCAGCAGCATCGCGACTTTGGCGCGGAACACTTCGCTCACGTGCCGCATTCCGATACCCACGATCTGCTCGACGCCAAGCGCGGCACCGAGTTCGCCAGCCATTGCATACATCGCGCCCGTACGCCGCTCGCGCTTTGACGCAACGCGCGCCTCGCGCCGCAAGCTCGATGTGAGGTGGCTGATCACCAGCGACGTCAGCAGCATGCCGGCGAAGGTCAGCAGGTATTGGGTATCGGAGACGGACAGCGACATGTGCGGCGGCACGAAGAAGAAGTCGAAGGCCGCGACGCTCAGGAACGACAGCAGTACGCCCGGACCACGGCCAATACGCGCCGCCGCGTAAATCACGCCGATCAGATAAAACATCACGAGGTTCGTGAGATCGAAATGATTGCGGATCTGGCTCGCGAGCAGCGTGATGACCGCGCAGATCGCAATGGCGTACGCGTAGCCGCGCGGCGCCGAGCGCTGCTCGCTCGCGGCGCTCAACGCGTCGTGCCAGTCGGGCGCGATCCCCGCTTCTTCCGGCGGCGCTCCGCTCTGGCCACCCGAGCCGCTTGCCTCGCTCAGGTCGCTCTCCCGTGCTCGAATCAGCGTGAGATCGAGATCGCCCGCGTGTTCCGCCAGCCGCTCGCCGAACGACCGTTTCAGCCATCGTGCGAAACCGCGACGTGTCGATGCACCCGCTACCAGCTTCGACGCATTCCGCGCCTGCGCATAGCCGATCAACGTCGCGACTGCATCGTCACCAGCCAGCGTTACTGTCTCGGCGCCCAGTTCGGCGGCGAGCTTGAGCGCGGCGAGCGTCCGCTCGCGACGGGCATCGGGGAGCTTTTGCAGTCGTGGGGTTTCAACATACACCGCAATCCAGTCCGAGCGCAGGCTTGCCGCGAGCCTTGCCGCCGCGCGCGAGAGCGTAGGGGCTTCCGGTCCCGGCCCGATGCACACCACCAGCCGGTCGCGCGCCTGCCAGATCCTCTCGATAGAACGATCCGCGCGGTATTCGCGCATCTGGGCATCGACACGATCCGCCGTGCGCCGCAGCGCCAGTTCGCGCAGCGCGATCAGGTTGCCCTTGCGAAAAAAATTGCGGACCGCGTGTTCCGCCTGCTGCGGCATATACACCTTGCCGTGCCGCAGCCGTTCAAGCAGTTCCTCGGGTGGGAGATCGACCAGCGTGACCTCATCGGCCTGATCCAGCACGCGATCGGGAACCGTCTCGAACACGCGGACCTGCGTGATCTGGCCCACGATGTCGTTCAGGCTCTCCAGATGCTGGACATTGACCGTGGTGTAGACGTCAATACCCGCGTCCAGCAGTTCATGCACGTCTTGCCAGCGTTTTAGATGACGTGCGCCGGGGACGTTGGAGTGAGCGAGTTCATCGACGAGGAGAAGCTGCGGGTGGCGCTGAAGTGCGGAGTCGAGATCGAACTCCTGGAGCGCATGGCCGCGATACAGCATGTTCGCCAGCGGCAGTTGTTCGAGGTCTTCCAGTAACGCGGCCGTTTCACTTCTGCCATGCGTTTCCACTATGCCGATGACTACGTCGTCGCCCTGTTGCTTCCTGCTCCGGGCCGCCAGCAGCATGGCGTAGGTCTTGCCCACTCCAGCGGATGCGCCAAAGAATATCTTCAGCCGTCCGCGATGACGCTTCTCTTCCTCTCTTTGCAGTTTGCCGAGCAGCTCGTCTGGGTTTGGGCGGTTCATTTTTTAGCTTTGCGGAGCAATCGCATCCGAGGCGAGGTTCGGTTTCTGTGTTTCAACATCAATATACTGACACGCGGCTTTCCCAGTAGGACGAGCTAGGCATTTTCCCTAAGTATTGAACGATGGCCCGAACATTAAGCGCGCCGACATAAAAGGCGGATCAAAGATCGGGACACGGACGTAAAGAATGTATAAACGATGCGGCGGAAGACCTTCGCAGCGAGGCCTTGTTGCGGTGGTCTTGCATCAGGTATTTAAGGGAAATTTGAGTGAATTTGAATGAATTTCAGTAACGCGAAGCGCAAGGCGGTCCCGTCTGATGCGTCCCCCGCTAAATACGCTTATTCGCCTTCATTCGCCGTCACTCGCCCCGCCCGCAATGGACGGGGCAGCATGAAAGAACGCCGCAGCCGCCCCGCTTCACGCTCTTGTCAAGGCAGGAAGATTGTCGATCCCGTGGTTCGGCGCGCCTCCAGATCCTCGTGCGCCTTTGCCGCTTCGGCCAGCGGATACCGCTGCCGCACGCTGGTCTTAACCTGGCCTGTACTCAACACATTGAACAGTTCACCCGTCATCTCCTCTAGATCGCTGCGTTTGGCGATATAGCTGAACAACGTGGGCCGCGTGAAATACAGCGAACCGCGTCCGGCGAACTCGGACGAATCGATGGGCGGCAACGGCCCCGACGTATTGCCGAAACTCACGAACAGTCCCAACGGCGCAAGGCAGTCGAGCGACGCCGTGTACGTCTCCTTGCCGATCGAATCGTAGACCACTGGCACGCCCGCGCCGTTCGTGATCTCGCGCACCCGCTTCGTGAAGTCCTCGCGGGTATAGACAATAGGATGATCGCAGCCGTGCGCCTTCGCGAGTTCGGCCTTCTCGTCCGAACCAACCGTACCGATCACCGTCGCGCCGAGCGCCTTCGCCCACTGGCACGCGAGCATGCCTACGCCACCCGCCGCCGCGTGGATCAGGATGGTGTCGCCGGCTTTCACGCGATACGTCCGTCGCAACAAATATTGCGCAGTCAGGCCCTGCAGCATCACCGACGCCGCGTCTTCGTACGCTATGGCATCGGGAAGGCGCACGACATACTGAGCCGACATGACGCGTTCCTGCGAATAAGCGCCTGGCGGCCGCGACGCGTACGCCACCCGGTCGCCCACCTTGAAACCTGCCACACCTTCGCCGACCGCAGTGACCTCGCCTGCCGCTTCCATGCCGAGTCCAGCGGGTAGCGGAATGGGATATAGACCGGTACGAAAGTACACGTCGATGAAGTTCAAGCCGACCGCATGATGTTTCACGCGAATCTCGCCCTTGCCCGGCTCGCCCACTTCGACGTCGACCCATTTCATCACTTCCGGGCCACCGGTTTTATCGAATCGAATTGCCTTTGTCACCCTTGTCTCCTTTTGCCGGCGTCAGCCGGCCGCTATGTAGCACGGCCTAAACCCGATCCAGGCGTAGCTTCAGATCATCGAGAATCATGCGTGCTGTCGCGAGATTCGTCGCGCACGCCACGTTGTGGACGTCGCACGCGCGCACCAGCGCATTGATATCCGGCTCGTGCGGTTGCGGCGTCATGGGGTCGCGCAGGAAAACCACGACATCGACCCGTCCCTCGGCGAGTTCGGCGCCAATCTGCAGATCGCCGCCGAACGGGCCGGAGAGCTTGCGCTCGACCTCCAGGCCATGGGCCGCCGCAATCCGCGCACCGGTCGTGCCGGTTGCCACCAACCGGCACTGGGCCAGCGTGGCCGCGAATTCGCCGGCCAGCGCCACGATGTCATCTTTCTTCATGTCGTGCGCGATCAGCGCGACGCGTGGGGTCATCGAATGCCTCCCGGTTATGATGAATTGTGATGTTTCAGGGGATTCGACGATCAATATGTGCCCGGATAAGCACCGCCGTCGATCAGCAGGTTTTGCCCCGTGATATAGCCGGCGTGGACGCTGCACAAATACGCGCACGCCTTCCCGAACTCCTCCGACGTACCGAAGCGGCCCGCCGGCAGCCGGCTCATGCGGCGCTTCTTGGCCTCTTCCACTGAGATGTTGTTCGCTTTCGCGTCCGCCTCGAAGGTGGTGACGAGCCGGTCGGTATCGAAAGAGCCCGGCAGCAGGTTGTTGATGGTGACACCGGTCGCCGCGACCTTGCGCGACAGACCCGCGACAAAACCCGTCAACCCTGAACGCGCACCGTTCGACAGGCCCAGCACGTCGATAGGCGCCTTCACCGACGAGCTCGTGATATTCACGACACGTCCAAAGCCACGCTCGATCATGCCGTCGAGCGTCTTCTTGATAAGTTCGATCGGCGTCAGCATGTTCGAATCAAGCGCCTTGATCCAGTCGTCGCGTGAGAATTGCCGGAAGTCCCCCGGCGGCGGTCCGCCGGCATTGTTCACGAGAATGTCCGGCGCAGGACACGCGGCCAGCGCCGCGGCGTGACCTTCTGCCGTGGTGATGTCGCACGCTACAGCCGTCACAGTCACGCCAAAGCTTGCACGAAGATGCTCAGCCGTGGCTTCGAGCGGACCGGGCGTACGCGCCAAGATCACTAAGTTGACACCCTCGGCCGCCAGCGCCTCGGCGCAACCGCGTCCCAAGCCCTTGCTGGCCGCGCACACGAGCGCCGTGCGCCCCTTGATTCCCATGTCCATTTGCTCTCCCTTTCTGGTTGCCCGAGTTGAAACCGCTGGAAACGGTTGCAACCGGGGTAATGAAGTCTGGTGCCGAATCCTCTTTCGCCGCCCGTTCAAGCAGACCGCGTGATGCAATTCTAGAAGAATGAGGGATCGGACGTCGGGCGCGCAATAGACCGGACGACCTATCGCCCGCAATCTCCGCTTTAGGCGCGCCTAATTTGGGTAAACTGGCGTCATTGCTTGAGCACAGCCATGCAAGACCTGCGCGGCTTCAGAACCGAACGATTCACCCGATTCACCCGAATCCACACTTAATGCCGCGGCAACCGCGCGAATTCCATGAAACAGGACAGCCGCTTTCCCAATCTCTTCATCCTCAGTCACCCGCTGATTCAGCACAAGCTGACACACATGCGGGACAAGGACACGTCCACGCGGACGTTTCGCGAGTTGCTGCGCGAGATCACGCTGCTGATGGGTTATGAAATCACGCGCAATCTGCCGCTGACCACGAAGCGTGTCGAAACCCCGCTGGTCACCATCGACTCACCGGTGATTGCCGGCAAAAAGCTGGCGATCGTGCCGGTGCTGCGGGCCGGTATCGGCATGTCGGACGGGTTGCTCGACCTGATTCCGTCGGCGCGAGTCGGCCATATCGGCGTGTATCGCGCGGAGGATCACCGGCCGGTCGAGTATCTCGTGCGCCTGCCGCCCGACTTGGAAGAGCGCGTGTTCATCCTGTGCGATCCAATGCTCGCAACCGGCTATTCGGCGGTTCATGCCGTGGACGTCATGAAACGGCGCAAGGTGCTGGGTGAAAACATCATCTTTGTTGCGCTCGTTGCGGCGCCAGAAGGCGTGAAGGTTTTCTCGGATGCCCACCCGGACGTGAAGCTGTATGTGGCCTCGCTCGACTCGCATTTGAACGAGCACGCGTATATCGTGCCGGGCCTGGGCGACGCCGGCGACCGGCTCTTTGGTACGAAGAACTAGCGCAAGAACCAGAGCAAAACCAAGCTCCAACGCGGGAAAATGCAAGCATGTGCACGCCCCTGAAGCAAGGCCAACGCCTGCTGAAGCAGCGCGCCATGATAAAATTCGGCTCCGCCAAATAAGTGGCCGCGCTTGGCTGGCTGACGGGATCAAATGACGGGATGCGCTGGCGTCATTCGGCGGCCGCAGGTTGCCGGCGGGGGTGTTGATTCGCGGAAATCGTGGGTTTGCAGATTTTCAACAACCGGACCGGCCCCGCAGAACCGTAAAAACAGGGTGCGCGCGTGGCCACCTGAGCCCTGCATCATGCAGCGCGAACATAAAATGCCGGCCGGCGAGAAGCTCCTTTTCGGGATAGGGCGGCATCATTGACACACAGGCGTGCGAGAGAAAGCTCGCGCGCGATGGAGAAAGGTATGGCGGGTCATTCAAAATGGGCCAACATCAAGCATAAGAAAGCGGCGACCGATGCCAAGCGCGGCAAGGTCTGGACGCGTCTTATCAAGGAAATTCAGGTCGCAGCACGCATGGGCGGCGGAGAAATGGACACGAATCCGCGACTGCGGCTCTCCGTCGAAAAGGCTTACGACGCCAACATGCCCAAAGACAACATCAACCGCGCGATCCAGCGCGGCGTGGGTGGGGTCGACGGCGCGACGTATGAAGAAATTCGCTACGAAGGCTACGGTATCGGCGGCGCGGCGATCATTGTGGACACCATGACGGACAACCGTACCCGGACCGTTGCGGAAGTCCGCCACGCGTTCTCGAAGTTCGGCGGCAACATGGGCACGGACGGCTCGGTAGCGTTCATGTTCGATCACGTCGGCCAGTTCCTGTTTGCTCCTGGCACGTCCGAAGACAAGCTGATGGAAGCGGCGCTCGAGGCGGGCGCGGATGACGTGGTAACGAATGACGACGGCAGCATGGAAGTGGTTTGCCCGGCCAACGACTTCCAGAAAGTGAAAGACGCATTGGAAGCCGCAGGTTTCAAGGCTGAAGTGGCGGAAGTCATCATGAAGCCGCAGACGGAAGTCGAGTTCACCGGCGAGGAAGCGGCGAAAATGCAGAAATTGCTCGACGCGCTGGAAAATCTGGACGATGTGCAAGAGGTGTATACCAACGCGGCCATCGATCAGGAATGATTGCCGGGTAAATGAGTCGGTGAGTCGGCCGGGCTCCCAAGCCACGCCGCTCCGGCTTGCATGAACGCCCGTGCGACAAAGGTGTGCGTGGCGGGACGCCGGATGCGCCCTTGCCCGTTTCTGGCTCGATTGGTGCATGGGTAGCCGGTGTGTTTCAGTCGTTTGTTTGAACAGCGGCCCACGGCGCGAGTACAGACGAATATCGTGGTCGTGGGTGAATAAACTCACCTGCTGGCGCGTTTTATGAAAGGCAATCCGCCAGACCACGCGGGCGTGTCTCCGAAATACGGGCCTGAAATGCAGGCTGGATAGTGTTGTTGAAATGGGCCGAACCTGGCCGGAAGCTTTGTGTGACAGCCGGGAAGTCGAGTGACGCAGCCGCGTGATGGCGCGAACCACTTCCCAGCGTCAACGCACCCGCCGGGAATTCGGTAGACGACCGGCCAAGATCCGGCGCATGGCTAAAGCAGATATCCGCGGATCAGGCGCGGTGGCCCGGTTTAAATCGGCTCGAATTGGTACCAATCGATTCAAACCGGCCCGCCCTCCTGCCGCCATGAATTTCTTAAGATCTTCGAGGATTTAAATGAAGTTACTCGTCGTCGGTTCCGGCGGTCGCGAACATGCGCTCGCTTGGAAGCTCGCGCAGTCGCCGCGCGTGCAGATGGTTTATGTCGCGCCGGGTAACGGCGGCACGGCTCAGGACGAACGTCTGCTCAATGTCGACATTACCGATCCTGCCGCACTCGCTGATTTCGCCGAGAAAGAGCAGATTGCGCTGACCGTGGTCGGCCCCGAAGGTCCGCTCGCGGCGGGTATCGTCAACCTGTTCCGCTCGCGTGGCCTGAAGATCTTCGGCCCGACCAAGGAAGCCGCGCAACTCGAAAGCTCGAAGGACTTCGCGAAGGCGTTCATGAAGCGCCACGCTATTCCGACAGCCGAATACGAAACGTTCACGGACATCGCCGCTGCCCACGCGTATCTGGATACGAAAGGCGCGCCCATCGTCATCAAGGCCGACGGACTGGCTGCCGGCAAGGGCGTGGTCGTGGCAACAACGCTTGAAGAAGCGCACGCGGCCGTCGATTCCATGCTCGCCGACAACAAACTGGGCGACGCCGGTGCGCGCGTGGTGATCGAGGAATTCCTGGACGGCGAGGAAGCGAGCTTTATCGTGATGGTGGACGGTAAGCACGTGCTGGCACTGGCGTCGAGCCAGGACCACAAGCGTCTGCTCGACGGCGACAAGGGCCCGAACACCGGCGGCATGGGCGCTTATTCGCCCGCGCCTATCGTCACGCCGCAATTGCACGCCCGAGTCATGCGCGAAATCATCCTGCCGACGGTGCGTGGCATGGAGCAGGAAGGCATCCGCTACACCGGTTTCCTGTATGCCGGCCTGATGATCGACGCGCACGGCAATCCGAAAACGCTCGAATTCAATTGCCGGATGGGTGACCCGGAAACGCAACCGATCATGGCTCGCCTGAAGGGCGATTTTTCGAAGGTAGTGGAACTGGCGATTGCCGGGACGCTGGCGACGGCGGAGATCGAATGGGACCGGCGCACGGCGCTGGGCGTCGTGCTGGCTGCGCACAATTATCCGGACACGCCGCGCAAGGGTGACCGGATCAATGGCATTCCTCCGGAGACGCCGGAAGCAGTGACGTTCCATGCCGGCACCACGCTGGAAAACGGCAAGCTCAGCACATCGGGCGGACGCGTACTGTGCGTCGTGGGTTTGTCGGACTCAGTACGTGGCGCGCAGTCCGTCGTCTACGATACGATCAATCAGATCGCGTTCGACGGCATGCAGTATCGGCGGGACATTGGTTATCGCGCACTGAATCGCAAAGCGGCAGACCGGCAGGGCTGAAGCGGAGCCGCTGGCAACGTGGCCGGCAAACGTCGCGAAAAAGTCGCCACGCACGCAACAACGCAGCAAATTAAGCAACGCACTGCCGGACCTTCGCGTCCGGCAGCGTGTTTTAAAAGGAACGCGCACGAGACCAGGCAACTTTGGACCGAACCAGGGTTTCCCCACTCCGTGCTGTTTTCCCGCAAGCCGTAAAACAGTCCACGATGACCGCTCCAACCTACGACGTACAAGCTGTCCGCACTTATTTGACCGGTTTGCAAGAGCAGATCGCGCAGACGCTTGGCGCGTTCGACGGCAACGAATTCCTCATCGATTCCTGGCAGCGTGGCCCGGAGGAACGGTTGCGCGGAGGCGGCAGCACACGCATTCTTGAAGGTGGTCAGTTTTTTGAACGCGGCGGCATTGGTTTCTCCGATGTAGCCGGTGACGCTTTGCCAGCCTCGGCGAGCGCCGCGCGTCCACAACTGGCCGGGCGTGGTTTTGAGGCCATGGGCGTGTCGCTTGTCATGCACCCGCGCAATCCGCACTGCCCGACCGTACACATGAACGTGCGCCTGCTGATCGCGACGAAAGCGGGTGAGCCTCCGTTATTCTGGTTTGGCGGCGGCATGGACCTCACGCCGTATTATGGCTACGAGGAAGACGCACGGCATTTTCACGGCGTCTGCCGGGACGCACTTACACCCTTCGGCACGGATCTGTACCCGCGTTTCAAGAAATGGTGCGACGAGTATTTTTATCTCAAGCATCGGAATGAATCACGTGGGATCGGCGGGATTTTCTTCGACGACGTCTCGGAACCCGGTTTCGACGAATCGTTCGCCATGGTGCGTAGTGTCGGCGACCGTTTCCTGGCCGCGTATCTGCCAATTATCGAACGCCGGCGCGACACGCCTTACGGCGAAGCGCAGCGTGAATTCCAGACGTACCGGCGCGGCCGTTACGTGGAGTTCAACCTCGTCTTCGACCGTGGCACGCTGTTTGGGCTGCAAAGCGGCGGTCGTACAGAATCCATCCTGATGTCGATGCCGCCGGCCGTCACGTGGCGCTACAACTGGAAACCAGAGCCGGGTACGCCCGAAGCTCGGCTTTACTCCGATTTCCTGGTGGCGCGAGAGTGGCTATAAAGAACTACGAAAGAAGCCGCAAACTAGCTGCAGACTATGAGACTTGATCGCTGCACTTGTTGCAATCTGTCCCCGAAGAGGATCGTCCACTGAAATCGAACCTCCCTTGTGCTCGACGCGTCGGTTTGCTGGGCGGCACGTTCGACCCGATTCACGACGCTCATCTGGCCCTTGCGCGCCGTTTCGCCGAGTTGCTCGACCTGACCGAACTCGTGCTTTTGCCGGCGGGCCAGCCGTGGCAAAAAAAGGATGTAACCGCGGCGCATCATCGGCTTGCCATGACTCGCGCGGCGGCGGATTCGCTGCATGTGGAAGGTTTGCAAGTCATTGTCGCCACCGATGAAATCGACCACGACGGCCCGACCTATACCGTGGAGACGCTGGCTCGCTGGCGCGCGCGAGAAGGTGCGGACGCGTCGCTGTCACTTTTGATCGGTGCCGACCAGCTCGTACACCTTGATTCGTGGCGCGACTGGAAACGCCTGTTCGAATTCGCGCACGTGTGCGTGGAAACCCGCGCAGGATTTGATGTCTCAACGGTTTCTCCCCCTGTCGCTGCGGAAATTGCCGCGCGCAGCGCCCCGGCTGAGGTGCTGCAATCCACGCCGCACGGCCATCTGCTGATTGATTCCGCGCTGGAGCTGGAAGTGTCGGCGACCGGCATCCGCGAGCAACTGGGAGAACGCCTGCGGGCGCACGCGGCGGGCGAGATAGACGCCGAGAGTCATGTACCGTCCGCCGTATGGGACTATATTGTTCAACACCACTTGTATCATCGGTAAAAACCATCGGTAAAAATATGGAAATTCAAAAGCTTCAACGCGCGATCATCGACGGTCTCGAAGACGTCAAGGCGCAGGACATCAAGGTGTTCAACACCACTCACCTGACCGCCCTCTTCGACCGTGTCATCGTCGCGAGCGGCACGTCGAATCGTCAGACCAAGGCACTCGCCAACAGCGTGCGCGACAAGGTCAAGGAGCTGGGCGGCGACGTCCTCAGCACCGAAGGCGAAGAGATCGGCGAATGGGTGCTGGTGGATTGCGGCGACGCAGTCGTCCACATCCTGCAACCGGCGCTGCGCCAGTACTACAACCTCGAAGAGGTCTGGGGCGACAAACCCGTGCGCGTCAAGCTGCAAAGCTCGGGTGGCTTCAGCGGCGCCCAGGTAAGCGTGTCAGACGACGACGAAGACGACGAGCCAGCCGCCAAGCCGGCTCGCAAGACTACGCGGCGCTAACGCTGGCCGAACGCGAACGTCGCGCTGTCCGTCGTCATAAAAGCGCGGAGGTAGCGCGGGCGTAGCGCTTTGCAATGTCGCCATGAAACTTCACATCCTTGCGGTCGGCCACAAGATGCCCGGCTGGATCGCGACCGGCTTCGACGAGTATGCGAAACGCATGCCGCCCGAGCTGCGTATCGAGTTGCGCGAGATCAAACCCGAACAGCGTTCATCGGGACGTAACGCCGAGAGCGTGATGGCTGCCGAACGCGTGCGGATCGAGGCGGCGCTGCCCAAGAATGCGCGGCTTGTCGCGCTCGACGAACGCGGCCGTGACTGGACCACCATGCAACTCGCCGGCGCATTGCCGGACTGGCAGCAGGAAGGCCGCGATGTGGCGTTCGTGATCGGGGGCGCCGACGGTCTGGACCCGCAAGTCAAGGCCCGTGCCGAAGTCCTGCTGCGGGTTTCAAGTCTCACGCTGCCGCACGGCATGGTCCGCGTGCTGCTGGCCGAACAGCTTTATCGCGCGTGGAGCATCACGCAGAATCATCCCTATCATCGCGCTTAAGGCGTGGCATCGGGGCGTTGAATGACCACGCCCGGGCTAGCCTGCGCGTGACCTTCAATATCTGCGAATATGCCATCGTCCACCTTCCCTTTCGTCTATCTCGCGTCACAAAGTCCCCGGCGGCAAGAACTCATGCAGCAACTCGGCGTGCGCTTCGAGTTGCTGCTGCCGCGTCCCGATGAAGACGCCGAAGCGCTCGAAGCCGAGTTGCCCGGCGAAGCGGCTGACGCCTATGTGCTGCGGGTTTGCGCGGCAAAGGCGCAAGCGGCCTGCGCACGCCGCCTGCACGGCGATCATCGCGCGGCACCCATCCTGGTTGCCGATACGACCGTCACGCTCGATGGAGCGATCATGGGCAAGCCCGACAACGCCGACCATGCCGTCGACATGCTCGAACGGCTATCCGGACGCGATCACGAGGTGCTGACAGCGCTTGCCGTGGTCGGCGCCGACGGAGTTCTGCTCACGCCTGTTCTATCGCGTTCGCTAGTTCGCTTCGCCGCTGTCGGGCGTGCTGCACTGCAGCGTTACGCGGCCACTGGCGAACCGCTCGGAAAGGCCGGTGCATATGGCGTTCAGGGACGTGCAGCGGCGTTTATCGAACGAATCGAGGGGTCCTATTCGGGTATCATGGGCCTGCCTCTTTTCGAAACAGCAGCACTCCTGCGCGTGGCGCGCGTCGACTTCTAAACAGTCCATGAACGAAGAAATCCTGATCAACGTCACACCGCAGGAAACCCGCGTTGCCCTCGTTCAGCAAGGCGCGGTGCAAGAACTTCACGTCGAGCGCACGTTGTCGCGCGGACGGGTAGGCAATGTGTATCTCGGCAAGGTCGTGCGCGTGCTGCCCGGCATGCAGTCGGCTTTTATCGATATCGGGCTCGAGCGCGCGGCGTTCCTGCACGTGGCGGATATCTGGCATCCCCGTATTGCCGGCGAAACGCATTCGAACACGCCGCATACGCCGATCGAGAAGATCGTGTTCGAAGGCCAGGCGTTGATGGTGCAGGTGGTCAAGGATCCTATCGGCACCAAGGGCGCGCGGCTTTCCACGCAGGTGAGTATCGCGGGGCGAACGCTGGTCTATCTGCCGCAGGAACCACATATCGGGATCTCGCAGAAGATTGCCAGCGAGGCCGAACGCGAGGCCATCCGGGCACGGCTCACGGCCGTTCTTCCTGTCGATGAAAAAGGCGGGTACATCGTCCGGACGATCGCGGAAGATGCGTCGAGCGAAGAGCTCGCGGCTGACGTCGCTTATCTGCGCAAGACATGGACAACGATTGTCGCGCAGGCGCAGCGGGTAGCGCCGACCTCGCTGTTGCATCAGGATCTCAATCTCGCTCAGCGCGTATTACGCGATTTCGTCAACGACGAGACTTCGCGTATTCAAGTCGATTCGCGCGAGACGTATCAAATGCTGGCTGACTTCGCGATTGAGTTCACGCCCGCTGTGGCTTCGCGCGTGCATCACTATGCGGGCGAGCGCCCGCTCTACGACCTGTACAACATTGAAGCGGAGATTCAGAAGGCATTGTCACGTCGCGTTGACCTGAAGTCGGGTGGTTATCTGATGATCGACCAGACTGAGGCAATGACCACTATCGACGTGAATACGGGCGGTTATGTAGGTGCCCGTAATTTCGACGATACGATCTTTAAAACCAATCTCGAAGCGGCGCACACCATTGCACGGCAACTGCGGCTGCGCAATCTGGGTGGAATCATCATTATCGATTTCATCGATATGGAGAACGTCGAGCATCGCGACCAGGTGCTTGGCGAGTTGAAGAAGGCGTTGTCGCGAGACAGGACGCGAGTGACGGTGAACGGGTTTTCGCAATTGGGGCTGGTTGAGATGACACGCAAGCGTACGCGTGAATCGCTCGCGCATGTGTTGTGCGAACCGTGTCCGACCTGCGATGGCAAAGGCCAGGTGAAGACGCCGCGCACCGTGTGTTACGACGTGCTGCGCGAGATCATGCGTGAGTCGCGTCAATTCAATCCGCGTGAGTTTCGCGTGGTGGCGTCGCAGCAGGTGATCGATTTGTTTCTCGAAGAAGAGTCGCAGCATCTGGCCATGCTGATGGACTTTATCGGCAAGCCGGTTTCGCTGCAGGTTGAGTCGAACCTGAGTCAGGAACAGTACGATATTGTTTTGATGTAGCCGATAACGAATCCGGCCGCCTGACAATCGGCCGGCTGGCGTTTAAACAGAATCGCTTCACCCACCATCCCAAAACTACGACACTCGCCCCGGGGCCGTTATCAACCCCCGGATCTTTTGCCGTAGCTGAATCACATCCTCGGTCACATAAGGCACCTGCTCCGTATACGCACAACGAATCATGTACGTCAGGGCGGATTCGATCTGGTACAACATGGCAGAAGCAGATTGATCAGTTGAAACAGTCTCGTTGGACTCGATCGACGGTGAGATTTCTTGCATGATTTGGCTCCGGAATAACAGGCAAACAGGCTATGCCTGGTGCTTAGTTGACACCAAACATTCACCGCCGTTGCGTTGCAAAAAATTACCAACGATTGTCGGATCTTTTTTCCGTTACATCCGTTTCTGTTACGCCCGATTCCTGGCCGATCATCGTCCCGTTGGACCCTTCATATTCCGTCGAAAGCGCGATAACGGCCCACCCGCCTGTAAGGTCAGATAAGACTTGTTAGTTTGAAAGTAAACGACAATGCACTTATCCGTAAGTAAACTCGCTCCAGGATTTATTAATAGAACAGGGCGTCATGGAGCAGCTTAAACATAGTGAAGTATGGCAATCGTCATCGGACCAAACCGGTCGCAAGCCGGTCGCCTGGCGTTACATGTTGGGCGACGGCAAGTGGCGGTATCAGCGCGAATGGTCAAACGGCGCGGACATGCATCCAGTGCATGAACTGACCACGGAGGCAGCGGAAGCACTTAACCGCTCGCCGGGTTGATTCAGAAGCGCACCCTCCCCGATCCCCTTCACCGCCGCAAACTCCGG
Source organism: Caballeronia sp. (assembly GCF_028292365.1). Taxonomy (GTDB): domain Bacteria; phylum Pseudomonadota; class Gammaproteobacteria; order Burkholderiales; family Burkholderiaceae; genus Caballeronia. Next base: position 20,615 of record NZ_JAQGMM010000393.1, read on the forward strand.
TCAATCGCCGCGACCAGTCCCTTAAGAGACACCGGCTTGCTCAAATGCCCGTTAAAGCCGGCGTCGAGCGCCCGGATGACATCCTGTTCACGGCCAAACCCGGTGAGCGCCAGTGCAGGCAGCCGCGCGGTTCGCGGTGTCTTTCGCATCTGCTGGATCATCTCGTAGCCGTTCATGGTCGGCATACCGATATCCGACAACACTACATCGAACTCCTGCTGGGCGACCGCTTCAAGTGCCTGCTCGGCGCTCGGCTCTGCACGCACCTGCGCACCTTCCATTTCAAGCAGCGTACGAAACGCTTCTAATGCTTCGATGGAGTCATCGACGAGCAACACGCGCAAGCCCTTCAAGATGCCCGGATCGACGGTTTCACGCGGCGTTTCCACCGGCGGCGACGGTGCGTTCTCCGGCAGCCATAGCTGGAAGCGCGCCCCCTGTCCCTGCCCCGCTGACTCCACTTCAATATGCCCGCCATGCAACTCCGCGAGTTGCTTCACGAGCGACAGCCCAATCCCAAGACCACCTCGGTCCCGTCGGCCGCCGCCATCGGCCTGACTGAACATCTCGAAGATACGCGGCAGAAAGCCGGGATCAATACCCTGCCCCGTATCCGCCACCTCGACGCAAACCAACGCGTCTTGCCGCGATAATGCGATCCGCACCCGCCCGCCATGCGGCGTGAATTTCAGCGCATTGCGCACGAGATTCCAGACCATCTGCTCGACGCGCTCGGCATCGGCATGAATCATCACAGCGGCGTCGGTGCCCACCACCGACAACTCGATATCACCCGCCTGCGCATCCGCCGCGCTCGCGGCCACGACCGCCTGCAGCACGGACGAGATCTCCACCGGCGCGAACCGGAGCGCGAGCTTGCCGGTACGCACACGCGACAGGTCGAGCAAGTCGTCGATGATCCTGGCCTGTCCGGCGACGGCGCGCTGGATGGCATCGGCGGCGTCCTGCACGCTTGAGATATCCCGCACATCGGGTATGCGCGTGAGCAATTCGGCCTTCACGTGAATCAGGTTGAGCGGGTTCTTGAGCTCATGCGAGAGCACCGAAAAAAACTCGTCCTTCAACCGGTTCGCCGCTTCGGACTGCGCACGAATTGCGCGTTCGAGCGTGAGTGCAAGTTGCTTCTGGCTCTCGATGCCGGTCCTGTTGGTGACATCGCGGGCAATCTTCGCGTAACCGCGGAACTGATCGGACTCGATCGGCGTGGTGACACCGCTGCAATAAATTTCGGTGCCGTCGGCGCGCACATGCCAGCGTTCGTCTTCAACACGACCGGCCTGAGTGGCGCGTTGCCGCTCGCGCAAAGGCGCACGCGTTTCACGATCGTCGGGGAGAAAAATGAGATCAAGCGGCTGGCCTCGCACTTCGCTTTCCACATAACCAAAGATGCGTTGCGCGCCGCCGTTCCACGTGACGATCAAACCGTCCATGTCCAGCACGATGATCGCGTAGTCGTTCGTGGTAACGGCGGCCAGCCGCAAGCGTTCTTCACTGCTGCGCGCCGCCGCTTCGGCCGCCCGGCGTGCCGTGATGTCGATCAGTGTGATGACTGCTCCGTCAATCTGATCGTCTGCCGTGCAATACGGCAGCACCCGCGCAAGAAACCACTCACCGCGGTCCGTGCGGATCTCGCGCTCGGTGAACGTGAGCGTGTCGAAGGCCGCGCGTGCATCGGCGGCCATTTGCGGATAGTCGAGCCGGTGCGTGAGATCCAGCAGCGGCCGCCCGATGTCCGATGCAATCAGCTTGAAGAGCCCGACCGCCGGCGCTGTATATCGCTTGATACGCATTTCCCGATCGACGAACACCGTCGCAATGCCGGTGGACGAGATCAGGTTGCGCAAGTCATCGTTCGCCTTGGCCGTCTCGGTGACGGTGTCGCAGAGTTCCAGATTCACCGTCACCAGTTCTTCATTAACCGACTGCAGCTCTTCCTTGCCCGCCTCAAGCTCCTCGCTGGTCGAGCGCAACTCTTCGTTGATCGCCTGTAATTCTTCATTCGACGCCATTAACTCCTCGGAGGACACGCTGGCGTCTTCCGTCAACGAGTCCATCTGCGTCTGCGCGCGATACAGGTCCTGTTCCAGATCGACGAGTTTGGCAGCATCGGCGGAGACGTCCTGCACGGGCGCATTCTGTTGAACTGCTGTATCGGCGTCATTCCCGGCGTCATTCCCGGCGTCATTCCCTGCCTCGTTCCCTGCCTCGTTCTCGATTTCGTCGAAGAACACGACGATCACGTCTTCGCCACTCTCATCATCCTTGAACCGCCGTGCCGATAGTTTGACGTACGAGGGCGTCTCGCCGCGCGAAAAGCGCACGCGCTGCGACACTTCGCTGTCCCCGTCGCGCAACACGCGATGCAGGGTGTTCCGCAATTCCGCGCGCAGATCCGGGTTGACGAGCGTGAGCAGATTGCGCGATGGCTCACCGCTAACATACTGAAGAAAACGTCCAGCGTGACCGGACATATGCAGGATCGCGCCATCGCGGTCCACAGTGACGTTTGGCGGCGCGTAACGCTCGAATACGCGCTGGCGCAGCGTCGCGAGTGAAGCGGACGTCTCGCGCCCGAGACCCGGCCGCGTGGGGATATCGAAGATCGCGGCGGGGCGGATGAGCGGCAGCGGCGGCATGGCGCGCGTGCCCATGCGCTTTGACCGGTAAATGCGGTTGCGCTTGTCCACTTGCTCGAACAGGTCACTTGCAATGTCGGTGGATTCCGCCGCGCCGAGAAACAAGAACCCGCCCGGCCGCAGCGCAAAGTGAAACGTCTCCAGCACTTGGCGCTGCACTGTCCTGTCGAGATAGATGAGCAGGTTGCGGCACGAGATCAGGTCCATCCCCGAAAATGGCGGGTCGCTCAGGATGTTGTGGACAGCGAACACCACCTTCTGGCGCAGTTCCTTGTTCACCTGGAAACGGCCACCCGGCTTCACGAAAAACCGCCGCAGCCGCTCAGGCGATACGTCCGCCACGATCGATCCTGCGTACACGCCCGCGCGGGCCGTATCGATTGCACTCGCGTCGACATCGGTCGCGAAAACCTGGATCAACGGAAATTTGCCCTGGGCCGGCCCATGCTCGATCAGCAGCATCGCGAGCGAGTACGGCTCCGCTCCCGTCGAGCACCCCGCCGACCATGCGCGCACCGGCTCGTCGGGCGAGCGTCTTGTGAACAGGTTCGCTACAACCCGCTGCTCGAAGGCATCGAACGATTTGCGGTCGCGGAAAAAATTCGTCACACCGATCAGCATGTCCTTCAGAAGCGCAGTGGTCTCCTCAGGATGCGTTTCGATAAATCGCTTGTACCCGGCCAGATCAGCTACACCATTTACCTGCAGCCGCCGTTCGATGCGCCGCATGACGGTGCCACGTTTGTAGTGCCGGAAATCGTGGCCCGTGCGGATACGCAGGATGGTCAGCAATGCGTGGAGCACGTCAGCATCGGCGTCGATGGTCGAAACCACTGGCTCGATACGGTGTTCAATATCGGGATCATTTGACGGAAGCTCGTCGACGGCATACAGCATTTTCATCGCGCGGGCGTTGTCGCGCAGCTCGATCAGGCGGGCGGGCATCCGCTCGACAGACAGCACGATATCGACGAACCCGGTTGCCAGCGCATTACGCGGCATCTCGTCGAATTCCGCGTCAGTCGGGTCCTGCACGATGTTTATGCCGTTCCGCTCCTTGATCCGCGCAATCCCCATCGAGCCGTCGCTGCCCATCCCCGAGAGGATGATGCTGATCGAGCGTGCCTGGTGCGCGTCCGCCAGGCTCCGGAAGAACAGGTCGATCGCGACCGGCCGTCGTCGCGACGGATCGCTCGGGACGACATGAAGACAGCCGTCCGCGAGCGATAAATCGTTCGACGGTGATATCAGGTAGACCGTGTTCTTTTCAATTGGGGTGGTGCCGAAAACCTGCACGACCGGCATGGAGATCGAGCGTTGCAGCACTTCGTCGACATGGCTCGCATGATTCGGCGATATATGCAGCACGGCGACGAACGCCATGCCGCCGTCCGCCGGCATACCCTGGAGCAAACGCATCAGCGCCTGAATCCCACCCGCGGACGCGCCGATACCGACAATCGGGAAGTCGACTGAATGAGGATTGAACAAGGATGAGGATTCGGCGGACGAAATTGTCCGGACAACGGGCGGCTTTCTAATGGTCATTGGAGGCTCCTTTCGAGCACTTGCAAACCGGCCGGGCAAAAGCGATTTGCAAGCCTGCTTCCTGGGCCATCCGCGCCGGGTGTCCTTCCGCCTCGCGAGATAGAAACAGGTAATAACGACGTTAACGCCGTCTACTTATTTCAACGATATTAATCCTTATCAGGCATTGTGGAGAGAAGATTATTGGTTAGTCAGCCTGCTTGCTTTCCGTAGCGGTATTTATTGAACATTACAAAACATCGAGATCTCGATTCGGTACGAATGATGATTCACGACGATGGTGATTGAGAAATTATCGGTAGGTTTTATCGAAACAATACGGCAATATTTTAAATCTGCAATGATTACACCTTGCATTAACGGCTGATTAGCACACTCGGTCGGTTTATCGTTTTCATAAATTCATCTCTCGTTCACTCCAGAAACAAACGTTACGTCGCGCGGCGGAATGTCGTAACGGCGATCGTAACGACGGGCTGCGCATGACCGCTGCTCATTGTTTCCGGCCTCGTCCGGCACCCCGCCAAACCTTGTCAATGAAAAAGCCGCTGGTGTTTCCCCGAGCGCGGCGGAACGTGGCAGGGTTCATGCTCAAAGCCCCATAAGCCGGGCATTGACCAGTCAACGGCGAAGCGGCTCGTCAACTTGCCGGGCCGGGTTTTAATGGAGCACCAAACCATACCGGCTTTTACAGCGCATATAAATGCGCTGGATCGGATGGCAATAACCAGCGACCGCAAAAAAGACGGCGCCACCGGGGAACACGATGAATCACCTACTCATAGAAAACTGATCTTGCGCATCTGGAACAGATAATCACCAGGTTGCATCCAAGTCACGGGCTGTCTTTATCATATTGGCGCAATCGTGTTGATTCTTTTTTGTCAATGAGCCTCATGCCGGCGCAACGCAAGCGCATAAACTATATAGATGCTGTCATCTCGACGCTCGAACAAGCCGCGTCGAGTAACCCATCCTGCCGATGACAGAGCAAGGTTCGACAGGCCGCCGAACGACCTGTCGACGATCAAGTATCCAGGTTGACTCGTTTTGCACCCAATCGTCCCGCAATGGGCGCTGGTGAATATCACATCTAATAATAGTCCATGCCGCAAAAACATAATCTCATCGCCTTTCAAGATCGAAATAATGATCGAAATCACCTTATTCGGCGATGATTCGGCAATGAAATCTTCAGCTAAAAAGGCCGCCGCTTAATAATGCTGGACACAATTATTTTAAGTTTTTAATATCACTTCGCTGACCCCTGGACGAACGCCAACAAAAAACCCAACCGTCGCCAGGTTTCAAGGCTCGCTTGTCTTCACCAACGAACTTGACGCAACGTTTCGCCACGCTAGATTGGCGCGATGCTGGCCAAGTTGTCACTGACGGTCGCCGCGGGAATCGTGAGAATCGCGCGGATTGCGGACGCGACGACTTCCGATGAAGATCGTCAAATCCCGGTAGCCTTCAATCAACCTCATTGAATCGTCAGGACCCGCGTGCCGTCTTTTTTCATCGATCGTCCGGTTTTTGCGTGGATTGTCGCCCTGGCCATTTTCGTGGCGGGCGCCCTGGTCACGCCCTTTCTGCCCGTCGCGCAATATCCGCGACTGACACCGCCGCGCATTGTGATTGATGCGATGTATCCGGGCGCGGCGCCGGAAAGCGTGGACAACACCGTGGCGAGCGTGATCGAAGAAAGCCTGGACGGCGCCGAGGGCTTGCAATACTACGAAACCACCAGCGACAGCCTGGGCGAACTCGAAATTGCGGCCACGTTTTCGGCGGGTACCAACCCGGACATCGCCATGGTCGATGTCCAGAACCGGATGAAGCAGATCGAGTCACGCCTGCCGCAGCAGGTCGTGCAGCAAGGCATCAGCGTCTTCAAGTCGACCGGCACGTTCCTGATGCTGGTCGCACTCACGTCCACCGACGGCCACCGCGATTCCGTGGAACTGAGCGACTACGTCAACCGTTATATGCTGCGCGACCTGAAGCGCGCACCGGGCGTTGGCTCGGCCGAATTGTGGGACGCCGGAGAGGCGTTGCGGGTCTGGATTGATCCAATGAAACTGCGCGAATACAACTTGGCCGCTGCCGACGTCACCCAAGCCATCGCGGCTCAAAACGCAACGGTCACGGCCGGCACGCTCGGCGACGTGCCCTTCGTCACCGGTCAGCAATTGACGGCGTCGGTGACGGTCAGGGGGCAACTGATTTCGCCGGGCGAATTTGGCGAGATCGTGCTGAAAGCGCGTACGGATGGATCGGCCGTTCGGCTAAAGGATGTCGCACGGGTCGAACTGGGCCGCGACAGCTACGCGTCGTTTTCGCGGCTGAACGGCAAGTCGGCGACAACGATCGGTATCCGGCTTTCGCCTCAAGGCAACGCGATGGAAACCTCCGCCGCGATCCGCGCGAAGCTGGCCGAACTGTCGCGTAGCCTGCCACCGGGCACGGCGGTGGAAATTCCGTTCGACAACTCCAAGTTCGTCCACGTCGCGCTGCACGAAGTGGCGCTGACGCTGTTCGAAGCCGTACTGCTCGTGTTCCTGGTCATGTGGCTATTCCTGCGCGACTTGCGTTATGCGCTGGTGCCCACGGTGGTCATTCCGGTTGCGTTGACCGGCGCGCTGCTTGCGCTTTATGTGCTCGGCATGTCGATCAACGTATTCACCATGTTCGCGATGGTGCTGGCGATCGGCATCCTGGTCGACGATGCCATTGTCGTGGTCGAGAACGTCGATCGCGTGATGCGGGAAGAGGGTCTCGCGCCACGCGCGGCCACGCGCCGGGCGATGCAGCAGATGGGTAGCGCGATCGTCGGCATTACCGCGGTGCTGACCGCCGTGTTCGTGCCAATGGCGTTCTTCCCCGGCAGCGTCGGCGGTATTTACCGGCAGTTCACGGTCGCGATGATCGCGTCGATTCTCGTGTCCGCGTTCACGGCCCTTTCGCTGACGCCGGCGTTGTGCGCGAACTTGCTGAAAGCACCGCCGCGGAGTGCCTTGCGGCATGGAGCTCACGGGTCGCATGGATCGCAAGATTCACACGGTTCGCACAGTTCGCACGAGGCCAGCGGCCGTTCGTTCGGCTTCACGGCAGCCTTCGACTGGACCTCGCGAAAATATCGCGGGCTTGTTGCGCGCGTGCTGCGCCGTGCGGGTCCCATGCTCGCGGTGTATCTCGTGCTGGCGGGCGCCTGCGCGTTGCTTTATCTGCATATGCCGGGCGGCTTCTTGCCTCAGGAAGACCAGTCGCAGCTTCAGGTAATGGTGCAGTTGCCGGCGGGCGCCACGCAGGCACGCACGCTCGCGGTCGTCGAGCAAGCGGAAGCGATCCTGAAACGCGAGCCGGCGGTGGCCAACGTGACGAGCGTGGTCGGCTGGAGTTTCCAGGGCAGCGGCCAGAACGTGGCCATGTGTTTTGTCGATTTGAAGGACTGGTCGGCGCGCGATACCGACGCGGCCACGCTGCGCGACACGCTGAATCGCTCGCTCTCGAAGATCATGGACGGCACCGTGGCTGCCCAGATGCCGCCGTCGGTCCCGGGCATGGGCCATTCGGAAGGGTTTGTGATGCGGCTGGAAGATCGCGGTGGCATTGGCATTGCCGCGCTGACCGCCGCGCGCGAACAACTCTTCGAGCAGGCCCGCCACAATTCCGCTTTCGCCGATGTGCATTCGGAAGCGTTGCCGGACGCGCCGCGCATCGTGCTGGACGTCGACCGCGCGAAGGCTTATGCGCTGGGCGTTTCGTTCGACAAGATCGGCGACGCGCTGGGGAACACGTTTGGCTCGTCTTATATCGACGACTTCCCTTCGGGCGGCCGCATGCGTCGCGTGATGGTCGCTGCCGACGCGCCGTCGCGCATGACCGAAGAGAGTCTGATGAACCTCTCGGTGCGTAACGCCGCGGGGCAGATGGTGCCGTTGTCCTCCGTGGCATCGCTGCACTGGACGACCGGGCCGTCCGTCCTCACGCGCTACAACGGTTCGCCGTCACTCGATGTCAGCGGCCGGCCCGCCAACGGCATAAGTTCCGGCGCGGCAATGGCCGAAATGGAACGGCTCGCGCAAGCACTGCCGGTGGGCGTGGGTTATGACTGGACCGACACGGCGCTTGAAGAAACGCGTGCCGCCAGCCTGACGCCCATCTTGATTGGCTTGTCGCTGCTGGCCGTGTTCATGGCGCTCGCGGCGCTTTACGAGAGCTGGACCATCCCGCTCGCGGTGCTGACGATCGTGCCGCTGGGCGTGATTGGCGCAGTGATCGCGATGCTTCTGCGCGGCATGCCGAACGATGTCTATTTCAAGGTCGGGATGATCACGGTGATTGGGTTATCGGCGAAAAACGCGATCCTGATCGTGCAGTTCGCGCGCACGCTTTACGCCGATGGCGCGTCATTGACGGACGCCATTGTCACCGCGGCGAGTGCGCGCTTCCGGCCGATCGTGATGACATCGGCGGCGTTTTTGCTCGGCGTCGTGCCTTTGCTGGTGTCCACGGGCGCCGGGGCGGAAAGCCGGCGATCGATCGGAACGGGCGTATTCGGCGGTGCCATTACGGCGACCGTACTGGGGCTGGTGTTCACACCGCTTGCGTTTTATATCGTCGTATCGGGGCAGCGGTTGATTCAAAGCCGGGTGAAGTCCATGAAACGGGAGAAAGTCACGGCAAACGTTGAGTCCGAGGCGCCGCGTCGCGACGTTCAAGGCTCGCAAGAGGGGTAGGGGGTAAGTTTAGAGTGGCGCCGCGTGCCCTGTTCCCCAATGCGATTCCCCTATGATGGCGACATCTATCGTACTTTCGCGCGTCGGGAGGCATGTCATGCAGTTTCCAGCAGGATCCGTTCAGGCGCTCAGTTCGGCCGCGTCGACGGTGTTTTCCATCGGCATCGTGTTCCTCGGTTACTGGGGTATTCACGAGGGCTCGCATTGGCGTTCCGGCGATGTCTCCGTCGCCCTGCTGGCGCTCACCGGATTCGCGTGCCTGGGCCTGGTGCCCTGGCTGGCCACGTCGCCAACAAAACGCTCCGACGATGAATCCCGCTTGCGTATCGCGCGTCATGCGTTTTTGGGTGGCGTAGGTGCGCTGTGGCTTGCGATCGTCGTGTCAGTGTTCACGCAATGAGGGCCGCTCGCGCGGTGGTTTCAGTCGTCGGCTCCCTTCCCATCTCCAGCACTGGTTCCTCATGAAGATTCGAGCAGGTCTTGTCGTTGAACTCGCGGCCAATCTCGTGCTGCCGTGGCTTGCGTATCGGCTCGCGTTGCCGCATTGGGGCGAACTCGGCGCGCTGTACGCGTCGGCGGTGCCACCTGTTGTCTGGAGTCTCGTGGAATTCGCGAGAACCCGCCGCGTCGATGCCCTCAGCATCCTGGTCCT
>NZ_JAQGMM010000402.1 GCF_028292365.1 Caballeronia sp.
CGTTCAGCAATCGCGCGATAGGCCTTTCCCTTGGCCACGAAGCAGTCGCGGATCTGAATCGGCATGCAGCCATGCTCATGTCGTCGACAACACCGACGGTCGGATCCGAGAGAGATACGCAAACCTGCAACACACTTGTCGACGCGCTCACGCACTCCGCGGCATTGGCACTTGGACTCAACGACATCGGCGCCATAGCGGCGAATATGAAAGCAGATCTTTGCCTCTTCGATCGAACATCCGATTTCTGCAGTGGTCGCGACAGTCTTCACTTCATCAGACTGCTGGTTAGTGGAAGACCACGCCACGTGTTGATTGATGGGTTACCCGTAGTGGTCAACGGTGTGTTCGTCGGGGAAGTCGCTCATGTCTGATTCACTGGACAAGACGTGTCAAAGAGCTCCTGCTCAAGAATGTGGGGCTCCGCACATCGACGGCTAGTCGCACGCTACACAATCTTATGCACAAGATTGGCGCGATGCTCAAACCCCTGCTGCAGTTGGATGACAAGTTTTTGGGTTCGACAAAATCACGCTTAATACAAGACGGAGACAAGCAATGAATGCGCGCGCAGATATTCCGCCGTTGCATCGGCAACTGATGCAGCACGACGATATCCTCGGCTACAAATTCGCACCGGGTTTAAAAGTGAGAATCCCGCACGAGGGTGGGGGTTATCTCGTCAAGACCAATAAAGCAGGCTTCCGTTGCGATAACGAAGTAACCGCTAAAAAAACCAAGGCACGCCGGGTCCTTGTTTTCGGTGACTCCTACACGGCAGGGGACGGCGTAAGCAACGGGAAACGGTTTTCAGACGTTGTCGAGCAAACGCGCGAAGATACAGAAGTCCTGAACTTTGGACTGAGCGGCAGCGGTACTGACCAGCAATATCTGATCTTCCAGAAGTACGCTGAAGAGATCGAATATGACGCCGTGGTGATCAGTGTCCTCGTGGAGAACATCGAGCGAAACGTCGCAAAAGCCCGGGAATGGACGGACCGCTCGGGAGAATCGCTATACGTATCCAAACCCTGGTTCGAGTTATCTTCGTCCGGCGACTTGAGCCTGAAGGGGGTGCCAGTCCCAGTGCCGCAGAAGAAGGGATCTGAACATGTGCCCGACCATGGTGGTATGGACGTCCTGGCGACCGCCCGAAAAATGGTGAACAAGTTGGGTCCCGGCTTCAAGGACAAGGTCCAGAAGCTCACGCGATTCCAGCCGCTTCCTGATTACGACTCGCCGGATAGTTATGGCTGGCGGCTTATGCAAGCCATTCTCGCCAAGTGGGTAGCCGAGTTGAACAAGTTGCACGTGCCGGTCATGGTTGCGGTGATCCCCGTCTACCAGTACGTGGAAAAGACCGCTAGTTACTCGGACGTCCGCAAGCGCTTCGATGAGTTTGCGAAGGCGACCGGCGCACCTGTCCATCACGTGATAGACGACCTCTGGCCCTACACCCCCGAAGTCCGGAGATCGTTCCGATTTCAATCGGACGTTCACTTGACGCCATTGGCACATAAAACGATCGGTGAATCGATAGCCAAAGCGCTCGCACCGTTGCTCCGAGAAAAATAATGTCACGATATGTATTGGGTATTTCCGCGTTTTATCACGACTCAGCCGCGGCGATCCTGAAAGATGGAAAGATCATTGCCGCAGCGCAGGAAGAGCGGTTTACGCGGCGCAAGCACGATCCGGCTTTCCCGCGCGGGGCGATCAACTATTGCCTCGAAGAAGCGGAGATCGATGGCAGCGACCTGGCCGCAATCGCTTTTTACGACGATCCTGCATTGACCGCCGACCGGATCATCCGGTCCTCAGTAGCGTTTGCACCCGAGTCGGAGAAATTCTTCACGAGGGCCATCAAATCGTTTTTCGGCGTGAAGCCTTATTTCAAGGAGCAGGTTAAGGAAATGCTCAATTGCGACGTGCCAATTTACTTTGCGCGTCACCACTATTCACACGCCGCGTCGGCTTTTTTCCCGTCGCCTTTTGAAGAGGCCGCGGTGCTTTGTGTCGATGGCGTTGGAGAATGGGCCACCACGAGCTTGGGACTGGGCAAAGGCAGCAAGCTTGATATCCTCAAGGAAATCCGCTACCCGCATTCCTTAGGGCTGCTCTACAGCGCCTTTACTTACTACTGCGGGTTCAAGGTGAACAGCGGTGAGTACAAGTTGATGGGACTTGCACCCTATGGCCAGCCGATTTACGCCGATAAGATCAAGGACAACCTGATCGATATCAAACCTGATGGCTCGTTCAGGCTGAACCTCGATTTCTTTGATTATCACCAGGGCTTGACCCTGACGAACGATCGCTTTCACGAACTCTTCGGTGCGGGGCCTCGCCAGCCCGAGTCCAGAATCAGCCGGCGCGAAATGGATCTGGCGGCATCGATCCAGAGCGTGACAGAGGAAGTCATGCTCAAGATCTGCAGGTCCTTGCGTGCGCTTACCGGCGCTTCGAAATTGTGCCTCGCGGGTGGGGTTGCGCTGAATTGCGTAGCCAACGGCAAGATCCTGCGCGCAGGCATTTTCGACGATATATGGATACAGCCCGCAGCGGGCGACGCCGGCGGTGCCATTGGCGCGGCGTATCTCGCAGACTTCGAGATGTTAGGTGGCCAGAGGCCGGCTGTGTCGGCGGACTCGGACGCCCAGACCGGCAGTTTCATCGGGCCTGAATACAAGAGCGACGAAATCCTTGCGTTCCTGCAGCGCTCGGGTGCCGTGTATCACCCACTCGACAGCGCAGACGGCGGCGCGGCAGAGATTGGGGCATTGCTCGCACAGGAAAAGATTGTCGGGATGTTTTCGGGGCGCATGGAGTTCGGTCCCCGGTCGCTTGGCGGCCGCTCCATACTCGGCGATCCGCGAGGCGCTTCCACGCAATCGCGCATGAATCTGAAAATCAAGTTTCGTGAATCGTTCAGGCCTTTTGCGCCGATCGTTTTACGAGAGCGCGCGTCGGAGTATTTCGACCTTGATTCGGACAGCCCCTACATGTTGCTGGTAGCGCCAGTCAGGGAGACTCACCGTTTGACGCCGGATGCTGCCTCGGACCCCGACGACATGCTGCAGATCGTCAATGCGGTACGAAGCGATGTGCCTGCCATTACGCACGTCGATTACAGCGCCCGTATTCAGACAGTGACAGAGCACGTCAATCCGCGCATGTTCTCTGTGTTGAAAGCGTTCGAATCGTTGACCGGATGTCCGCTCCTCGTGAACACCTCATTCAACGTTCGTGGCGAGCCGATTGTGTGCACGCCGGAGGACGCGTACCGATGTTTCCTGAGAACGGAAATTGACGCGCTTGTCCTGGGTGACTATGTATTGCATCGTGCTGAACAGATGGTGACTGAAACCGACGATTCCTGGAAACTGGAGTATGAACTTGACTGATGCCGACCTGAATCAATTCTTCGCTTCGAAGCTTGCGCCGCTTCAGGCAGTGGTTTCGCCATTCATTCCGACGAAGGTGGACCCGAGTTGCGAGTCCTACTTCGACGACGTGTTCGAGCCTGAACCCATCATCATCCAGGCGGATATGATCACCTCCCTGGTGGATATCTGGCATCGCCTTGGACTTGAACCGCTTGCAGCGCTGGAGCCGGATTTCCGCAAGCTCGCGAAGGAACTCCGTGCGACCGACGTGCAAACGCAAAAGGTGTCGAACTTCATCTACGCAATGTATTAGGCGTTCGCGAGCTCATGGATCTCGGCTGCTGGATGGCGGCCCGGTGATCCATAAGCACGCTCCGTGAGCTCGTCCCAGACGCCTGCGCCCAGTCGTTACTCAGTTGCTCAGTCTGGCATTCCTCGTCCGCGCGTCTCAGGCAGGAACCAGGGCAGTATGATTCCCAGCACATAGACGGAACCGAGCGCCATTGCCGCCTGCGAAACCCCGCCAAACGATTTGATCATGCTCCCCGCGATGATCGGGAAAACCCAGGCAATGAGCCGCGCAGCGTTAAACACGAAGCTGATCGCAGTTGAGCGCACCGTCACGGCGAAAAGCTCGCACGGGTATATCGCCATCCACGCATAGGCACAGCCGAGCGTGAAGAACCCGTTGATCGGCGCAATCACCATCATGGCTTCCACGCTGGTCGTTAGCCTGTAGGTGATGAATGTAGTAACGAGCGAGCCAACGAACGTCAGCGATATATACGCACGTCGGCCGATGGCATCCACAATGAAGCCGGCCAACAGGTAAGCGACGATCGCACCCACCGTGTAGATGATCGACACCCTGGATCCCCACGACAGCGCGTCCGTCAAGCCCTCTGCCTTTGCGATCGATACAGTAAATGTTGGCAGCCAGCTTGATATGGCCCACCAGCCGACGGTTGTCACAATCGACAGCAGGAGCAGAAGCAGCGTGCGTTTCCTGGCTTCCTGCTCGTTGAACAATTGTGCAAGCGTGAAAGGCCGCTGGTTGGAAATGGTGGATGCGGCATCAGATCCTGTGGAGGGTAGCCCGCTGGTTGCATTCCAGCGCTTTTCACGCACCGCGCGCTGCCATTGTTCCGACTCGTTCACGCCGCGCCGGATGTATAGAACAAACAATGCGGGTAGCGCGCCGAGCACAAACATCAGTCTCCAGGTTTGCTCCCCAAGCGGATGGACCGATGAAAGCGCATACCAGACGACCGCCGCTATCAGCGTGCCCCAGCCGAAGCCGGATTGCAGGAAGCCCGCGCCCTTGGCGCGTGCCCGCTCAGGCCACGTCTCGGAGAGCAGCGCGATACCCGTACTCCATTCGCTGCCCATAGCCAGTCCGGTTAGAAAGCGCAGGGCGCACAGCATCCAGAAGGTCTGGGAAAACGCAGTGAATCCTGAAAACAGCGCGTAAAGAAATACCGACCAAAGCATCATGCGCTTGCGTCCGACATAGTCCGCAAGAATGCCGCCGACGAGTCCCCCCACGCCCCAGCCAAGCAGCGTGATGCCGATCACTAGCCCCGCATAAACCGGTGTGGATGCGGCTTGCGCAGGAGAGAGAACCGAATGCAGCATTGGCGCAATGACGACGACCAGCACCAGTGCTTCGTAGCCGTCAAAGATCCAGCCCAGGAAGCTGGCCCTGAGAACGCGCCAGTGCGTAGGCGTCAGGTCGGCATACCAGCGGCCTTGGCTGCCTGACGTCATTTTTTCTTGTCCAGTCTGATCCATTGAGTGTCCCCGTTATATTCATTAGCGATATTCGTTTTCAACGTCTCGTGAAGTTCGCCTGCGTAGTCACTGAAGGGAAATCACGGATCACTTGAGAGAGAAGAAAAGAGCGACAAAACCAACGGCCACCTTTCGGTGGCCGTTGGTTGCCAAATCAGCTTTCATACCGGTCCTGACATAGTCTACTCACATATATCGGGTACGTTCAATTCGATGGACGTGAAGACAACGACAAGCCAAACAGACGCTGGCTGTTTCCGGAGCAAGCTTGCGCTACGTCCTCTTCGCTGATGCCTTTCAATTGTGCGACAGCACGAGCCACCCATATCAGGTTCGCGGGCTCGTTATACGGCCGGCGCTTATTTGCATTCTTGGGGCCGAGGTACGGAGCGTCTGTCTCGAGATGCAGTCTGTCGAGCGGCAGCTCCGGAATGGCGGAGCGTAGGGCGCCACCACGCTTCTCGTCTGTCACCCAACCCGTGATGCCGATATCCAGCCCAATGTCGACCAATGCCCGGGCTTCGTCGGCTGACTCGGTGAAGCAGTGAACCACTCCATGGGCGCCGGCCTGAACCGCTTCTTTCACCATTGCATGAAAGTCTGCAAACGCATCACGGCAATGAAGGAACAGAGGCTTTTTGACCTTCACAGCGGCGGACAATTGAGCGGCAAAGGCTAAACGTTGATTCGCCGGGGTCGAAAAATTGCGGTTGTAATCGAGCCCACATTCGCCGACAGCCACACAAACGTCGTCCTGCCACAGCATCCCCAGCGCGTCCAGCATCTCAGCGGACCAGGCGTCTGCAGAATGCGGATGCACACCTGCGGTGGAAGAAAGATATCCAGGGTATCTGTGGGCGAGCGCCAATGCTTCGTGACTCGATTGTATCGACGTACCCGTCGCCAGGATTGCGCTCACGTCCGCTGCTTTCGCTCGTTCAATGAGACTGTCGGTCAGGTCACGCAACTGCTTCGAGTGAAAGTTAACGCCAATATCGATAAGTTGCATGGCCCGGCGTTGCACGCCCAGTTCAATGGAGAGGTACCGCCGCCACAGACGCCACTAAAGAGATTGGACGAGGCGGGGGACAAGCCGGGGCCCGATGGCGCGCCCGGCTCCTGTGGAGGATAGCAGGGCGGCCCGCGGACCGTGCATTGCTCTTCAATCAAGTTGTGCGGCCACAGAGCCGTCACGGCCGAGGGGTTTTGTTGCCAAACTCATGGGCCTCGTGACGAAGCGTGTCTCGCGACCGGCCCATATCGTGTCGTTTCATAAACAGGTCGAACCGCTCTTCCTCTCCCGGAAGCGGTGACGTGAATGCCCTGAAAACGACAAAACCGACGAACAAGAGAATACAGATAACCGATGGAATCTCGAATAGGACGTAACTCATGGAGCCTCCCGCTGCGCCTCAACGGACGCAAAATCGCCTTAGGAGCTTCTATCGTAGGCCGATCGATTTGCCTTGAAAAACGATTAAGTTTCACGTGTATGTGAGAAATATTCATTTGAGGAGCGGTGACGAGTCCTGATGCCCGTGTTTTCGTCATCGTGCGCAGTGGGTGGATCAGGCCAAGTGCAGGGGGGAAACTGCCTCATTGCAGATAGATTGTGATCACCATATAATAAAGCCGATCGAATCAATGGGAAGTCTCATGAGAGTCAGTCGTGCACAGGCGGAAGAGAATCGGCGCATCGTTATCGAGG
>NZ_JAQGMM010000460.1 GCF_028292365.1 Caballeronia sp.
ACCAGACGGCCAACGAGATGAGTTATCGCTAGAAAAATTGAGTTTTCAATGTAAAATTCGAAAAGCTAAATTTGGGAGCAAAACGTGGCAGCTGAAATCATTGCGATCACGCAGCAGAAGGGCGGAGTAGGGAAAAGCACGATAGCAATGCATCTAGGCGCGGCGTTTCACGAGAAGGGAAAGCGGGTGCTCGTCGTTGACGCCGATGGGCAAAATACCCTGGTCCACTGGGCCAGCGCTGCGTCCGACGAGGCGAGCGGCATCCCGTTCCCTATCGTCAACCTGTCCGAAGCAGGTGCCCAGATTCATCGAGAGATCAAGAAATTCGTCAACGACTACGACATCATCGTCGTCGATTGCCCGCCTTCGATTACGGAAAAGGTATCGGGCGTCGTTCTTCTCGCTGCGACGGTTGCCATTGTCCCGACATCGTCCTCACCCGCCGACTACTGGTCCAGCGTGGGCCTCGTCAAACTCATTCAGCAAGCACAGGTCATGAATGAAGATCTGCGCGCAGTGTTTCTCCTTAACAAAACCGAGGAAAAACGCATGCTGACGCGCGAGCTCAAGCGTGCGCTGGAAGAGTTAGGTTTCCCCTTGCTGAAAACGCAGATACCAACTCGCGAGTGCTACAAGCAGGCAATGGCGCTCGGCCAGACTGTGCTTCAGATGAGCGACCGGGGGGCGCGACTGGCCGCCATTGAGATACGTGCGTGCGCAGACGAAGTTCTCGCCATGCTTCCCTGACTTTATGCGCATAAAGGATCCTGAATGAAACCTACCCAGTTCGCAAAAGGCTTCAAAGCCCGCCCGGATACGACCAGCAGTGAAAAGCGCACGGCCCTTGATCGCATCAATGCCATCGACGAAATCGTCAATCAAGAGGCAGGTAATGATAAGCAGGTCACTGGACGCTCCAGCGGCTACGCCGAAGATGAGTTTCACGACGACCCAACAGCGCAGGAGTCGGAAAACTTCAAGGCGTGGCGCCGGAAGAACAGATACGTACACGGCCGGGTCATTGAGTTGCCGCTAAAAGCTATCAAGCCGAGCCCCTTCAACCCCAGGCATTTCTATCTGAAGGCGTCTATCGCAGAATTGGCCGTCAATCTGGCGAAGCAGGGCCAGCAGCAAGCCATTCATGTGATCCCCGATCACGACAGCCCCGGTACTTTCTTTGTGAGTGACGGCGGCCGGCGAGTGCGGGCGTTGAAGGAAGCCAACAAAGAAACCGTGAAGGCGATTGTCATCGACCTTCCCATTGGCATCGAAAGCTACAAGCTGGGTTATGACCTGAACGTACAGCGAGACTCGCAAACCGTCTTCGATAACGCCATCGTCTGGAAGCGTTTCCTCGATGAAAAGCATTTCCAGAGCCAGCGGGAACTCGCCGACCATCTGGGCCTCGACGAATCCACGATCGCCGTCGCGTTAGCTATTGCCAAGCTACCTGAGAACGTGATGCATGAAATGGTCGCCCGGCCGGATCGATTTGGTTCGAACATGGCTTATCAGGTCTCACGCTTTCATACGGCGCGCGGCGCAGATGCCACGCTGCGGTTGATCAACAAAATTGCATCGGATGATCTGAGCACCCGGCAAGTCGCCGACATTGTGAAAGGTCGTGCGAGTGCACAAGAAACCCCGAAACCCGCAGGCCGTCAACGCTATGCGCAGCGGCTGGAAATCAAGCTGGAGGGGCTTGCGGTGGGCGATCTCAAGACGTATGGAGACGACAGGCTTGAGCTGCGCTTACGTGGTTTGTCGAAAGACAAACGCGACGAAATTCTTCAACAGATAGAGAAGATGCTGCAGACGGATACCGTAAAACAATGAGGCACCCGCGGTAACGACCCACGAGAAAACGAATAGAGGGACGAAGGTGGCATGAGCACGACTTCCGCTACCGCCCCTCTAACGTGTTCTTACCCGGTTCTTACGTGGTGCGGCTCTGATTCAACGTAAATGCCAGCAGGTCGCCGTCGGTCGGCTCTCCCCACGTCTTACGCGCAAGCCAGTCGAAAAACGAGGTTTCCCCCATTTTTGAATCGAGACCCCGCTTGCGCCAATCGTCACGCATGTGGGTACCGAGCTCCGGCAACACATCTTCCTCAAAAGTTTGACGAGCGAGCTCCCGTTCAGACTCACCTTGTTCCTCGTATAACGAGCGCGCTTCCTTGCGGCGAAACACGGAATATTCGCTCAGCAAACGCGCCTTCAGGTCGTCTGCTGGCGCTCCATTGGTTTTCGCTGGCGCCGCTACTGCTGGCAACGCTTCGACCTGGGGCGCATAACCCTTCTTCAAAGCATCCTTGAAAAGCGCGGCCGCACTTCGCACCGGAGGTAGTGACGTGCTCCGCATTCTCTGCTCGGTCATTTGCAACGCTGAACGAATTCGGTTTTCCTCGCTGTCCGCGTAAAGCGTTTGCGCATCTTTCAGCGGGATCCCGATTTTCACCATGCGATCGACCAAGGTGCTGTCGAACACGTTCGGATGTTCGTCGAGTGCAAGCATGGGCTGCTTGCGCTCAGTCACGCGAAACTGAATTTCAGCTACCCGCCGGCCTTCCCTGTGCTCGATCAATTCCACAAAGATGTTGGTAACAGCATTGACTTCCGCAATCGCGGGGCGAAGATAGTCGCGCTTAAAATATTTGTACTCGCGCTTGGCTTCGTCGCCTGCTTCGGTATCAGGCGTTCCTGAGAGAATCGGCCGCCACCATTCCCACGTCTCGCGCATAGTGAGATGACTGGGATTCGTCAGATAGCGGACGCAGATTTCGTACAGTGCGAGCCCAGCGCTGCTGCGGAGCTGACTTTGAAACTGCAGACTCAAGCGCGCGTATTGCACCGGGTCAAGCAGCTTTTTCTTGATCTTCGGGGCGAAGGAAAACTCGACCCACACCCGACGCGTGGCAGGGTCTTCAAGAATTTCGGCGTCTGCGATCAACGTCGAAATGCCCCACTTACGCCCGGGTTTCAGGCTCGACGTGCCTGTGCTCCACTCCACCTGCACCGACACCATGCGGCGCAAATGCTCTTTCACCAGGGCGGTATCGTTGGAATCAAACGCCGCGTTCGCGACAATGTCCGATAGAAGCGCGCGATAAGTGTCCCCGGATTCATCCGCCTGCTGAGCGACAGCCAGCAGCACATTGAATAACTTGCGAGTCAAAAGCGTGATCTTGCCGCTTTTAGGCTGGATAGCGATGGCTTCGACGGCTTTTCGCAGCTCAGCCGAACTCGGACTCACTATATCGGTCTTCTTCGCGCGTTTGGTTGCCATGCTGGAGTCAGGAGAATTTTGGAAAGCATACTCATGACGGTGATGCTCGTCTACAGGTGCACACTCACCCTATAGCGGTGAAGGGGATGTCGCACGTAAAACTCACTGAGGTGCGCTCCTGAAAACCCTCACCTTCACCGTCACACCCCATCTCATTTTTGCCCCGTGCCATGCGGGTAAACGGATTGAGCGCCTGCGGAATCGAATCGAGCCGCCTCAAACCTGATCCCGTATCTTCTCACCTGAAATTTTTTTACGCGCCCCTGTGGTTTTTACGAAATCTCTCCAGAAGGCGAAAATTCACGAAAGGACAGAGAAATCGCCGTATTCGTCGAGTTATTAAAGCTTTAACCCTCGATAACACGCCAGGTATCGCGTAATTACTCCCGCAAAAGCTCACCTCAAGCCACCGGGGAGGCCTATTCAGCCAAGTTGCGGTCTCAAAACAGGCTCTCTAATCTCGCATCCAAGGTCCCGCATAACCTCACCTTTGGGCCTCCCCACGATTGGCAACATCGAACATGCCCTTCACCGGCCCCTGCAAACACTCACCTTTAGAGTCACAAACGGAAGTTTTTCTGAATTTCCGCACCGCCAAAGCCCTCCCAGCACCCAAATTAGGCCAAACACGGTCCTGTAAAAGCTCACCTTTGCCCCTTTTTCACCATGATGTGATACCCGCGAGCAGCAGACTATCACTCCCGAAAACCCTCACCTTTGCCGCAGTGTGAACGCATTCAATACGCACAAAATCTTTTTAAATCATGCACTTAATATAACATTGGTGAACATGGTGTCTGCCAGGCCGGATCTTTGAGCCTTAAGATCGAGACCATACCGTCCCGGAAAGCCTCACCTTTGCGGCTCGACAAAGCGGTCGGCGCGATCCTGGGCGGCTCTCAAACCGCTCCCGAAAACTCTCACCTCCAGTCCGGTTTTGTAGAAATACCCCTTAAAACCAGCAGGATCGTTAAAGTGGACAGGTCCAAATATCGCCGTACGGCTCTCCCGTATTCCCTCACCATTGCGGTTTGCGCGTCTCCCGAACCAGGGCCTCTGGACTGTCCGACCCCGCATAGTCTCACCCTGGAATGGGTTTGGCCCCTGCAAAGCCTCACCAACTGGCAATAATTACCTATTTTCCGTTGGAATTTTCGCAAATTCGCTATCCTGCAAACGCTCACTGCAGAAATTGGCGAGTCGACATGTGCTGTGCTGCCACATATGGCGGATAGCCGGGGTAGCCCCTGTATTTCCTCACCTTCACAAAACACCCGTCTCCCGAACTCGCTCACGTTTGCTCCCGTGACTCCTCACGCTAGTCCCCGAACCTATACACCGATCGCCCCCGTGTTGTCTCACCTTCTATCCCGCAGACACTCACCGACCCGCCCGGAAAGCCTTATCTGGTAAGGCTTTGTCGTGGCGTTAACGTCTTTAACTAGGTTTCAAAGGTGTTTACTTCTAATACTCTCAAGCAGCTGAGAGATCGAGGAAAGACAACCGTGAAACAAAAACTCCGTGGAACATCTGCAGAAATGGTGAAGTCTGAAAAAGACGCTAGTAATCAACGGCTTGAAGGACTAACCTCGACATGTTTCACGGATGCCACTTCGGCGCATGTGTGATATAGCGCGATCAGGCAGAAAGAGAGTACGTACGAACACTAGTCTGACCGCCCAACCTAAATATGTAGCATTTGATACGTAAAGTATTATTATACGAACGAATTTGACTCGGAGCTTCGTATGAACGACGCAGAACGTCTTGCACTGAGGGCTGAACTCGCGACGATGCGAACCGACGGTGCGCGTCGACAGGATCTATCGCAGCACGCCTGTAAGCGGCTTTTCTTCGATTTCGGCATTCGCCCGTCAATGGCCACTGTCAGGGATCTCACGCAAACCGGTAGCGCGAGCGATATCCCGAAGGATATCGATGCATTCTGGGCTCGGATCAGATCCGCGTCGCGCGTTCGTATCGAAAGTGGAGCGATTCCGGAAGGATTGCAGGAACGAGCAGGCGAATTGCTCGGACAGCTTTTCCAGGAGGCGCAGGAATTTGCGATTCGCTCGCTCGAAGATGAACGCCACGCTGCAAAAGATGACATCGACGTTGCGTTAAGCCGGCTTCGCGATGCAGAAATACGTTGTGCGACGATCGACGAAGCATTTCGCCGCAGCGAGGCACGTGCCGATACCGCGTTAGCCCGCAATTCCGCGCTGGAGATCGAATTAGGATCGCTTCGAGGCCGCGACCTGGAAGCACAAAGCAGTGCGCAGGCGTCGATTCATCGGTTGGAACGGGAACATGCCGCGCTGACTCAGCGGCTCGAAACAGAGCAAACCGCTAACGCCGCGCTGCGCGATCGCGTGGATGCGTTGAATGGTGAACTGCGACACAACACCGAGCATTACGCGCAACAGATCAAGGACGCAATCAGCGAGGCCGAGCGGCGAGTGAAGCCGATGCTCGTGGAACTTGATTCTCTGCGCGGCATGGCGGCAACCTACCAGGCAGGGGTGCGTCAGGCGAGCCAGAAGGAGTTCGATTTTATTCAACAACTTAGCATCGCCAAGGCACGTGCGGATCGGCTGGAGCTGCGAATTCGCGAGCAATCGGATGAGATCGACGCACTGGCTTTAGAACGTGACGCGTTGCTCGGACAAAGCGGGATGAGCGAAAACGTTGCCCGGCTCATCTGGACGATGGTCGAGGAGGGGCGGCTTTCCGAGCAGGAAATGCAGACGTTGGGAACGGACGTCGATGGTTTTGTTGCAGTGCCTGTTAGCTGTCCGACGTGTGTCACCGGCGAGCCCGAACTTGCGCAGCACGGTGACGAGTTCGAATTGTCCTGTCCGGATTGCGATCGATCGTCCGGGACTGCATCGTCAAGGCTGCTCGCTGTAGCCCGATTTCACTCTCCCGAGATCGCCGATACCAGTGAACAGGCCGAGAGGTGAGACTTTTCGGGAGCCGAACGCTATTTGAATCTGCGGTTTGCCTCGTCACCGCTTTCTCGCGCCTCGGCTAAATCCCGCTCCCGTATTTCCTCACCTATCCAGTTTAGCCATGCTCGATGCAGCCGATGTGCCGAGATTTGCGGCTGGAAACCCAACCATTGCCCGACGCGCTCGGGTGCTGTGCCACTTTCGAATAACTCGGCCGCAAATGTATTGCGCAAGGTTTGCGGACTGGCCCGTGCCGTCCTTGAATTGGCAATGCCGGCGGCTTCGATCACGGCATCGATCGCGCGCAACATGGTGGCCTTGTGCATCGGGCGCCCCGACGGCGTAGAGGGGAACAGCAGGTTGCCAAGTAATCGCGCTGTTTTGCGCTCGCTGATCCAATGGTCGAGTAACGCGATCGCAAAGGGTGCGAGCCGGGTTTCTCGACTTAATGCAGAGTTTGTAGCCTCAACAGTGAGCCATGGCTGATTCCATGAATAGTTACTAACGGTCAGCGCCGCTGCCTCGCCCGTTTTTACCCCACCGCCCAGGAACGCGCTGACCAATGCACGATCACGGCGCTCTCGCCAACGCTGCCCTGTCGGCAGATCGCCGATTGGAGAGAAAAGATATCTGATCAGGGCTGCCCGTTCACCGTGTGCGAGAAATCCTGTTGGTTCGTTTTCGCGTGCATCTCGCCACGGAGATTCACCGTCCTGGGCAATGAAGCGAGCTGGATTCGTCGACGCCATTTCGATCTCGCGCACATGATCAAGCACCCGTTCGATAAGACGCAGATAGCGTACGCGCTGTGGTTTTCGAATCTCTAATTGGGTGACGAACTGTTCGATGGCAAGTCGATCCACCGTTCGGAGATCGATTCGTTTAATGGTCAGCCACTCGAGGAAAAGCCCCCATTGCGCTCGGTAGACGTCGGAGGAAGACGCTTTGAACGCTTGATGTGCCATCCAGGAGTCGAACGCGCTTCGCGGATCGGCGTACCAATTGGCGCGCTCATGATCGAAAATCTCGTGAGTTTTCGCGGGGGCGGTCATTAGCTCGATAATCCGTTAGTTGTAAAATGTGTACCCGGCAGATTACGCGAAAGCTGACCGCGTTGTTCATCGCCGGATGTATTTGAGTCGTCGAATATTGGGCGACGTTGCGTGGCAACGTCATTTGGAAGAGATGGGAAGTCGCTCGTGGGCGGTGACTATCGTGCTCGAGTCTTGCCACGAACTCGAATCGCGGTTCAAAAAGTAACGGCCACCGGTCTCCCGGCGGCCTCGCTCGTAATTCACGCAGTTTCGATTTCAGATCTCAATGCGCCACGGCTACTGCCAGTTCAGGGTGTCCGGCACGGGCCGCGCACTCATAGGCATCGACGGCAAATACAAACACGGGCGGTAAAGCATTCGACGCCCCGAAATCGACGAGATCGTCAGTTTCGGGAAAAGCCATGTCGTCCGGGCGTGCAAACAGCGCGCGGAGCGCGCACTCATGCCGTCCTGCAAAACCGAGATCTGCGAGCGCTTCTGCCTCAATGGCGAGCAACAATCGCCAAGTCAAAGGCACACTTTGCACGATGTAGCGCTGGGCTATCTCACGCGTAATCCGTTCAAGGTCGCGCACTGTGCGTGCGAATTCGGGGCTGTCTATACGATCTTCGTCGAAGTCCATTGTGTTCTCCTCCATTCATGCCATTGCGCCAAGATGTGTACTGTACAAACATACAGTAGTTATCGCAATGTTCCTCTAGAGTCGCGCTGAGCGCCTCGCGCGTATGTGCGATTCCGCCTACGTGGGAATCAGACGTGTGCGGCTGTTTTGTGGCATTCGAAATCGCCATTCTGATTACACGGTCAGGGCGCTTTCCCTGACATGACGCCGCGAATCCCAAGAGACCGGGATTTCGCGTCTCAATACGAAAGGAGATCAAGATGAACAAGGATCAGAAAGACGGTGTAGTGAATCAAGCCAAGGGCAAAGTCAACGAGGTGGTTGGCAAGGTAACCGGGGATACGGGCCAGGAAGCCAAGGGCGATATGCAACAGGCAGCCGGCAAGGTGCAAAAAGGTGTTGGCGATGCGCGCGAAAACCTGAAGGACTCGCTCAAAAAGCCATTGGTTGTGCCGAGCCG
>NZ_JAQGMM010000482.1 GCF_028292365.1 Caballeronia sp.
TTGTTGCGACTCCGGAAGCCGTGCAAGCGCCGCCGCCCGCACCCGCCCAATCGGCGCCTGTCGCCGCTTCACCGTCGGCACCGAAACCACCGCCTCAAACCACGGCGGGGTATCGAAGTTTTAATACTTTCGCGGTGAATTACCAGCACGGCACCGGCGATGCACGCTATTCAGCCATTCTCCGGCGATACGGGTTGTTCTCGTGGAAACTGGTCGCAGTGGAGCTGAACGGCGGCTAGGCAAGCCAGCAGATTCTCCGCAGCAACAGAGGACTGTTCGTCCGGTTGCTGCGGGGGAACGGCGGTCCCAGTTTGGCCACCTGCTGCTCGCAATGCGCCCTCACGTATCGGGCATCGGGCATCAGGCATTGACCTCGGCTTTCGCGGGCTTTGCCGCATGCGCGGCGTCCTCCTGTTCGGCAGATGTACCCGTCGGCGACACCGCGACCAAAATGCTGCAGGACACACGATCCATCAGCGGCGTGTTGCCCGAGCCCATCCACCAGCGCGCAAGGCCCGTGCGGCACCGATGCCCGACCACCACCAGATCCACCTGCAAGCTCTGGGCGAGCCCGGCAATTTCATCGATAGGATGTCCGAACGCAAAGTGGCCCTGGGCCGGCACGCCCCGCTCGGTCAGCCATTCCACGCCCTCGCGCAGGATGTCCCGGGCGGCGTCTTCGAAACGGCCGCACGCCATATCGGTGAGAAGACCGGCGCTTTGGGCGATGCTGGAGCGCATGTCGACAACGGCGAGCACGTGCGTTTCGGCTTTCAGGTCGAGCGCCAGATTCGCGCCATCACGTAACGCCTTACGCCCTTCGCGGGAGCCGTCGTAACACAACAGGATTTTTCGGTAGCTCGCCATGGTGGTTCTCCGCGCTGCAACGAGGGCAGCAAAGGGCATCGAAAAAACGGTCGTCAAGTGTTGCAGATTCTGCCCCGTGGTCCGGGCGGGCGACAAAAACCCGGGCCGCGTTGCCTTCATCATGGTGCGTCGCTGAAACCGTGGCAACGATGGAAAACGCTAATGCGGTCCAGTCGCCGACGAAACGCCAAGCGGACAGCGTGCCAGGCACGGGAATCCCTTGATGGGTGGGCTTTCCAGCAATTGATCGGAGCGTCACGAACACGCTCTGCAACCGAAAAACAGCTTCAGTGCGCCCTCGCAGTGCAGGTCAATCAGAGGAACGCGCCTCGTTGGTGCAATCGATTAAACTAGTTAGCTTGTCTTCGGACCCAAATCAGACCCAAACACCTGAGTTTGCGCATGTCAGATGCAGCAGTATTACCCAGCGACGCCATCCGGCCGACCGCCGCACCGGCAGCACCAGCCGCGCCGGCGATCGAATTTGTCGACGTCGAAAAACATTACGGTGACAAGACAGTCGTCAATGGCCTGTCTTTCCACGTCCAGCCCGGCGAGTGCTTCGGCCTGCTGGGTCCCAACGGCGCGGGCAAGACGACCACGCTCAAGATGCTGCTCGGCCTGACCGCGCCGGATGCGGGCACGATCCGTCTCGTCGATGAACCAATCCCCTCGCGTGCTCGTTACGCCCGTCGCCGAGTGGGCGTCGTGCCGCAATTCGATAACCTCGATCCGGACTTCACCGTCCGCGAAAACCTGCTCGTGTTCGGACGCTATTTCGGCATGAGCGGCAGCGAGATCGAAGCCGTGGTGCCGTCGCTGCTCGAATTTGCACGGCTGGAAAGTAAGGCGAACGCGCGGGTCGGCGAGTTATCAGGCGGAATGAAACGGCGGCTGACGCTGGCGCGTGCACTGGTCAACGATCCTGACGTGCTGATCATGGACGAACCGACCACTGGGCTCGATCCGCAAGCTCGGCATCTGATCTGGGAACGGCTGCGCTCGCTGCTCGCACGCGGCAAGACAATCCTGCTCACCACACATTTCATGGAGGAGGCCGAACGGCTTTGCGACCGGCTGTGCGTGATCGAGGAAGGCCGCAAGGTGGCCGAAGGCAAACCCGACGATCTCATCCAGCGGGTCATCGGCTGCGACGTGATCGAGATCTACGGTCCCGATCCGCAAGCCCTTCGCGACGAACTCCTGCCGTTCGTCGGCCGCATGGAGATCAGCGGCGAAACGCTGTTTTGTTATGTCGATGACCCCGCGCCTGTGCATCAACGCGTGAAGGGACGGGCTGGCGTGCGTTATCTGCACCGGCCGGCGAATCTTGAAGATGTGTTTTTGCGCCTCACCGGGCGCGAGATGGTGGACTGATCGATGTCGAGCGAACCGAATGTGAACACCGCTGAGTCCCCTGAGTCCCCAGTTGCGCCTCCTCGTGCAACCCGCGCAGTGGGGAAGTCTCAGCTCAAACCTCATCGCGAGCCCTTCCTGAGTGCGATGCCTGCGAACGCGTCGAACTGGATGTCGGTCTGGCGGCGAAATTATCTCGTCTGGAAAAAACTGGCGATCGCGTCGATGTTCGGCAATCTCGCCGACCCGATGATCTATCTGTTCGGCCTGGGTCTCGGGCTTGGCCTGATGGTCGGCCACGTGGATGGCGTCTCATACATCGCGTTTCTCGCGGCGGGTACGGTGGCGTCGAGCGTGATGATGTCGGCGAGTTTCGAGGCCATGTACTCCGGATTCTCACGCATGCATGTGCAGCGAACGTGGGAAGCAATCATGCATACGCCGCTTACTCTGGGTGACATCGTGCTCGCGGAAATTGTGTGGGCGGCGAGTAAATCCGTGCTCTCCGGTGTCGCGATCATGCTGGTGGCCGGCGTGCTCGGCTACGCAAGTTTTCCGACCATGCTGTATGCGTTGCCCGTGATTGTCCTGACTGGTTTGGCGTTCTCCAGCACGGCGATGATCGTGACCGCGGTGGCGCCGAGTTACGACTTCTTCATGTTCTACCAGACGCTAGCGCTTACGCCCATGTTGCTGCTCTCCGGCGTATTTTTCCCGCTCACGCAGTTGCCGGCGGTGGCGCAAAACGTCTCGCTGTTACTGCCGTTGTCGCACGCGGTCGCGCTCATCCGGCCCGCGATGCTCGACCGGCCGGCAGAACATGTCGTGCTGCATGTGGCCGTGCTCGCAGCGTATGCCATCGTGCCGTTTTTTATCTGCGCGGTGCTGTTTCGTCGACGGATGATGCGTTGAACGAACGACCGAGATGCAAGGTCGCCCAAAGCCGCTCTAATCAAGAAAAGCCCGTCCCAACGTAAGTTGAAACGGGCTTTTTACATGCTTCAATCCGCTTGCCTCGGCAGAAAACTCAGCGGGAAAATCAACTCACAATTCAACTCACTTCAGTCCCGGGCTGAACTCCTTGTGCCCGCCAAACCCGAACCTCATTGCAGACAACATCCGGTCGGCAAACGAATTCTCCTCGCGCGACCGGAACCGTGCATACAGCGCGGCCGATAACACCTGCGCCGGCACCGCCTCTTCGAGCGCCGCCTCGATCGTCCAGCGCCCTTCGCCGCTATCGGCCACTTCAGCGGAGTATTTGTCGAGCGAACTGTTGCCGGCCAACGCACCCGCGGTCAGATCGAGCAGCCACGACGACACCACGCTGCCCCGACGCCACACCTCGGCAACGTCGGCGATATCCAGATCGTAGCGCTGCGCCTCGGGCAACTCCGTCGACGACTTGTGCTTCAGGATGTCGAACCCTTCCGCGTACGCCTGCATCAATCCGTATTCGATGCCGTTATGCACCATCTTCACGAAGTGACCCGCCCCCACCGGCCCCACATACATATAGCCGTTTTCCACGCGTGAATCGCGACCCTCGCGATTCGGCGTGGCGGGAATATCGCCGCGTCCGGGAGCCAGCACCGAAAGAATCGGATCGTGCCGCTGCACTACGTCCTTGTCACCGCCGATCATCATGCAATAGCCACGCTCCAATCCCCACACGCCACCCGAGGTGCCTACGTCGACGAAATTGATGCCCTTCTCCTTCAACTTCGCCGCGTGGATGATGTCGTCCTTGTAGAAGCTGTTGCCGCCGTCGATGACCGTGTCGCCCGCTTCCAGAATCTCGTAAAGATCGTTCAGCGTGTCTTCGGTGATCTTGCCCGCCGGCAACATCAGCCAGACCGAGCGTGGTGCGGCAAGCTTCTTCACGAGGTCGCCCAGATCGCTCGATCCGGTCGCGCCGTCGGCTACGACCGCTTGCGTCGCTTCGGGCGCATGGTCGTACACCACGCACGTCTGCCCGCCGCGCATCAACCGGCGTGCGATGTTCGCCCCCATACGGCCTAGTCCCACAATTCCAATCTGCATGATGGCTTACTCCTTATGGCTGGTTTTGACGCGTTCGATCTGCTTTTTGGCTTCGTCGTAAACACGTTCCGGCGTAAAACCGAATTTCTTCTTCAGGTCGGACAGCGGAGCCGACGCCCCGAACGTATGCATCACGATCTGCGAACCAAGACGGCCGACATAGCGGTCCCAGCCAAGCGTGCCCGCCTGCTCGACGCACACACGCGCGTCGACATCCGGCGGAATCACGGAAT
>NZ_JAQGMM010000489.1 GCF_028292365.1 Caballeronia sp.
GAAAGAAGGTGAAGCGCTCGAAAAGATCTTCGAGACGCAGCAGCGTTCTGATTCGCTCGTTGAAGGGATACTCGTAAAGGATCAAGCGCGCTCGCCTCGGCGTTGGTCGAAAGGTTCGATGGCAGAAAGTGAGGACATTCTAATGCCGCATCAAACTCACGGCAAATCCGCACGTTTAATCACATTTGGCGCGCATTTTCAGCGGCGTTGGTGATGAGTTCGAACGCGATGCATGCACTTGCTAGGTACGCGGTTTGCTCCTGCCGGACGCTATTGCCACGTAGCGCGCGTCCAAGGCGTCTACCTCGCGCTGCAGGGTTTCCAGGGTGGCGGCTGAGTCATTGACGACGACGTCGTCAGCGGCCGCAAGGCGCGCTTCACGCGTGGCCTGACGCGCGATGATGGCGAGCACCTGATCGCGTGTGAAGCCATTGCGCCGGATCACACGCTCGATTTGCGTGTCCACCGGGCAGTCGACCACGAGAATCCGCTGCACCTTGCTCGCGCGTTCGCCCGCTTCAATCAGCAACGGCACCACGACGATGTGATAAGACCCTTGCGCTGCATTGCGTTGACGCTCGCTTTCGGCGCGGATCAGTGGATGCGTGATCGATTCGAGTTGAGCTTTGGCGGCGTTATCGGAGAAAACGCGGATGCGCATTTTTGCTCGATCCAGCGAACCGTCGGCAGCGACGTATTCAGGGCCGAACGCGCTTTCGATCAACGGCATTGCGACACCGCCCGGTGCGGTGATCTGGTGCGCGATCAGGTCCGTATCGATGACCGGTACGCCCCGCGCGGCGAACATGTCCGCCACCGTGGTCTTGCCGCTGCCGATCCCGCCGGTCAAGCCGATGCTGAACATCGTTCAACTCCTTTTTCGTTTCGTTTTATCCGCCGAACACTGCGTAAAGCGGCGTGCCAAAAAATAACGTAATGACGCCGCCTGCCGCGAGAAACGGGCCGAACGGCAGCGGTTCTTCAAACCGCATCCTGCCAATACCCGTTGCCGCCAGTCCGAAGATCGCGCCCGCTACCGCCGACATCAGCACCACCTGCGGCAGCGCTTGCCAGCCTAGCCACGCTCCAAGGGCGCCGAGCAGCTTGAAGTCGCCGTAACCCATGCCTTCCACGCCGCGTACCAGCCTGAATAGCCAATACACGCACCAGAGAAACAGATAACCCGCGATTGCGCCGATAACCGCTTCGTGCAGCGGGACAAACGCGGTGTCGCCGAGATTGACGATCAGGCCAGCCCACAGCAGCGGTAAGGTCAGCATGTCAGGCAGATAGCGTGTATCGAAGTCGATCAGGCTCGCGGCCAGCAGCGTTGCGCATAAACCGAACGCGGCGAGCGCGATCTGCGTGGGCCCGAACGCAAACAGCGATAGTGCGGCAAACAGCCCGGCCGCGAGCTCGGTCAGCGGATAACGTGCACTGACGCGTGCTTTGCATTTTGCGCAACGGCCGCGCAGCAGCACATAACTCACGACCGGAATATTCTCCCACGCACGCAATACATGGCCGCAATGCGGGCATGCGCTGCGGGGCACGGCGAGGTTGTAGCGGGAGGGCGGCGCGTCTTTATGCGCGTCGTCCTCGCTATTGATAGCGTTCTCCGCCTTCCACGCGCGTTCCAGCATGATCGGCAGGCGGTGCACGACGACCGTCAGAAAGCTGCCGATTACCAGCCCCAAGACGATCGCGAAACCATACTGCGCCGCGAGCGGCAAAGCGCCGAACGCGGAACCGTAAGCGTCGAGATAGCGGCCTGAAAACTCCGCCTGATACAAAGGCTGCATGGCTGTCCTGGGTTGAATTCGGCTGCGATCCTACACCACCTACACCACATTCCCGAGTTGAACGATCGGAAGATACATGGCGACGACCAGACCGCCCACCAATGCGCCGAGCACCACGATCACAACCGGCTCGCACAGGCTCGCGAATGCGCTGGTCTGTTCGTCCACCTGACGGTCGCCCAGTGTAGCGAGGTCGAGCAGCATCGCGTCGAGCGAGCCGGATTCCTCGGCCACGGCGATAGGCTGCACCACATCCGGCGGAAAGCATCCGACCGCACGCATGGCGGCGGCGAGCCGCTCGCCATGCCGAAGGCGCCGGGCGATCTCGACGGTGGCGGTATCGAAGATACGGTTGCCCGTGGCGCTTGCCAAGGAGTCGAACGCATCCGATAACGGCGTGCCCGCCGCCAGTAACGTGCCGAGCGCGCGGCTCCAGCGTGCCACGGCCAACGCGCGCAGGAGGGATCCGGCGAGCGGCAGCTTCAGCATGGCGCGGTCGAACGCGCTTCTCGCTGCGGGGACCCGTCGTAGAAGCCGCTTGAACGCGATGCCGGATACCACGCAAAAGAGCGCGAACGGCCCGCACCAGCGCGCGACGCCATCCGATAACGCGAGCACGAACAAAGTGGGTGCCGGCAACTTGGCGCCGAAACCATCGAAGATAGTCTTGAAGGTCGGCACCACGCCAATCAGCAATCCTGCGGTAATGGCAAGTGACAACAACAGCACCACGACCGGATAGGTCAGCGCTGCACGCAGTTTCGCGCGTTGTGCGCCTGCTCGTTCGCGGTCTTCGGCGAGCCGCGCGAGCACGACCGGTAACGCGCCGGCCACTTCGCCAACGGCAACCAACTGGCAATACAGCGCGTTGAAACAGGCGGGATGACGCGCGAGCGCTTCCGAGAATGCAACGCCCTGCGTGATATCTCGCGCGACCGATTCGACAATGCGCGGCAGGCCGCCGCGCGAAGGGGTATCGGCGATGAGCTCCAGTGACGGCGCAAGCGGCAAGCCGGCGCGTAGCAAGCCGGCGAGTTGCCGCGTGAACAGCGTGACGTCGGCAGCCCGGGCTTTGGGAGGCGGCGCCACGCCGAGCGCGGTGAGTTCCAGCACCGTGACACCACCGCGTTTTAGTGCGGCGCGCGCGCGGGCTGAATCTGCGGCGATCGTCTTGCCGCGTTTGGACGCGCCGTTTGTGTCAACGCCTCGCCAGCCAAAGCGCGTGTCGAAGGAGTGTGGGCTCGCGTTGGAGTTCACGTGAGCTCCGTGGCGTTGGTGGCTTCCGCTACGCTCGTGATGCCTTCGCGTACGCGTGTGAAGGCAGCGTCGCGCAAGCTTGGCATGCCCTCGGTTTGCGCCTGACGCGTGATGGCGTGCGTAGCGGTGCGTGCGACGATCAGTTCGCGCAACGTGTCAGAGACGGGCATTAGTTGATGCACGCCCACTCGGCCGCGATAACCAATGCCATGGCACGCGGCACACCCACGGGGCTCGAACGGTTTGA
Organism: Caballeronia sp.; assembly: GCF_028292365.1. GTDB lineage: Bacteria > Pseudomonadota > Gammaproteobacteria > Burkholderiales > Burkholderiaceae > Caballeronia. Next base: position 3,307 of record NZ_JAQGMM010000489.1, read on the forward strand.
AGCCCGGCTCGACCTCCAGGTCTAAAGGCAAGCGACAAGCGTCGCAGAGCCGCCGCACCAGCCGTTGTGCTGTAACAAGCCTCAGCGCCGACGCCAGCTTGTACGGCGCAATGCCAATATCGATCAATCGGGCGATGGCGGCGGGTGCGTCGTTGGTATGCAGCGTGGACAGCACGAGATGGCCTGTTTGCGCAGCCTTCACGGCAACGTCGGCGGTTTCGGCATCGCGAATTTCGCCGACCATGATCACGTCCGGGTCTTGTCGCATGAACGCGCGCAGCGCGACCGCGAAAGTGAGGCCCGCTTTGTCGCGGACACTGACCTGGTTGATACCAGCAAGCTGGATTTCGGCGGGATCTTCGACGGAAC
>NZ_JAQGMM010000502.1 GCF_028292365.1 Caballeronia sp.
AGTTAATTCGATATGAACCGCATCGTCGACGGGCAGGCGCGACAACGCCCGGTCGGTCAAGATATCGGCCAGTATCAAGCCACATAGCAGCACGACCGAAATGATTGTGGCGGCGATGACCGCGCGCCGTGAGCGAGGCTCAGCACGGTCGATCGACGTGAGATCAGGCGCCGTGCGCTCGCGCGCACGAGGCGTGCGCATCAGCGCCCAGAAGAAGGTGACGAGGATAGCGGTGAAGACGAACGAACAGACGATTAGCGTGAGATTCCACAGACTTAGGATCCGTACCGCCTGTACTCCCACCGGCTGTAAGGTGCTCTGGCTGGCCGCGAACGCGAGGCGCGCACTGCCGAGAAGCGCGAAAAGCACACCGTGCAGGCATGTCGTTGCGGATCGGCGAAAATCTCTCATTTGCATAGGGTCGATGTCACTGGCCGCGCTTCAAATGTCACAACGGAGCATCGTCACTCAACCATGAATCCATCTAGTTCCGTTCGCACGAGCACTTTTCGGGCCAGCGGTACTCTCATCTGTACCCAGTTTGTCGGGTAAAGCAATTCCTTTCAGAGCGGCCATATCAAGCCACCTACGCATCGAGTTAGCTGTCGGCGTCGTAATCGCTTGCAAATCCCGCGCTTCAGTGGCGACACTAGCGATTCAGGACCGACCAATCCTGTACATCGGTCTATTCAATGAATCAACCGGAGAAATTGAATGGAACCCCGTAAGAGGTGAACGGGCTCGGAACGGTGTAGGCTGAAAAGGTCCGACGCGAGGCAAAGACTCGACACCGTTCGTGCGGTAGAGCATCTGCTTGAAGCCTTCCGCATAACGCTTCTGGCAACTCCCAAAGTTGCGCCGCCCCTGAAAATAATTGAGTTATAGCAAACAGATGCGCGGTGGCATGCCAGCGACCATCTGCCGACCTGGGTCGAACTAAAGCCGCTCAAGCGCACACGTCGTGCGAGGAAGGGCGGTTCCGCTTAGCCGCAGCGGTGCAGGCATTTATTGTGCGAGGTTGTGAACAAGTCCGACGGAAACTTCGACACCGGGTGACGAGTCACAACCCAAGGATTTCGAATCATGCCCGGTCCCAATGCTGGCTCCAGCTCTCCTCATCTCGATGACGGAGAACAAAAACAGGCCGCGCAACACGCCTCCCCACGTGCCTTGGTAATCCACGAAGTCGTCAGGGAAGAAGGCGAGGCTGCGATGGAGCGAACGGCCGGCGCGCTCATCATGTCTGCGCTGGCCGCCGGGCTATCGATGGGATTCTCCTTCTTAACGCAGGCAGTAATCGAAAGTTCTTTGCCCGATGCTCCTTGGCGGCCCCTCGTCGCTTCTTTCGGCTACACGGTCGGATTCGTCATCGTCATTCTTGGCCGGCAGCAACTGTTCACGGAAAGCACCCTGAGCGCTGTACTTCCGGTCTTGACGCGGCGCGACGTGACGACCGTTGCGAAAACCGGCCGACTTTGGGGGCTCGTGCTATTCGGGAACATCGCAGGCACGTTGATATTCGCGGCCATGCTGCAAATCCCAGGCGTCTTTACCGACGATGTCGTCACGGCCCTTGGCGTTTTAGGTAAGCAACCTCTTTCCGGCACCTTCATGGTGACGGTCGTGCGCGCAGTGTTTGCCGGCTGGCTGATCGCGTTGATGGTCTGGCTGCTGCCGAGTGCGCGTTCGGCACGGCTAATGACGATTTTACTGATCACTTATGTGGTCGCGATGAGCAAGCTGTCGCATGTGATCGCCGGTTCAGTTGAAGCGAGCTACAGCGTGATGGCGGGTGCAGCAAGCGTGCAGGACTATCTGCTCAACTTTTTTGCGCCAACCTTACTCGGCAATATGATCGGTGGAATTTCACTGGTGGCGATCATAAACCATGGTTCCATCGTGGCGGAGATGACGGATGACGACGATCAGCGCTGATCTGAGGGGCGTGCAAGGGACATGACGCGGGCTGTCGCCCATTGTCCTGATCTTGCCGAGCGGAACGCGTCCTTGTCGCGGATGACGAATACATGCGCGCCGATGCAGTCATGACCAGTTACGATGCGGGCCGCGTCCTCGGTTTAATGTGAGACAGCGTTGTGAATTCGATTAGAACTGGCAAACCCGGGCAGACATCGCTTGAACTTAAGCTCGATGGGCGGTTTTCCGACGGACACGGCAAGACGGATGCCCGAGGACATCCGTCTTGCCGTCGACAACAATATGAGCGGATGGCCGCGCATCGCGTGGGCCATCTTGCGGCATGAAAAGGTCTATGACGTCACGATCGGAACCACGCTGAAGAAGCATCGCATCTCTGCGCCGCAACTGGAAGCGACGACCGGTACCGTCAGAGGTTGTCACCAGAACAGGTGAACCTCTTCGTTCCGCCCGTCACCCATAAGAGGTGGACCGGAGAAGCGGGGCGCTGCGGCCTCGATCGGGCAATCGCCAGGTCTGCTGTCAAATGCGAACAGGTATTGGCAAGTGCGGCTTATGTCGCTCAGCGCCGATGCCGGTTCTCGCGCCCTGCGCCATGCACGGCAAACTGTCGGGTGCTTTCCCTTAGGAGCATTGCATATGAACAGGGAACTCGAAGCTCGAATCCGCACACGGGCCTATCACATCTGGGAAAACGATCCGGAGCCCAATGGCGATGCGGAGAAGCACTGGGACGAAGCGCGCCGGCAGATCGAAGCCGAAGGCGACGATGCGCAAAACGGCGTGGAGGTCAGCGTCGATCAGTCGGCAGACCGTGAGCGAGGTGACCGGCTCGCTCCTGATGAGCAGTTGCAGGACGTGCCTGGCTTGGTTAAACAGGCGGACGCGCCTGCTTCCTCCCGCCGAAAGCGATAGCGTCGATGTTAGCGGGCGTTCATCTCCAATACGAGGCCTGTCGACCACAGAGGCGGAGCATGCCCGTTGCTGGACGTGAATCGTCGGTGCTGCGTTGTGCAACTGCGGCAACCCGCTAGCTACCTTAGCGAGGAATAAGTTAAAAATCTGGTCGTCATCCCAGTCGCACGGAACGTGTGCAAACCCGCTCTTGTAAGATGTGCCTGACTGAGCAATCGACGAGTCGCACTGGATGGGCCGCACGGCTCGCGATGAC
>NZ_JAQGMM010000525.1 GCF_028292365.1 Caballeronia sp.
CGATCAAGAAGTCGCGAAGCCTGATAGTTATTTCGGTGATCCATGAAAACCGGTTACAGCCAGCGTGAAATTGCCCTGACGCATCTGCATACTCGTATTCAACGTATATAACACTGCGGCAATAAGCAGTTCCGGGAACGAGCCAGCGCGCGAAAGATGCGCCCGGGGTCGCACGCGGGCACGTGTAACCGCATCGCAGGATCAACCGAACTACTAACATTACCTTTGCCACCAGTCGTTCCGCGCGTCATGACTTAAGTTGCGCACGCACGCCGCCTGAGCGACGCTGACTCGGCTTGGACCGCGCAACGAAGCATGAACCACCCGAAAGCATCAGGAGAACGCCATGACCCCGGACATCGCACCACCTATTGAAGCCGGGCAGTTGCTGCCGTTTCGCGAGTCGGTATTGGCGATGCTTGGCGTGTCGTTTGTAGCGATGCTGGTCGCCCTTGATCAGACGATTGTGGGGACAGCGTTGCCGCGTATCGTCGCCGATCTCAAGGGGTTCGATCTATATGCATGGGTGGCTACGTCATACATGCTGACATCGGTCATCACAATCCCGATCTTTGGGCGGCTAGGCGACTTGTTTGGCCGCAAGCCGTTCTTATTGGCCGCGATTATTCTTTTCACCATTGCGTCGGTCATGTGCGGCATGGCGGCCAACATGCTGTTCCTCGTGATCGCACGCGGCTTGCAAGGGATTGGCGGCGGCATCCTGGTGGGCACGATGTTCGCCACTGTCGCCGATCTTTTCCCCGACCCGAAGCTTCGCCTGCGCTGGCTGGTGTTTGTCAGTTCAGCATTTGCATTGGCGAATATCGTTGGCCCGACGCTAGGCGGCGTGCTGACCCAATACGGCGGATGGCGGCTCGTATTTTTCGTCAACCTGCCGGTGGGCATCGTCTCGTTGTTGTTCGTGCGTGCTTTCCTGCCGCATCTCCGGCGGCCGCGTTCAGCCGTCCCGGTGAAACTGGATTGGGTCGGGGCGCTGGTACTGGCGTCAACATTTGGCGGGCTGCAACTGTTGATCGAATGGGTTCCCACTGACGGCATCACGCTCGTGACTTGCGTGTTGGCTTTCCTTACGTTGGCCGGCGCAACAGTGCTGCTGTTCTGGGAAAAGCGCATGGCTTACCCGATCGTTCCCGTCGACATGCTGCTGGACCGAAAGTTGGCCGCCTTGTTCGCCATGTCCGTACTCGGCGGTTTCTCGCTTTTCTCGCTGGTCTTCTACGTGCCCTTGCTGTTTCAAGGCGGGTTTGCGATGTCGCCGCATGACTCCGGCATGCTGATTACGCCGCTGCTGCTGGGTACGACCGTGGGCAGCGTGGTGAACAACCGGATCGTCACGCGCATCAAGCAAGCGAACGGCGTGATGTATATCGGCTTCGCGCTGTTCGCTTGCGCCGCGCTTTGTCTTGTCGCGATCACGGGGACTGTGCCTCATCTCGTGTGGATGGCCTGCATGGGATTCAGCGGGGTCGGGCTCGGCCTTGTCGCGTCGAATCTCACGCTTTTTTCGCAGCAACTCGTTGCTCGCGATCATCTCGGCGCGGCCACTGCGCTGCTTCAATCGCTGCGGATGTTTGGCGGCATGCTGGGCACGGCAATGACGGGCGCGTTGCTCGGCCGCCTCTATACGAGCGGCGTGCATCGATCGCTGGATACGTATCAGGCGACGCAGTGGTTCAAGTCATTCGCGAGCCCCGAGTTGCTGATCGATCGCGCGGAACAGGCGGCGCTTATCGGTCGTCTGATCATGGCGGGTCATGCCGGCGACGCGATGATGCAGTCGGCACGCGGTGCGTTGATCGAATCGATACACGTGGGACTCGGACTGGCGGCTGCGGCAGCGATCGCGGGGCTTTGTCTCGCGTGGTTCGTGCCGCCGGTGCGGGTTGATCGGCTGGATACGGGGACGCGTAGCCGGTGAAGTGACGGCTTCGCTTCTCGCCTCACCACCGCAGCGCCCTTGGCCCAAGCAACCCACCTAACACCGTCGGCACCGCCATGCCCAGCACATACCACACGCCCCAAAACGGCACGGTCATTTCGACGCAATAGAGCGTATAAACGAGCACCGCTTGCGCTCCGCTTAGCAGGCCGGCTGCCGTGCCCGCGATAACCGGCCGAGTCGGCGCCAACCCTTTCATCGCCCAGAACACGGCGATAAACGTAGGCGCTGACAAGATCACAATGTTCATCGTACATACCTGCCAGGTCTTCCCAAGAACGAGCTGAAGCCGCAACGAGGGCGGAGCGGCAATAATCACAACCAGCGCCGTCAGCCAGATCAGCACGAGTGGAATAGCCAGCGTGGCCCAGGCTATTGCCGTGTCGGCGCCTGGGCGTGATAGCCGCATCGCGACGAAAAGCGACGCGCCTACGACCGCGAGCGGGAACGCAACCTTCAACCAGAAGAGGGGAGTAGTCAGCATTTGCGGCATGTCACCGCGCACGCCGTAGATGGCGACCACCATGCAGGTAGCGCCAGTCAATCCGAAGAACAGCGCCGTTGCAAAGCGTCGCGCGATGACATGCGGATGCGTCGGGACGATGCCTGTTGCAAGCATCGATACGAACTCGCTGGTTTTCATGACCACTCCGCTGATAAGAAACGACACGCGCTAGCGCATGATTTCTATTCGTTTCGAGGAGTGACCGGGTTACGCCAGCGTGATAATTTATACACTCAGCATGACTTACCAGCGCAAGAAACGCGGCCCGAGCAATGCGCCGATCAGCGTGGCAAGCGTCATGCCGAGCAGGTACCAGACGGCCCAGAACGCGACGCTCATCTCGGGGCAGTGGAAGCAATAGGCCATCGTCGCGAGCGTTCCCGC
>NZ_JAQGMM010000558.1 GCF_028292365.1 Caballeronia sp.
CGCCCGCCTTGCGGTACGTGTTCAACACCTGAATGCCGTCGCGTTTCGGCAAGCCGAGGTCGAGCAATACAAGGTCGTACACCCCATTGGCAAGCGACAGCTCGGCGGCGCGTCCGTCCGCCGCCCAATCGATCGCATAACCCAGCCGGCGCATGGAGTCGAGCACGGTCTCGGCAATCATTTCGTCGTCTTCCACCAGTAATAGCCGCATCGTGAAGTCCCCGGTCATGCCAACAAATATTGAACATGCATTGTCCGCGGCAGGTGCTTAAGCGTTCCTTAAGCACCTGCCTCTCAGAATCAATCGCTCCTTCGATGAACCGTACCCGTTCCATTCTTTCACCCGGGAGCCAGGCTTGCTTGCATTGCCTATCACCTCGAGTCTGTACCTGCGCAGGCTAGTTTGCACCAGCACGTGCCTGACGATGCTGGCCGGCTGCACCTGGTACCACCGCGAGCCGCTTGCGCCGCGGGACACATCGACCACGCTTACTTCGCTGTCACGCGTGCAGATCGACCCGGCGACCATGCCCTTGCCCGAGCTGGCCGCGCACAGATTCGACCCTTCGGACGGCCTCGACGTTGAAGAGGTCGCCATGCTGGCCGTGGCGAACAATCCTGATCTGAAGCTCGCCCGCGACGACCTGGGGATTGCTCGGGCACAAGCCTTTTCAGCGGGATTGCTGCCTGATCCGCAGTTAGCCGTATCCAGCGACTACCCAGGCATGGAAGGCGCCACACGTGCTTTCAATTATGGCCTGACCATGGATGTGCTCGCGATTCTCACGCGTGGGCCCAACAAGCAGTCGGCGGACGCGACTGTCGCGAAGACTGATCTCGGCCTGCTCTGGCAAGAGTGGCAGGTCGTGGCGCAAGCAAAACAATTGTTCATCAAGGCGCTCTTCCAAGAGGACACGCTGCCGCTGCTTGCGAAACAACGAGACCTGTCGCGCAGGCGTTATGAACGCATGGCCGATGCTCAGCGCGATGGCAACCTGACCGAAGACACCTTGACCGCCGCGCTCACTTCGTATAGCGACGCGCGCAAGCTGTATACCGACGCCGAACGCGCGACCGAGCAGACGCATCATGACCTGAACCTGCTGCTGGGTTTGTCGCCTGAGGTGCAACTAAAGCTCGTGGGTGAGCCAGAAGATGCGCCACTCGACGAAAACGCCGTGCATGATGCGGTTGTCGCGCTGCCGCGCCGGCGACCCGATCTGCTGGCCCTGCAAGCGGGTTACGAGGCGCAGGAGCAAAAGTATCGCGCAGCAATAATGAGCCAGTTTCCGTCTCTGACGGTGGGGTTCGATCGTCAACGCGACACATCGAATGTCTACACGTCCGGCTTCCAGATCAGCCTGAGCCTGCCCATCTTCAACCGCAACCGCGGCAATATCGCGATTGAGCAAAGCACGCGTCAGCGCCTGCGTGATGAATATCAAAACCGCCTGAACCAGGCATTCGCCGACGTGGCCCATCTGCGTGCCGACGACACCATTCTCTCGCGCCAGCTTGAGCAGACCGAAGCGGCGTTGCCCGGAACAGAGTATGCAGCCAGCAACGCCAGCAAGGCGTTTGCCGAGCACAACCTGACGCTTGGCGCGTACACGGATGCCATGTTGGCCGCGCTCAACAAACGCGTGGATATCGCGACGCTTCGCGAAGCGCGGGCCGAACAGCGCGTTGGCTTGCAAGCGCTGCTGGGCAGTGCGATCCCCGACGCATTTTCTTCCGACCTGACCCTGACCGAAGCCCATGCTAAATAACCGGCTTTCGATGCCCGCTTGCATCGCCTTGTGTTTTTGCCTCAGCGTTTTTTTCGAAGCAAACAACGCCCTTGCCGACGACACCGCGGTCGCCGTCACGACCGCCTCGGTCCAGCGCGCACCGATTGCGCAACCGGTGCGCGCATACGGCATCGTTGCGGCTTCCGCGGCGAATCTCACGTCGATCAATCTGCCCTACGTCGCGCGGATCACGCAACTGCGTGTGCAGACGGGGCAGCCAGTCAGACGCGGTGACCCGCTGTTTGTCGTGCAGGCCGACCCTGCAGCCGCGTTGGCCGCGACGCAGGCAAGAAGTGCCGCGACGCTGGCCGATGGCGAACTCTCGCGCACTCAATCGCTCTTCGACAAAGGCCTTGCCACCGCATCGCAACTGGCTGCCGCCCGCAAGGCAACGCAGGATGCCCGCGAAGCGCTGGCTTCGCAGGCACAAAGCGGGATCACGAGCGGGGCCAAGGCAGTTGCGTCGCCCATCGACGGCGTGGTGTTGCAGATATCGGCGGGGCAGGGCGACCAGGTTCAGGCAGGTGCGCCGATCATGCAGCTTGCCGGCGCGGACAGGGGCCAACAGACGCGCGGCAACGTGATGCTGGCGGTCGAACCCTCGGACGCCATCAACATCCATGCCGGCGATGAGGTTCGCCTGCGTGGCCTGTCGAGCTCGCTCGCGAAGGTCTCCATGACAGGCCGCGTGGTTCTGGTGGGGGCGTCCATCGACCCGCAAAGCCAACTCGTCGATGTGGGCGCGAACGTGCCGCTCGGCAACAGCGGCTTCATCCCCGGAACGCACGTGGCCGCCGATATCGATACAAACCGCGGCATGCATTGGGTCGTCCCGCGCTCGGCCGTGCTCAAGGATGAGCACGGCAATTTCGTGTTCCAGGTTGCGTCCGGCAACAAGGCGCGCCGCGTCAACGTGGTGACGCAGATAGAGGACCTGGACCACTATGGCATCGACGGTCCGCTCAATGCGTCGCAACCCATTGTGGTCAGCGGCAATTATGAGTTGAAGGACGGCATGACGGTGCAGGGCGCGGGAGGCGCGCCACGATGAACTTCAGCCAATGGATGCAGGCTCACCGGCGCTCATTGCTGTTCGTGATCGGCTTGCTCGCAGCGGCCGGTGCGCTGACTGCGTTCCGGTTGCCGATATCGCTGTTCCCCAACGTGGCGTTCCCTCGCGCCGTTGTCGCGCTCGATGCCGGCGACCGCCCCGCCGAGCAGATGGCGACGCTCGTCACCATGCCGGTGGAAGAAGCGCTGCGGCGCGTGCCCAATGTACTCGATGTCGAGTCGAAGACGAGCCGCGGGTCCGCCGAGATATCGGTGAATTTTGACTGGGGCACGGACATGGCGCAGGCCACGTTGCAGGCGCAATCGTCGATCAGCGAGATTCTCGGGACGCTACCGCAAGGCACGTCGATGCAGGTCCGCCGCATGGACCCGACGGTGTTCCCGGTGCTTGCATATAGCTTGACGTCGAAGCAGCAATCGCTTTCTGCGCTTCACGACCTCGCGCAGTTCCAGATGCGGCCGCTGTTGTCATCGGTGGAAGGGGTGGCCCGCGTGGACGTGACCGGCGGCGCCACGGACGAGTTCGAAGTGGCCGTGGACCCCGCCCGCCTGGCCGCTTACAAGCTCTCGCTCGCCGATGTGTCGAAGGCGATTGGCTCGAGCAATGTGCTCATGGCAACCGGCCGGATCGAGGATCACTACAAGCTCTATCTGGTCATTGCCGACGCGACCATCACGAAGCTCGACGACCTGAGGAACGTGGTGGTCTCAGCAAACGGTCCAACGCAAATTCGTCTCGGCGATATTGCCACGGTGCGTGCAGGCGTCACGCCGCAATGGATGCGCGTGACGGCCGACGGGCAGGACGCCGTGCTCGTCAACATCTATCAGCAGCCCGGTGCGAACAGCGTCGCCATGGCGAAGGCGATCCGCGCGAAGCTGAGCACATTCCAGGCGCAGATGCCGCCGGGCGTGCGCCTCGCCAACTGGTACGACCAGAGCGAACTGGTGACCGCAGCGGCCACGAGCGTGCGCGACGCCATCATGATCGGCGTGGTGCTCGCTGCGCTGACGCTGTTCGTATTCCTGCGCAACTGGAAGATCACGGCGATTGCGGTGGCGCTGGTGCCGGTCGTGATGGCCGCGACCATTCTATTGCTCGATGTGTTCGGCATGGGCTTCAACATCATGACGCTCGGCGGCATGGCAGCGGCGGTGGGGTTGGTGATCGACGACGCGATCGTGATGATCGAGCATATTGTGCGGCGCATGCGGGAGGGCGGCGCAAACGCGTTTCACGGCCGTGTGATGGCGGCCGCGCTCGAATTCACACGGCCGCTTGCCGGATCGTCCGGGGCAACGTTGATCATCTTCGTGCCCCTTGCCTTCCTCTCCGGTGTGACGGGCGCGTTCTTCAAGGCGCTGTCCATCACCATGGCAAGCGCGCTCTTCATTTCGTTCATGGTGACCTGGCTCGCCGTGCCCATCCTCTGCGACCGATGGCTCAAGCCCAAGGACGCGGAGGAGCACACGGAGAGCCGGCTGGCGATCTGGATGAACACGCGTTATGCGACGTTGATCGGCCGCGTCAGCGCGCGTCCCGTGCTCGTCCTGATCGGACTTGTACCGCTGGTCGTTGTTGCTGCGTTCGCGTTCACGCGGGTAGGCAGCGGGTTCATGCCGACGATGGACGAAGGCGGTTTCGTACTCGACTATCACACCGAGCCGGGCACATCGATCAGCGAAACCGACCGGCTGATGAAGCAAGTCGAAGCAATTGTCAGCGCGAATCCGAATGTCGCCACGTACTCGCGGCGAACCGGCGCAGGCTTGGGCGGTGATCTGAATGAGCCGAACCGCGGAGACTTTTTCGTGCGGCTGAAGTCAGGCAAGCGTGAGCCGATCGAAATCGTGATGGAGGAGATTCGCTCGAAAGTGGAAACGGATGTGCCCGGGGTCAGTATCGAACTGGCGCAACTGATGGAGGACTTGATTGGAGACCTGACTGCCGTGCCGCAACCTGTGCAGATCAAGATCTACTCCGACGACCAGACCATCCTCAACTCGACTGCCCGGAAGGTGGCTGAGGCGATCGGCAAGGTCCAGGGCGTGGTGGATGTGAATGACGGCATCAATCCCGCCGGCGACGCGCTTGAACTGCGCATCCGGCCGGATGCGGCGGCGGCGGAAGGCATGGACCCGCAGAGCATCGCGCAGGCCGTCTCCGACATGGTGCAAGGCAATGTTGCCACGCAGTTCCAGAACGGACCGAAGACGGTCGGCATCCGGGTTCGGGTGGCCGGTGCGCTCGCACTCACCGATACCCAGCTCGGACAGTTACAGATCCGCGCGGCGGATGGCCATCTGTTCGCGCTGGATCGCGTGGCTTCGCGCGTGACCGTGACGGGCCAGCCGGAAGTGAGCCGGGACAACCTGAAGCGCATGGTGGCCGTGACGGCGCGTATTGATGGGCGCGATCTGGGCTCGACCGTTGCCGACGTGCAGAAAGTGCTCGCTACGACCAATCTGTTGCCCACGGGCGTGTATTACGAACTAGGCGGCTTGTTTAAACAGCAGCAGATTGCCTTCAAGGGATTGATGACGGTATTCGGCGCGGCTGTCGCGCTGGTATTTGGCCTGTTGCTGTTTCTCTATGAGCGTTTTCGCATTGCGCTGGCCGTGCTTGCCATGCCTTTGCTGGCGACCGGCGCGGTGTTTGTCGGCCTGTGGGTCACCGGCATTGAACTCAACATTTCCGCGATGATGGGCATGACGATGATCATCGGTATTGTTACGGAAGTGGCGATCTTCTATGTATCGGAGTTGCAAGGCTTGATGCGCGACGAAGAGATGCCGCTCGAGCGAGCGCTGATAGAAGCGGGCCGGAATCGCTTACGGCCAATTGCCATGACGACTATCGCAGCCATTCTTGCGTTGCTGCCGCTCGCGTTTGCACTGGGCCAGGGATCGGCCATGCAGCAACCGCTGGCGGTCGCAATCATTTCCGGTTTGATCGTGCAATTGCCTCTGGTGCTGCTGCTGTTGCCGGTGTTGCTGCAGTTGCTGATGAAACCGCGACGCTGATGGATCGATGTATCCATGATCAGTGAATCGTTGAATCGTTGAATGAAAATGGGGCGCTGAAGAGCGCCCCTGTTAGTAAACTACGCAAACACTTGAAGCAATACTATGGTCCCGCAGAAGCAAGGCCTTAGTTAATGGTGCGAAAAGAGGGATTCATGCGGGAGTGGCAACACGCTACGCGCGCTTGACTGGTTCGATCCGTAGGTTGAAGGGCCATAACCGGTGTGTGCGTCGCCGCTTTGTTGTTGTGCCTGGCGGTTCATATTCTGCGCGGTATCCCGACCTGCGGGATATTTCGTCTTCGACGGCGGAACCAAGCCTTGTTGTTCCGCCTGGACCAAATCAGAGCGTACTTGCGCACGGGTAACGGGATCAGTCGCGGTCTGTGCGAAAGAGGCAAGGGGAAGCGTCAGGGCAGAGGCTGCGAGCAACGAGAGTACGAGTGATTTCATGATGTCTTTTCCTTGACTGAGCGGTCGTCCGGCCTATCCGGACAACGGTTTTACATCGCGAAAGAGGGGCAAGAATCTGCACTTCATAACCGGCGATGCGTGATTTCCATAATACATAGTCATACTTAACATCTCCTTAGCTGCGTAATTTCTTTATCGATAAATTTGGGGATCAAAACGCTTAAGCATCACATAAGAAAATGCATGGGACATTGGTAAGAGGGGTATATTAAATGTGACATGCAATAAGGGCGCCATCGCGTGTTGATTGCTTCGCCAAGTTTTTCTGCTCAGAGTTGCCTGCAACAAATGAACACCGGGCAAGAGCTGATGCTGCGCTCCCAGTTGACCCAATCGCGGGTCGAGTTTTGGACGGCACCCGGCGTTCTGCTGCGATGACGCTAGTCGACATCGGGACCGGCGATGGGCTGATAGCATTTCGAAAAGCCAACCATCGATTTTTAATAAGTAATTCTGCGTATAATTTTGTGTATGAGCTGCCTC
>NZ_JAQGMM010000559.1 GCF_028292365.1 Caballeronia sp.
TTCAATTAATTCATTTTATCCGGATATTTTCTTTCAATTGAAATTTTTTAACTTTCAATATGCAAGCTTTACGATATACAAAAGGTGGGCAAATGCAAGCAAATCCATGCAGGCGAATCTGGATTGCACCCGCTAAGGCGGTGCGCAAGGTGATCGCAGACAGAGGTCAAGTAGTAGAGATCCTATACAAACCAAGCGCGATATCGCGACGACGGCTTCCAGGTCGGATGTGAACGGACACCGGGATATGTGCGTGCTAATCCCCATGAAATGCAGGCAGCCGTTAAAACGGAAGACCGATGACGCGAGCTATTTTGAGGCAACCCTCTTAGAACAGCTTTTCCATAAAGCGGCCTGAGCGGCCACTTGAAAATGTCGGTTGTGTGTGTGAAGTCGACGTTCGAATGCCCGGGCAACGGTGCTGCCGAACGGCCGTAGTTGGCCCGATTTCTGCCCGGCGCGGATCATTCAATGGCGAGTCCCTCCGCCATGTCAACCGTCGGATCGGGTTCGCCCATCACCTAACCACCTGTTACCCAAGCATGCTCGTTAAGCCAAATCTTGAAGACGTCGGTGAAAGGCGTCGAGACCCCCTATTGCTCGCGCCACAAATGGCTGCCCCACTATCTCGGTTCTACGCACTCTTCCTCCGCTTGCCTGGACGCTCGGCAATATTGCGCGCGAGCTCAACAAATGCGGTCATCACTGCGGGCGGCGATGGATTCGTCCACGCGAGCAGCAATTCACTCACCGCGTGACGTTCGCGAAGCGGCCGGTACACCACGTTATCCATGTGCACACGCTGGACCGAGGCCGGCACCAGCGCAATGCCAAATCCCGAGCTCACGAGTCCGAGCGATGCGTAGATCTGTCCCATTTCAAATAACGGCGATGGCGTGAAGCCGCCCAGCGCGCAGAGGTGATTGATAATCGCGTGGTAGTCGGGCGCGACATCCTTGCGATAGTTGATCACGCGCATGTCCGCGCAATCGCCGATCGAAATAGTGCGTTTCGCGGCAAGCGGATTGTCCTTTGCAATAGCAATGACGAACGGCTCACGGAGGATCATCGTGGATGTCAGGTTCGAATCTGCGGGCACGGCGCGCACGAAGGCGACATCGACTTCTCCACGCGCGAGCGCGTTGACCTGTTCGGCGGCCGTGAACCAGCGCAACTCGATGGATACATCGGGGAAGCGCTGCGCGAATTCGCGAATGAGCTCGGGCAACAGCGTGTACGCGATGTGTTCGAAGAAGCCAACCGCAAGGCGCCCGATCTCGCCGCGCGCGGCACGCTGTGAGTCGATCACGGCAGCGTCCGCCGATGCCAGAATGCGCCGGGCGCGATCCGCGAACACCATTCCTGCCGACGACAACGTCACGCGCTTGCCGCGCCGGTCGAACAGTTCCACACCCAGCTCGTCTTCGAGTTCGCGAATCTGGCGACTCAGCGGCGGCTGCGCCATGTGCAAGTGCTCGGCGGCTTTGGTGAAGTTCAGGGTTTGTGCGACAGCCAGAAAATAGCGCAGATGACGAAGCTCCATGTCATACCTTTAAGGTACTGAAAGCGAACTTATTATATCTTTTACATCGCTTTACGATGCCACTACGATTCATCTCCAAGAGATCAATTAGGAGACATCCATCGTGAAACTTAGTGATGACCAACAGACCGCCTATGCGCGCGATGGCTTCGTCGTGCTGCCGTCTTTGCTGTCCAGCGAGGAAGTGCGGGAAATGAAGCGCGAGCTGAAGCGTATCCAGCATGTTGATACGGATCATCTAGTGCGCGAGAAAAACGGCGGCATTGCAAAGACGATCTACAAGGTGCACGAAACGGAAAGTCCAACGGCATCGCCCGTGTTTCACGCGGTATCACGCGCGCCCCGACTGCTCGAGCCGGCGCAGCAGTTACTGAAGGATCGGGCGCTTTACATTCATCACACAAAGTGCAACCTCAAAACCGCCATCGATGGTTCGGTGTGGCAATGGCATCAAGACTTCGGAACGTGGCACATCGATGGCGTGCCGAATCCGACGATGACCACCGCGCTCGTCATGCTCGATGAGCCAACCGAAATGGGCGGCTGCCTGTACTTTGTCCCCGGAAGCCATAAGCTCGGCTCGCTGCAACCCGCATACGATGACGCGACCGGATACCGTTTTTACGTCGTACCGAAGGCAACGATGCTCGAAGTCCTATCAACCCATCCGAGAGCGGTACCGATCATCGGCGCGCCGGGAACGGTCGTGTTCTTTGATGCCAATATCGTGCATTCGTCGGGCCATAATCTTTCTGGTGACGACCGCTGGCAAGTGTATATCGTGTACAACCCGGTCGCGAATCGTCCCTCCGATGTGGAAAAGCCGCGCCCGGATTATGTGCGGTCGACCAACTTCGTGCCGTTGCAAGTTGGTAGCGACCACATCCTGAGCGACCCGAACATAGTCCACCACTACGAAAGCGAGTTCGACGTCAATTCGGCGAAGTAAATGGCGATCAGCCGTTCGGGCTGTTACAGCTCTCGCGTAATCACAAGGTTCAGCAAAGTGGAGTGTCGGACACCGTCTCGATGAGGATCGTGGCCCCGCATGGATCGCTGCGCTGGGCCACGCAGGTGGATACCTTGGGCGATCATCCTTTCCAGCCCTGAACCGTCAGGGCGCTCGCTTTTCGCTGCACCTTGCGCACTCGGCAATGACGCCGGTCTTTACCAAGCCGAAAACCCATCCAGCGCCCTACTTGTTCACCGCGTCCTTAAATGCTTTGCCGGCGGTGAACTTGACGGTCTTTGACGCAGCTATCTGAAGCGGTTCGCCGGTCTTCGGATTGCGCCCGGCGCGCGCGGCACGCGCGCCCATGCTAAACGACCCGAACCCGATCAATTGAACCGCATCGCCCCTAACCACCGCGTTCGTCACGGTATCCAGGAATGCGTTGATCGCTTCTTCTGCTGCCGATTTCGCGATGCCCGCTTCGCTTGCCACTGCGTCGATCAGTTCCTGCTTGTTCATGTTTGTCGTTCTCCATTGATTAAAGTAAGCGCCGCTATGCGTGCCGAGCCGGAGGATACCTTACGCAGCAAACGCACTTGTTGCAGCAATGCTGGTTTCGGAAGAGCGCCATGCTCTTGCTTCTTCATTAAGTTCACCGATGCGGACTACCTCGCGTCTTCCGAATAATATTTCGCCGCTTCATCCAGCATGCGTTGCCGCTCCGCTCGCACATAGATCGACGTCGTCTGCAGTGACGCGTGACCCAGGATGCGTTGCGCCACATCGATCGGCATGCCGCGGGCCACCGTCTGCGTACCAAAGGTATGCCGGAACGCGTGCGCCGAGGTGGCCAGGAGTTTGACGTGCGCATCGTGTGACAGTGCACCTTCGCGCAACAATGCTTCCGCGATGCGTCGGATGGCTTCGCGCACGAGTCTCGCCAGTGCATCTGCCGCGTAGGGTGCATGAATCTGGTGGACGGCCGCGCCCGTCCCTTCCGATGCGTCGCCATGCTTCGCCAGCGAAGCATCGGTCCGGTTGATCACCACCGGTGCGATCAAGGGACCCTCGGCCCACGCTGCATCAAAGTCCAGTTCCCGATCCGCCCAGTGCGCACGCAGCGCGGCGACGGTCGCCACGCTCACCGGTACCGTGCGTTGCTTGCGGCGTTTGCCAATGACGCCCTGCGCCCACACCGAGCGCTGCTCGGCCGCTGAGCTGGTTGACGAGTCAGTCGACGAACCGGTCGCCGTGACAACAGCGACACTCAAGTTTTCACGACGCGCGTTGGCCGCTTCGTCGCGCCGCACGCCCGAGCTCCCATCAATAAAATGGCCGCGCGCGCGATGCGCCACTGGCGCGCTTCTTCCTCACTTGGCGTCAAGCCGCCCAGATCCTCGCCGTTTGATCGGGCGTCCATACATCGGGCATCCAACTCTGCGCGCACCCGGGTCCACAGATCAGTGGACAGCGCCCGCTCGACCTGTACCTCGACCTCGCGTGTGATCGTCGCCGGATCCGTCACCGCACTCCATGGATTGCCGGCGAGATAACGCACGGTGGTGAGCCACGCGAACGCCGCGCGAATCGCGCGCACCGCGTACGCCTGACTCTCGGGCGACAAGCCCTCGGGGGTAAAGGGTCGCCACCGGCCGCTGGCGCGCGAGCGTTTCGGACCCACAAAGCTGACAATCGGCGCCTTCAAGAAATCCTTGTACGCCTCGCAGTCCCCGACCGTCATTGATGAGAGCGCGACGCCCCGCACGATCACGAGCCACAGGACCAGACGCTCGAGTTCACGCGTGTACGCCCGCAACGTCGGCGGCCGATCGCGGTAACGATTCAGATAGGCATGGACTGCGGCCAGGTCGTGGTCCGCCCGGATGAACGCGAACTCACGCGCGCGGTTGGTGCCGTGTTCACCCGACAATGCGGTCGGGATGGCTAGGCGTTCGAACGGTGCCAAAAGTGGCGCGTCGATCGAACCGCCGACCACGACAACGTTGCCCAAGCCTACCGCTGGCGCGAGCGGACCCGCATCTACATCGTCAGCAACTCGCATCCCGAGCGCCTGCTCGTGCCGACGCAGCCAAGCAACAAGGACGCTCGCTCGGTGCGCGCCGATCCGTGGCACCGAGCGCCACCAACTGCCGCCGTGCGAATTGCAATACGCGATGAGTTCGCCGAGTGTCGTCATCCGCTCGGCCATCAGTCGTTTGGTCACCAGTGGCCGTAGCCACAGACCCACATGATGATCCGCCGCTGGGGACGCGGCAGCCAGTGCCGAGGCCTGTTCGACCATCCGCAAGGTGACCGCGGTGAGCTTCGCACTGCCGTGCTGTTTGATCGACGCTTTCAGGTGCGACGCGAGCGCGGCCGACCCGTTGCGCAGCGCAAGCTGGACGAGATCATCGAGCATGGTGCGCAGAAACCGCTCCATTGCATCGGCGGTCGCCGCTTGCGGCGAGGCCTCGCGATCATCCGGGTCGTAATACCGGTGCGCAATGACTGAAGGTGCGATGTGCTGAATGAACGCGCGTAGCGCTGCGAAGTCTGTGCGTGTGTACGTGCGTGGGGTCGGCAGCGTGAGCTGTTGCGCTTGATTAGCCAAGCGCCCTCCCCGTCCGCTCGTCGGTCGGCAAGTACGTAAAAACCCGCGAATTAAAGCAGATCATTAGCTCGGGGACAGACGCGAAGTAGAAATACCGCAATTTTACCCATTAAACGCTTGTCTGCTAATAACAATTAGCAGTCCAGATATCTTTCTGTAAGACACGTTCAAGTGCAGGGTGGCGTTGTGCATCGCGAATTCGATGTGTTGTGCACTGCGAGCGCAGATACGCTGCACGCAGGCTGAGGCTGTCCATGGACGGGAATACTCTCTCGCACCTCAGGCAGCCGACGCCGACAGTGATTATTTTCGATTGTGACATGCACTCTGAAGCGCCGCGACGGATCTCTCAGCCCGCAACTTGCGATGGCGTAGGTCCTTGAATTTAACCGCGCTCGGTCTACGGTGAGCGTCTATCGCATATTGTGCGAGTCCGCGCCGAGTGTGCTTTGCCTTCACATAGTCAGATCGGCTATGGACGGTGTAATCATGGAGAAATTTTTATCGACAAGCATGGTGCCGAGATCGACATCCTGCGACAAAAAGCCGAGATTTTTCAGAACTTGCGAACCTGAAGCACGTGTTCGTCAAAACGGCAGCCCGACTGAACAATCGCGCAGAGAACAGTGGTCAACCGACGCGTGAACGCGCGCGACGTATGCGCGACTTTCGCGATCCTAAACCCACACAGAGACCTCTCTCGTGCCTCGATCCGATCCGGAAACATTTCGCACTCAAGCGGCATCTGCTGCCCGCTTCACTCCATTGCAAACGACTCCCCTATGTTGATATCCCGATTCGACAGTACTTCTAACCGCTCCCCGATCAAGTGCCATGCCTTGGCTTTCTCTTTCGCGTAGTCGTAACGCTGATAAATCCGTGCCATCCGATTTTGCTCTCTGTGGTTTAAGGTCGCCTCAATCACCGCCGGCAATACACCAAGACTCTGCATGAGCGTGGCAGCGGTGCGTCGCAAATCATGCGGCGTCCACTTCTCGTCACCTAAGACGAGCGCGCTCTCCTTGCGGGTGCGCTTTCGATGTGCCGCGCGATCATAAAATCGAAGTTGTCTATCTCTGATTTGCGCAGTAATGGACCTTGTATCGATGTGCTGGTCCGGGTCTTCACGCGAGGGCAAAAGCCACCGCTTGCTAGGAGTCGAGCCGACCAGAGCGCGCATATGAAAGAGCGCGAAGGAAGACAAGAAAATCAGGTGCGCGTCGTCGTTCTTGGCGTTCGATGCTGGGATGCGCCACTCGGCCTTGTCCAAGTCGATATCAGCGAGTTGCGCCTTGATCAGTTCGCCAATTCTCACGGATGTTGCGAGTACGACCCACACGGCGTGTTGGGTTGAGTCCGGAAGATGTGCGGAGTTAAGCGCGGCGGGTAGCGCTTTAATCTGATCCTCAGTAAGTACACGGTCCCGCTCCACTTCTGCGCCGCCAGCATGTTTTTTTTGAATCATAGAGGCGGGGTTGGTCGATACCATCTCGCGCATCAATGCAAACGAAAACATCTGTCTGAGTTCCGCCAGCATGCGGTTCGCAAGTCGTAGTCTGCCCCTTGCTTTCACCCGGTCTAACACCATCATCAGATCAGCACGTTTGATTTCATCCGCATACCGATCGCCGATGGCGTCGAGTACATCTTTGCGGAAACCCCTACTCGTTTCCTCTCCGCCGTCTTTCCTTGTCGCTAGTTCTAGTGCCGCCCACCGCTCAAAGAGTTGGCGCACCGTCAAACGCGCGAGCTTTTGCTCCGCGGCGGCAATGCGTGCAGCAACGGCCGCGCGATTTTCCATTTTTTCGACCCGTTTCTGTTCGACGGGGTCGATGTCTCGCGCCAACAGACCGCGGGCGGCGTCACGGGCAAGGCGGATGCTTTTTAGGGATACCGCAGGCCACGTTCCGCACGATAAGTCCCGAAGCTTGCCACCCCTCTTGTAGCGGTACACGAAGCTCACCACGACAAGGCCTGTCGCCCTCACTCTGACCTTCCCTATCAGGTTACCGCCGTCGCTTATCGTGGTGCCGTCCGAAACCGGCTTGATGGCTTTGAGTGCTAGTTCGGTCAACGCTGGCATTTTCAGTACCCTAAAAAACCCCATACTTTTCCCCATACCCTGAGATGGGCTCGCCGGGGAACTTACCGGACACCACCGGATGGACCAAAGCCATAGGTCATTGATTTAACTCAATTTAATTATTTCATATGGACAGCCATGGATACAAGCAGACGATAAAAATGATGCCTCAGGCGCAGCGCGTCGGCCATCACCCACACGTGCTCATGCTCCTGACGGCCACGCACGCGCACCGCAAGCGCGACGCCTTTGCTGCGCGCCGCCGGCTCATAAATCGCCGCCACGCTTTTCACCCACTCGCCAAATTCCAGCGGCGCCGATGTCAACACGAGGCGCCCGGCTTCGATCTTCGCCATGTCGAGGATATCGTCGATCATTCCAAGCAGGTCATGTGCCGCCTGATGCGCCGTGCCGAGCGCCCGCTCAGTCGACGCGCGGTCCCCCGGGCTGCGCAATTCGAGTTCGAGAAGTCCGAGCACGGCGTTCATCGGCGTACGGATTTCGTGGCTCATGGCGGCGAGGAACGTCGACTTTGCGCGATTCGCGGTTTCGGCTTCTTCCTTGGCCGCGCGCATCGCATGTTCGGCCGCCCGCCGGCGTGCGATCTGCGCTTTCAACGACACGCCCCAGCCGATCAACAACGTCAGCAGGGCCGCACCCAGCAGCGCCCCGAAAATGACTTGCGGACGCCGCCGTTCCCACTGGCTCTCCGGGTGCTCGACCAGCATCCAGCGGCGGCGGATGGCGTCGAGCTCCGTCGGCTGCATGTGTTCGATCGCGCGGTTCATGATTTCCAGCAGCATGGGCTGATCACGCGCGATGATAAAACCGTGCTGCACGGGCTGATTCGAGAACGCGCCCGTGATGACGAGTTTGTTGCGATACGGATTGCCGACCGCATAGTTGGCGAAGGTCAGGTCAATGATGGTGGCGTCGGCCTGGCCGTTCACCACGGCATCGAACTGGCCATTAATCGGCGATGTCTCCACAATACGCACCGAAGGCATGCGCTCGCGCAACATGCTCATGAGCGCATGATTGCGCCAAAGCGCAACGCGTTTTCCCGCCAGCGCCTGCGCGTCGCGTAGCGGCTCCGCTCCTGCCCGCGTCAGGATCACAAGCACGCCTTCGCCATAAGGTTTGCTTGGCGCGAACTGCGGCGGGATGTTCCCGGCGCTCAGCCCGTAGGCGATCAGGCTCGCGCGGCCGTCGCCCAGGTCATCGGTCACACGCTCTATCGAACCGTGCAGGCGGCCTTCGAAGCTGAGGCCCGTGAGGGCGCCAATGGCGCCAAGCATATCGATTGCCAGACCCGCGGGCTTACCCCTTGAATCGCGGAATGTCATGGGCGCAGCGTCTGCATACATGGAGTAGTCGATCACCGGATGCGCGGTTATCCACGCTCGTTGCGCATCGCTCAACGTAAGCGGCCGGTTGAACGTCACCGCGGCAGCAGCAGCCCACCGCGCACGCACCTCCAGCAGAAAGCGGGGCGGCAGCGCGGCGAGCGCTGCATCCACGCGTTGACGCTGCAAGTCACCTGCGGCGTCGGCGGCGAAGGCGAAGCTGTAGCCGGCTTCGTCGAATGCTGCAAAGCCCGAGATGGTGAGGCTCACCAGGTCCAGATGGTCGATCGTGTAACCCACCGTGGCCAGGTCGCCCACAAACGCGTCGGCATCGCCGAGCGAAACGGCCAGCAGCGCACTCAGCGTATCGCGATAGCCTACAGCGTGCAGCGCGGGATAAGCATCGTGCAGCCGTTGCGCCGACGTTTGCTGCTCTACATAAGCAACACGTCCTGTGAGACGGCCCGCCACGCGCCGTTCAACGAAGACTTGCTTCGTCACGACATAAGGCCGGCTATAACGCAGCGCCGGTCCTGCGTCATTGCCGGTCGCACTGGGCGCGGCATCGATCCGATGATGACGCAGCGCGTCCATCATGGCAGGACGGTCAGGAAAGGTCCGCCATTCGAGCGGCCTTTGCAACGCGATGGCCACGCGTTGCGCGAAATCAGCAGAGACACCGCGAACGTCCAAACCGGCATCATCCGGATCGTTCATTTCCATCGGCGGCAACGCGCCCGGCACCGCCCCCACGATAAACGGCTTGGGCGTTGCGGCGTTGACTGCAATGGAAAGTGCCAGCAGGCACGCGAACACGATTGCCTGATGCAACGCCGTGATGCTTTGTGTCGCGACGTGTGTCCTTGCGTTTGTCCTTGCGTGTGTCCTTAGCCAACTCATGGGTGATTGCCTGCGTACGACGCTGGACACGCGTCCTTGAAAGGAGCGCTAGTGTCGCAAATACGAGGGGCCACGCCAATTAGCGAAGTTGAAACGATCAGTCTGCCCAAATGACACAGTCACATTGACGGGCTAACGATCATGCAGGCGATCGCGCCGGTGATTGCTTGAGTTGCATCGCTGACAAAACCGTAAGCCTGGTCATTAACCGGACGGTTAATCAGTCCAGCATTCGCACCGATCCAGTGCATTCATTAATTCATTGTTGCGAGACACACAATACTATTTCGACAGATTCACGGGTAATGCAACAACACTTACTTACCTACACTTCAGTGTTGAGATTGTTCAGCATGACCTCATTGGTCCTGGAACAAACTCGACACACATAAGAGAGGAGATTCCATCATGTTCAAGTCACTGGTTCCCGCAATCGTGCTGGCTTCGGCGCTGGGCGCACCGGCATTCGCTTATGCGCAAGACGCGGACACGGTAAGCCGCCCTGCAGTCAAGGCCGATCTGCTTCAGATGGAACAATCCGGCTATAACGTAGAAGGCGATCACACCACCTACCCAGCGCAGACCCAGGCAGCAGAGCAACGCGTGGAAGCGAACCGCGGCGTCATGGCAACGTCGTACGGCTCGCCGACTGATAGTTCGTACGCCGCCGGCATGCGCAGCACCCCGATGGCGCAACCCGAGTCAACACGTTCGGTGTACTTCGGGCACTAAGCGCGACATGAATGATTCGGCCGCCGTCGCGTGAAATTAACGCTTTAGTTAAATTAAGCCGATGAGTTGAGCCGATCAAGGGAGCCGCCATGGTGCGGCTCGCTCCGTTTCAATATTACAAGCAGCAAGATCCGCACTTCATGAAAAGACCGGCATGCCGCCGCCTCTATTTCTGTCCGCCCTGTCTAAGCCCCCCCAAGCAGCCGTTGCCCCCGCTAGTTGTTCTCTGACAGAAACTGATTTCACCGCTAACATTCAGCAAGGTTCTGTTGCGTATCCAATCAGCTCACTCATTGCGAAACCATGACACATCAGTGTCACATCGCTTCAAGGAGCTATCCGGGCTACGCAATATTCAACCTGATCGATCAGGCGCCGAGGTTCGTTGTGGACGCAAGCATGCTCGTTCGCTTTCGTTTCGCTTAGTCGTGGCTTAGTTGTAGCTTAGTCTTCGTTTAATCGTAAAACGCTCCACCCGTGACCATCAGCTATCAACGCTTAGCCCGATGGTATTTCCGGCGGTCGGCGCAGGCATGTCTCCGGTCTTCCAGCCCGCAGCCGTGCATGCGCGCGCCGCCTGCCTGCTCATTCACTCGCGCAAGAGGACACACATGAAGACGAAACTCATCGCAGCGCTACTTGCAGCAGCGCTCGCTCAAGTCGCCCTTCCTTCGCAGGCGCAAGTTGCCGGCTCGCAGACGCTCGGCATCAGCGTGGAGGAATCCACAGCCATCCTCGGCGGCTGGAGTGTCAGGAAATCCATCCTCAACAAGCCGGTCGTCAATGAGAACGGCGACCGGGTCGGCGTGATTCACGACATCATCGTGGCGCCAGACAAGTCGGTGTCATTTGCGATTGTCGCGGCCAGCCAGTTTGCCGGCGTCTCGCATCACGACGTCGCCATTCCTATCGAGCAACTCGATATAGTCAGCGGCAAGATCGTATTGGCGGGTGCGACGAAAGCGGCAATCAAGGCGCTGCCGGAATTTCAATACGCGAAGATGCCCGCGACGCCGAAGCCCCGTGCGGATTTCAACGACCATCATTGAGCGATGTGAGGTTTGCCGTGAGGTTGCTGCGGCGCTCGCTCGACGCCGCAGCAAATGACCCACGCGTCGCGTAAATTCAGCCCGGCAGCTTGGCGGCCAGTACATCGATCTTCATGATCTGCGGAGGCGAGGCGAACAGGTCGCCCGCCTTCGCCATCAGCGCTTCGGCGACCTTGCCGGAAAGATGCGCGTCGCGACCGGCTTCATCGGGAAAGGCATCGAAGATTCCGAACGTGCTCGCGTTCAACTGCAGCGCGAACCACGCGGTCGTGGCAGGTTCCTGCTCGACCAGCGCAAGGCCGCCCAGCAAAAACGCCTCGACCTCTTTCTCCTTGCCGGGTTTTGCTTCTAACCGGACCCACAATGCTGTCTTGACCATGTCATCCTCCGTGGATTCCCCTCACACATCGTAGTAGTCAGCGTCCATCACGCCGGCACGCTTTCCGCCTTTTCGGCGCGCGTCCATACGCGATGTTTCGACAACGCCGCAATAAACGCCTTCATCACATTCTTCGTGTCGCTGCCTACGCTGATGCCTTCGTCGCCGGTTGGCAGATGCGCGGCGGCCAGCACGTCCTCGCCGTCGCCCACCGCGCCAATCGCCTTCAGATGCTTGAACGATTCGAGTACGAAGTGGCGGGCATCGCCGGATTCAGACAGGAGCTTCGCGCTCGCCGCACCCCCGGCTACCACCACGCCGTCAAACATGATCGATGGCAATGCGAGAATGGTTGCATCGACTTCCACGCCATCGCCCAACGTGCCGAGCTGCGGCGAGATCACCTTCGCATGCGCTCCTTCGGCGGCCAGCGCCTCCTTGATCGCCTTGATGGTGGCGACATCTGCGCCCTTCGCGGCAAGAATGGCGACCTTGCGCGTCTTCACCGACGGTTTGGCCTTCGCCACAATGCTCAACGCCGGCGACGCAGCCAGCGACGACTTGCCCAATTCTGCCGCGCTCGCGCTTGCTTTCGGCGCAGGCAGGCCGAGATTATCGGCAACACGCGCACACAGTTCGCTGTCGATATTCGCCAGGATCCCAAGCTGCCGTTCGCGGATGAACTTGCGCTCGACCTTGCTCAACTCGAACGAATACGCGCCCACAATGTGATCCTTTTCCGGCTTCGTCATGCTGTTCCAGAACAGCGTGGCTTGCGAATAGTGATCGGCGAAGGACTCGCTGCGCTGGCGGATCTTCACGGCATCCACGCGTTCCGGATAGGTCTCGAAGCCGCCGCCAGTCGCCGCCGGTTCGGTTTCCTTTGGCCAGCCGCTATCGATGGAATTGGGTTCATACGAAGCTTGCCCGCGATTCACCGTCATCCGGTGTTTCGCGTCGCGCTGGTTGTTGTGCATCGGCGCGATGGTGCGGTTGATGGGAATCTCGTGAAAATTCGGACCACCGAGGCGGCTGATCTGCGTGTCCGTGTACGAGAATAAACGGCCTTGAAGCAGCGGATCATTCGAGAAGTCGATGCCCGGCACAATATGCCCGGGGCAGAACGCCACCTGTTCCGTTTCCGCGAAAAAATTATCCGGGTTGCGGTTCAACGTGAGTTTGCCGAGCATGGTGATTGGCACGGTTTCTTCTGGAATGATCTTGGTCGGATCGAGCAGATCGAAGTCGAACGAATGTTCGTCGTCCTCTTCCACAATCTGTACGCCCAGTTCCCATTCCGGGTAGTCGCCCATGTCGATCGCTTCCCACAAATCGCGCCGATGAAAATCCGCATCCTTGCCAGCCAGCTTCTGCGCTTCGTCCCACAAGAGCGAGGCCGAACCAATGGTCGGACGCCAGTGGAATTTAACGAACCTGCCCTTGCCTTCGGCATTCACCAGACGAAACGTATGGATGCCGAACCCTTCCATAGTGCGCAGGCTGCGCGGGATGGCGCGATCGGACATGGTCCACAACACCATGTGCGCGGACTCCGGCACGAGCGAGACGAAGTCCCAGAACGTATCGTGGGCCGAGCCGCCTTGCGGCATTTCGTTATGCGGTTCGGGTTTGACTGCATGAACGAAGTCGGGGAACTTGATCGCGTCCTGAATGAAGAACACGGGCATGTTGTTGCCGACCAAGTCGAAGTTGCCTTCGTCGGTGTAGAACTTGACGGCGAAACCACGCACATCGCGCACGGTGTCCGCGGAACCGCGTGAACCCTGCACCGTCGAGAATCGTACGTACACCGGTGTTTCCTTGGCCGGGTCCAGCAGGAATGCTGCTTTCGTCAGGTCCGTATGCGCCTTGTATGGCTTGAACACGCCGTGTGCGGCTGAACCGCGTGCGTGCACGATGCGCTCGGGAATTCGCTCGTGATCGAAGTGCGTGATTTTTTCACGCATGATGAAATCTTCGAGCAGCGAGGGTCCGCGAGGACCGGCTTTTAGCGTATTTTGATTATCAGAAACCTTGACGCCCTGGTTGGTCGTCAGCGCTTGATTCGTCGCGTCCGAGCGGAACTGCTCAAGACTGTCGAGCTTGGGATTGGTATTGTTTTGTGAGGGTGTCCGCGCAACTGCGCTGGTGTTGTTTGAGGGCGCAGCGGCGCCCACATTCTTCTTCGAGGTCGGCATTTGGGGGAAACTCCAGTGTGCAGTTGAAGTGGCGCATTCCACATACGCTCGTTCGTCCGTTCGCAACTTGTGTTCCCGCCAATGCCGGGCTTAAAAGCCGTGCTTTAAACCCTCGGCAATTGCCCGCTATTTCGCCGCAATCTTGCGTTGCTGCAGTGCGCGAATCCGGCCCATGGCTTCATGATCGGTTGTCGCAGCCTGATACATCTTCGCGAGATCCGCCTTCAATTGCGTGCGCGAACCGCCGTCGAGATAGATCATGTGGCCCGACGGATAGAAGTTCGCCGTCAAATTCTCCCGCACGGTTTTATCGATGAGCGGCATTTCCTGCAGGTCGATGATCGTCTGGTAGAACGGCGTCACGAAGTCGTAGAACCCGTTCGCCGACAACACCTTCAAGTCGATATTGAGCGCCATCACCGCAGCCAGGTCACCGGCCGTGTAGAGGATGATGTTGCCCTGCGCGTCCACCCCCTTCTGGGCGCCGGTCGGATCCGTGTGATGAAAATCCCAGTTGGCAAAAGCCTGATCGTTGAGATCCGTGAACGACGACGTGGACGTGAACTTCAGCTTCTCGTTCAGGTACTCGTTCCACATTGCCGTATAAACGCCGGTCACCGCTGTCATGGTGGGATCGTTGCCGCCGGAGTTCGGATCGATCTTGCCCGCGATACCCGTTGAAATAGCGGTCACGCGGCCATCGTAGGAACCTAGCGCCACGCCTTTGGACTTGAGTAACGTGGTGAGAAAGAGCGAGTTGCCGCGGCTGTCGTAAGAAGCGACGTCGAGACTCCACGCAATCAGCGTGGCTTTGTCGATGCCCGTGTATTCGGACAGCTTCTCCACGGTGTCGTTGTCCGTCTGCGGGAATTTGCGCAGCGCCGCGAGGTAATCCGTGCGCGAGAACTGCGCGACCTCTTCGGCGAACGTCAGTAGATCGGTCGGACGCGGATGCACACCCAGCTTGCGATGAAACCAGGCATCGGCGGCGGCGGTCGGCAACGCGCCCACCGGATTGCCGGATTGCGTGTAGTCGAGAATTGATGACTGCAGCGTGATGCCGTTCAGGTCCACGCCGTCCTCGTGCAAGAGGTATGCGAGCACGCAACTGCGCGCCGTGCCGTACGACTCTCCGTACAGGAACTTGGGCGAATTCCAGCGATTGTTTTTCGTCAGGAAGCGCTTGATGAATTGCTTGAGGGAATTCGCATCCTGGTCAACGCCCCAGAAATCGCGATTCTTGTTCGGCGCAATGGCCGCTGAATAACCGGTGCCAACCGGGTTGATGAACACAAGGTCACTCTTGTCCAGCAAGCTGTCCGGGTTGTCCTCCATCTGGTAGGGCGCGGGCGGTGTGAACGCGGGCGTGGAGGTCTTGATGCGTTGCGGCGCGAAGGATCCAAGCAGCACGAATACCGACGACGAGCCCGGTCCGCCGTTATAGAAAAACGTGACCGGGCGCGATTCTTCAGTCTGGTTATCCTGCGTGAACGCAACGTAGAACAACTTCGCGTCCGGCTTGGAACTGCTTGGATCGACGATCACAAGATGCCCGGCGGTGGCCGTGTAGTCGATCGTCTTGCCGCCTATGACGGCCGAGTGATGCGTGATGGCGGCGCTTTCATCGGTCTGGGTCGCGTCGATGGAATCATCGGGACCGTTGCCGTAAGCGGTGGGATCGAAGTAGGGCTGATCCCCCGCCGTTGAAGCTCCGGTTGAGGACCCAGTTGAAGCCCCGGATGAAGGCGGGGTTGAAGAGGTGGTTGAAGACTTTTTCGCCGCTGAACTGGAGTTCGTCATGATTGCTCCCTTGCCGGTGTTGTTGGAGTTCTTGCCTGGCCCATCGTCATAGCACTGTCAAAACTGAACCAATCAACCGCAACCGCTACTTCAGCGCAGCCGCGACTTTTGCGCCGTCCGGGCTGCCGAGCCCCGTGCACGCGTCCCATCCCGCCGACGCCTCGAAGCTGCCGTTGTTTCCCTTCGTGATGTCGTTGCCCGCGGTTTTCGCACCGTACAGCTTCGGGTTGAGGAAACCCGCCGGCTTGCCCGCCGCCGCGTTGATCCGGGCGATCAGCCCTGCCCACAGCGGCGCGACCGCGCTCGTGCCGCCCACGACCGTCTGCGTCCCGCCGATGATCACATCGTAGCCGGTGATCGGCGACGCGTCGCCTGCGACATCGGGTACGCCGCGTTTGGTCAACGCCGATTTGCCGCCGCTGGCCCGCGTGACGCTCAAGCCTTTCTGCCAGACCGGGAGCGCAAACACGGCGCTCACGCCGCCACCGGTTGCGCCGCCCTGGTCGCCGTCGTTCCACACTACTTCGCTGCTGATGCCGCTCTTCGACGCCCGCAGTTGCGTCCCGCCGCACGCGAGCACATACGGGCTGGAGGCCGGGAAATCGACGTGATTCTGGCCGTCCGCGGCGCCGTCGCTCGAACCGCTGTCGCCGGAGGCCGCGCACACGGTCACGCCCAGTGCCGCGGCGGATTGCAGGACTTCATCGAAGGCGTTTTGCGATTGCGAGGTCCAGTTGGTTTCCGGGCCGCCCCAACTGATCGAGATGACCGATGGCTTGTTGGTATCGTCGTGGATCGCGCGGTTCACGGCGTCGATAAACCCCGCGTCGCTGTTGGCCGTGAAGTACACCGCGATGCGCGCGCCCGGCACAATCGCGCCGATAATTTCGATGTCCAGCGTCACCTCGCCGTCAGGTCCGTTCGGATTGCCCGTCGGCGAGTTCTTGGCCTGGTCGACGCCGACCGCAACCACGTTCGGCTGGGCCACGCCCAATTGTGAAAAATAGGCGCTCAGGTCGCTTGCGCTATACCCCCCGCCCAGTTCGATAATGCCGACGCACTGGCCGCTGCCGTCGCCGCTCGGGAAGTCGTAGAGCCGCGCGAGATCGAGCGGCGTGTACGAGGTGCTGGATTCGCTGCGCGCCGTCTGGAACGGCGGCCGGAAGCGAAAATGCGGGCGCGCCTGCGGGCGGCTGTCCAGACCCAGCACGGCGGTCACCGTGTCCTTCATATCGTCCGGCACGTTCACGGGTCCCGTGCGCCCGCGATACTCGCCAATCGCGTGATGTTCGAAGCGCTCCAGCTTGACGCCGAAGGCCGCGCTGAACTGGGCGATGGTGCCTGACAGCACCACGCTGCGCGAGCCTGCATCGGCGCGGACTACGCTCAGACTATGCGCCTTCGCGAACGCTTCAGTCTTGGCCACATCTGCGGCCGATGCCCCGAAGCGTTTGGCGAAATCCTCGCGAGAAACCGGTGCGGCGTCGGCGGCACCGGTATTGATCTTTTGCATCAACTGCCGGAATGCGTCCTCGTTTTGCCGCCGAAGCATCACTACTACTTCGATTTTTTCTTCCGGATTGCATGCGCCGAGGCAACGTGCGCCTTCGGGTTGCGACTTGTCGCTGCCGGCTATCGGATGCTTGCTCATGGCTTGTGGCTCCTGGCTGGTACGGAAAAAATCGTGTCGCGCGGATACAGGGTTCGAGATGATCTCTCTTGGCTCAAGCCTCATGCTCAAACCTCATGGTCAAACCTCTTGTCCGACACGGCGCGACGGGCGCAGTTCCAGCATAGGCAAACGATTGCCTTCTGCTTATGCATCGGGTGCCAGGCGACTGTCAATTCGGCATCGCCCCCGGTTTTGCGCTTGATTCGGGGTAGATCACGGTGCCGTCGGGTTGCGGCAAAGCTTGCGGCGTAAGCGTCGCGGGCGTGACCTGATGCGCTCCCATGATGTGCAGCACGGTCTCGCCTCGCGCGAGCAGATAATCCGCCACGATCCGCCGATGACATCGCCACCACACGGCTTCCGAGCACATGATCGCGCAGCGCCGTGCGTGACCAAGGTCTAGCAGTTCCTGCAGCGCTTCGCGGAAAGGTTCGCCCAGCGCGTAGTCGGCGTAATTGCGGAAGGCCGGGTGGGTCCAGTAGGTGTTCGGTGAGGGTTGCTCCGTGTTGCGCTTGCTGCGCCGCCCGCCCAACGCCGCAATATGCATGTAGGCAATCCCCTCTGCACACAGCGAAGCTGGCAGAGTGTCCTGGTTGAATTGCGGATTGGTCCGCGATCTGGGAATGCTGCGGACATCGACCAGCATGTTTATCGCGCTTTCTTTCAGCAAGCCGGTAAATTCCGCCAGCGGACGCGTCGAATGACCAATGGTGAAAAAAGGCAGGTTCATCTGGCGATGTATGGGTCTCGCAATCCGGCGCGCCTGGGACTGGTCTTCAGGGGCGGTCCTCGGGATATTCCTGCCGTCCATCGCCGGACAGCCAAGGCTCGCGGCGGATGCACCAGAGTTCATACGACGGGTCGAGGAAACCGGTTTCGTCGAAGGCGCCAATCGGCAAGTCAATTTCGTCATTGTTGACGTATGCCATGTAGGCGACCGACCCGCACACCGGGCAGAAGTGGCGGCGGGCATCAACGGAGCTTTGCCAGGCTTTGGTCGCGCCCGACATGGTGACCTGCTCCTCCGCATAAACCGCGTACGCGCCAAACGCCGAACCATGCACGCGGCGACATGTCATGCAGTGGCAAAGACCGACGCGATTCGGCCCCGCCGTCGCCGTAAAGCGCCATGCACCGCACGCGCAGCCCCCTTCATGTCGAACTTCCTGACCGGTGTTCTGAATCATGTCGTTCATCTCAGCCTCCCTATAATCTGGTATCTGTTATCTACTACTGGCTTGCAGGATCCTGCCGCCCTGGCAGCAGCCGGCATGGCAACAATCTTAGTAGCAATCCGCGAGGTAGCAACCGGCGCGCCGCATCGGCTTCGCGACGTGCAAAAAGGCGCGATTTTGCTACGATGACACCCCCACGAGACGGAGATGGCACTCATGAAGCACGTATCCCTGCTGGCTCTGCTCCCCTCCGGCGCGACGCCTGCTGTCGCGACCGGGCCGTATGCGACACCGGCCGCTCCCGATCTCGCAGCCTATGTGCTGTCGCACGAGCGCTATGACGCCGTGGAGAACGCGCCGTCTGCGCGCAAGGATTACAAAAACGTGCACGTCGCGGATGTCATGACCGACCAGTACGTGTTCCCGCTTGGAGATACGGGCAAGTCGATCGTGCTGTCCGGTTATCAAATTGCGGCGGGATTTCTAGCTGAACGGGCCGCCGACGAATGGCTCGAACTCGCGCGCCAACAGCACGCAGCCAATGGTGGCGCAGATAACGATGGCACGCGGCACGTACCCGAACCCGCTGAAGCTGATCAATTGATGGATCGTGCGCTCGAATCCGCGGAGCGCATTCTTGCGCCGTTCGAAGCGACGCCGGTCGCGTCGTTGTTCGAAACGCACTATCGTGGCGCTCGCGAATTTCTCCGCCTGAGCTGGGAAGGTTTGCCGGAAGACCTGGTGCCCAAGTCGCGCCGGCCGGCCGTGGTGTTGAAAGTGGCTGCTGCTGCGGATCGGGAGCCGGCATTGGCCGCGAAGGACTACGACCCCTACGGGCTCGAAGGCACGAGCGATTACGACGTCGACAAGCCGTTGGCGTATCGGGAAAAAATCGGCCCGTTCCTGCTGACCATGACATACCGGCATGAATATCCGCAGGTCGACGACGAGCGGCTCGGCACCGCGTTCGCGGTTTTTCACGAGGCGGGCACGGACATCGTCGCGGCGGCGGTCGAATTGAAACTCGTGAAAGTCCCGCCCATCCAGAGCAGCGCGGATCTGGTTTATGTCCTCGATACCTACTCCGGCGAGATGCTCTCTCTCGCGCTGGCCGCCACGGAAGCGCTTGGGCCCGAGCGCTTGTGCAGCGTGTTCAATACGCATCGGGTGGTGTATATCAGCACGTGGGAAGTGAGGAAACCGTGGCGCGGCGAAGGCCTGGGCGTTGCATTACTGCGCGAGGCGTTGCAACGCCTGCCCGCAGATCCCGATGGCCGCCCCGATGCGTTGTGCGTCGCGCCCGAGCCGTATCAGACTGAAGTGCGCTATCTCAGCCAGTTGCCGTCCGCGTTACGCGCCGAAGTCGATGTCCCCGCACAAAGGCTCACCCGGCATCTGACGGAATGGCTCGATCGTGCAAACCTGCCGAACGTGAAGACGCATTTTTTCATCCCGATGGCCAAGCACGAGGGCATTGGATCGGCGGGCGAAAACGCGCGGTTGATCGACCGGATCATGGAAAGTGAAGCCTGATCCGGTGCTTGTGGTTATCGATATGCAGGCGAAATTGATGCCGCATATCGATAAGGGCGCGGCTGTGCTGAGGCGCTGTCTGGCGTTGGTGAAAGCTGCCGATATGCTCGATATCCCGATAATTGTCACCGAGCAGAATCCACGCGGGCTTGGCGGGAGCGTCGATGGCCTGATTGGAGAATGTGGAGAACGGCATCGCTTGATCGAGAAGCATACATTCGATGCCACGCTGTGCCCGGACTTCGTGGCGGCGTTGCCATCGAAGGACACGGTCCTCTTCGTGGCCGGTTGCGAAGCGCATGTTTGCGTATTGCTGACGGTGAACGGCTTGCTGAAACTCGGCTATACGGTGGAGCTGATCGCCGATGCAGTCGGTTCACGCGCCCCGGAGAATAAGGCAATCGCGCTGGCTAGAGCACAGCGTGAAGGAGCGCTTCCCACCACCACGGAAACCGCGATCTTCGCCTGGTTGAGAAGCTGCAGGCATCCGCGTTTCAGGGATGCGCTGGCGCTGATCAAATAGCATCAGTGACAGCATCTTCAGCCATGCATGCCAGTCATGGCTGGCATGAGCAGATTTCGATTGTTGCGGGTTTTTGGCCTGCCTACAGTGCTTTCACGTGCTCTTACCTGCTTTCACGTGCACGGATACGTACTTTTAGGTAGCGCTCCGGGATGTCGAGTGGATACCACGAGTAAATCCCGCGAGGTGAATCCCGACCCCGCTCTCCGACTTTTCTGCTCAAGGCCACATCATGACGACTCGCCTTTCCCGCCTTGCCCGGCGCCTCTTCGTGGCTACGGCGTTCGCCGTGCCCTTGGCGGTCACGGCCCCCTTCGCTCACGCGGATGCCCTGGATACCGTGCAGAAAAACGGCGTGCTCCGGGTTGGCGTATTCATGGACTATCCGCCGTTCGGCTCTATCGGCCCGGATATGAAACCGCAGGGTTACGACATTGAGATGGCCGACTATCTGGCCAAGACGATGAAAGTCAAGGTTGATCTTGTCCCGATCACCGGCGAAAACCGCATGGCTTATCTCGCCACCGGCAAGGCCGACGTACTGCTGAGCGTGGGCCAGACACCGGAGCGCGAGAAAGTGCTCGATTTTTCACGGCCGTACGCGCCGTACTATCTCGCGGTGTTCGGACCGAAGTCGTTGCCGGTGAAAAGTGAAAAGGATCTGGCAGGCAAGACGATTTCGGTGGCGCGCGGCACGCTGGAAGACCTGAGCGTGACGAAGGTCGCGCCGCCGGACGCGACGATCAAGCGTTTCGACGACCCGAATGGCGCCATTTCCGCGTTTCTGTCGGGGCAGGTTCAGTTGATGGTAGTGGGCAACGACGTGGGCGCAACGATCATTGCGCGTAATCCGCCGATCGCGCCCGAGCAGAAATTCGCGCTTTTTAGTTCACCCGATCATGTTGCCGTGAACAAGGGCGAGACGCGTTTGCTGAAGGAAGTGGATGCAGCCGTGGTGAAAGCGAAGAGCGACGGCACGCTGAACAAGCTCTCGACGAAGTGGCTCAAGGCGCCGTATCCAAACGATTTGTAAGCAAGCTCAGTGCTCTCGATGTGAAACTGCCACCGTAAGGTGGCAGTTTGCATTTCTGGTCGATGCGGTCACTTCAACTTAGCCGCCCTTTGGCGATTTCGAAAGTGCTTGTCTTGACTGATTTAAGTTCATGGCGCCTGGTGCTGTTGCTTGGCCGCCTATCTCGACAAAGCAGGGCTCATTTCAAGCCCGTACGCTCAAAGTTGGAGGAAGGATCTAATCGCATATTTGGCCGCGTTGAGCTCCTCTGCCGTGACAGTTTCGCCCCTGAAGTTGACCTCTCTGGCAATGTAGCTCCAGCTCCGAATCTGATCGACGAGGGCCACGCCTGGGCGCTTGAGGCTCTTGAGCGGAATCTCGGTCGCCCACTCTCTCACAGTGGAGGTAATGGGCAGACCGGTGAAGCGGCCGGTGATCTCGTTCACGACTGAATCGGAGATGATCAGGACCGCACGATAGCCTTCCTGTTCATTACCTTTGGATGGGCCGACGTGCAACCTGACCACATCGCCGGCATCCGGTATTCCGTTCTTCATTCGATACCTTCACGTGTCGGGTCTTGCGGGCCACCCCATTCATCACCAACCGGATCACCGAAATCAACTTCGTCGTGGCGCTGGAGCTTGCCCTCTTTAAACTGCTGAATCAGGCGCTCGCGCGAAAATCGCGGAATGGCGCTGTGTGCGCGCACGAGCAGTTGGCCATCCTGGACCTCAACATCGACTTCCTGGCCCTCAGTGAGCGAGGCTTCGGTAGCAAGGTTGGACGGGATGCGCACCGCGAGGCTGTTACCCCATCGTTTTACGGTTTGAATCGCCATATCCCTCTCCTGTGTATCAACGCGTTGCTACAATCAATCCTATACATTACACCGTGGAGTGTCAACGCGTCGATACAAGCGAGTTGCATGCTGCCTGAGCGTACAAGGTTCGGCGCACAGCGCACCAGGACTCAATGAAAAGTAAGCCCACGGTAACCTAATCGAACAGCTTGCCTAAGGCCGACTGCCTCCGCCAAGCGTCTCGATTTACCGATGAATGTAGCCCTTACCTGCAATCCTGAGCGGCAAACACCGTAAGCGCGCGGCATTCGTCGATGGCATTGGTTTTGCTGACTCCGATCGTCGCCATTCGCCTCATTGGCTTGCACCCCGCAAGACCGAAGCGAATGGCGCCAGCGCCTCTGTCAGCCAGACACGCCGCCTCCCCCGACGCGTCCAGCCAAACACAGCGCTCACTCGATCGAGCGAGGAGCTTTATATCGCCATGCGCCACATAAACGTCCCCAATAAGAGCAACCCAGACCACGAACCATCCGAAGCAATCAAACCGTCTCGCCGCAGGTTCCTTCAATCCGCGGCGGCAGCGGCGGCCGTCACCGCCGCCCCGCTCGCCCATGCGCAGCAACCGGCGGCAACTTCCGCACCGCCGCCGCCAACGCCCAACACCGCCGCGCCGCTGATGCCCGTGAAGCTGACCATCAACGGCCATGCGTACGACATGCAGCTTGAAGCGCGCACGACCCTGCTCGACGCATTGCGCGAATATGCGAGCCTTACCGGCACGAAAAAAGGCTGCGACCGCGGCCAGTGCGGCGCGTGTACGGTGATCGCGAACGGTCGCCGCATCAACTCGTGCTTGACGCTCGCCGTCATGCACGATGGCGATTCGATCGTCACAGTGGAAGGGCTCGCCAACGCGCAGACGCTCACTCTCAGTCCGATACAAAGAGCTTTCATTGATCACGACGCCTTCCAGTGCGGTTTCTGTACGCCCGGCCAATTGTGTTCGGCAACCGCACTGATGGATGAATTTCGCGCCGGCGACGCGAGTGCCGCGACCGCCGATGTCCGCTACCGTCCGCCCCAACTCTCCGACGATGAAATCCGCGAGCGCATGAGCGGCAATATCTGTCGCTGCGGTGCGTATCCGAACATTGTCGCGGCGGTGAAGACCGTCGCGATCAATAAAGCTTAGGAGCGCACATGGATGCCATTTCTTACGAACGCGCCACTGATGTGAGCGCGGCGATCAAGGCAGCGCAGCAGCCGGGTGTTGCGTTTATCGGCGGCGGAACGAATCTGCTCGACCTGATGAAAGGCGGTGTCGCGAGACCGGTAAAGCTCGTCGACATCACGCACATAGCCGGCTTGAACACGGTGAGCGAACTGCCCGACGGCGGCCTGCGGATCGGTGCGCTGGTTCGCAACAGCGACGCCGCGAACCACACGTGGGTTCGCGAACGTTATCCGCTGTTGTCGCAGGCGTTCCTTGCAGGTGCATCGGCCCAATTGCGCAACATGGCGACAGTCGGTGGCAACCTGATGCAACGCACGCGCTGTTATTACTTCTATGACACCGGCTTTCCCCAATGCAACAAACGCACTCTGGGAAGCGGCTGCGCGGCGATAGAAGGCAACAGCCGCATCCACGCAATCCTGGGTGCGAGCGCGCAATGCATCGCGACGAATCCATCCGATATGAACGTGGCGCTCGCCGCACTCGATGCCGTGGTGCGCGTGAACGGCCCCCAAGGTGAACGGTCGATTGCGTTCGCGGAGTTTCATCGCTTGCCAGGCGATCATCCAGAAGTCGATACCACCCTGCAACCCGGCGAACTGATTACGTCGGTCGACCTGCCGCCCCCGATCTTCGCGCAGC
This sequence comes from Caballeronia sp., assembly GCF_028292365.1. Classification (GTDB taxonomy): domain Bacteria; phylum Pseudomonadota; class Gammaproteobacteria; order Burkholderiales; family Burkholderiaceae; genus Caballeronia. Next base: position 24,190 of record NZ_JAQGMM010000559.1, read on the forward strand.
ACTCGCACTATCTGAAGGTACGTGACCGCGCGAGCTACGCGTTCGCGCTGGTGTCGGTGGCCGCCGCATTGCAAATGGACGGCAACACAGTGAGGACCGCGCGCATCGCGCTGGGCGGTGTCGCGCACAAACCGTGGCGTGCCACGGCGACTGAACAAGCGCTCACCGGCCAGCCGTTATCACCCGACACGTTGCGTAGTGCAGCAGCGCTTGCCGTTCGCGACGCGCGCAGTTATCGCGACAACGGCTTCAAGATTGCACTGGCGCAGCGGGCGATTATCCGCGCGGTGTCGACTGCAGGAGCGACTGCAGGAGGTGTGGCATGAGTGTTCTTGGACAACCGCTCGACCGCACTGACGGTCTTCTGAAAGTCACGGGCCAGGCGAAATATTCCGCCGATAACCCCGAAGCGAAGCTCGCGCATGCGGTGCTGGTGACGAGCACGATCGCGCATGGCCGGGTGGCTTCAATGGATACCGCGCGCATACAAGCGATGCCCGGCGTGCTGCTTGTGATGACGCACGAGACCGCGATGCGCCTGCCCAATGGCGGAAAACCCAATGCCGAGCCGCCGGCCGTGCGCAGATTATCGCTCCTGCAAACCGATGAAGTGCGCTATAGCAATGAGCCTGTAGCCGTCGTCGTTGCCGATACGCTGGAACGCGCAACTGATGGCGCGCGCAAGCTGCAAGCATCGATTCGTTACGAAGCCGCGACGCCGAACGCGGACTATCAGCGCGCGAAGGGCAGCGCCTACCCGCCGGAAAAAATGATGGGCCGGCCGATCAATACGCAACGCGGCGATGTGGCTGCCGGTCTGCGTCAGGGTCCTACTCGCCTCGACGTTGTCTACACCACGCCGAACGAACACCACAATCCGATGGAGCCGCATGCCACGCTCGCTCGCTGGGACGGCCCCAACCTCACGCTCTACGATGCCACGCAAGGCGTTTCCGGCGCACGCGGCGCGGTAGCGAAAACGCTCGGCATCAAGGAAGAAAACGTGCGCGTACTCTGCCCGTTCGTCGGCGGCGGATTTGGATGCAAGGGCTCGGCATGGTCGCATGTCGTGCTCGCCGCAATGGCCGCGAAACAAACCGGGCGGCCGGTTCGTCTCGTGCTTGAGCGTCCGCAAATGTTCGGCATGGTCGGCAACCGGCCGTTTACGGATCAGCATTTCCAGGTCGCGGCGCGCGACGACGGTACGCTCACCGGCATGCGTCACGACGTGATATCGACCACCTCGACCTTCGAGGACTGGAACGAAAGCTCGGCCATCGTCACGCGCATGTCATACGCCGTGCCGAATCAGGCGACCACGCACAAGCTGGTGAAACTCGATGTCGGCACGCCGACGTTCATGCGCGCGCCCGGCGAAACGAGCGGCTCGTTTGCGCTCGAATCCGCGATGGACGAAATGAGCTACCAGTTGAACATGGACCCGCTCGCGTTCCGTTTGAAGAATTACGCCGAGATGGAACCGCAGGAAAAGAAGCCGTGGTCAAGCAAGTCGCTGCGCGAGTGTTACGAAAAGGGGGCCGATAAATTCGGCTGGTCGCGGCGCAATCCCAAGCCGCGTTCCATGCGCGACGGCAACACGCTGATCGGTCTCGGCATGGCGACAGCAACTTATCCGGCGAACCGCAG
>NZ_JAQGMM010000207.1 GCF_028292365.1 Caballeronia sp.
TAACAACGACAACTAAGTCGTTGCGACCCATCTAACCCGTCTGACCGGTTGCTGATGACCGGTGCGGTGTACAAAAGCCTGCCTTGAAAAAGGCGGGCTTTTGTCGTTTCCGCAGGGAATATATGCGTTGTGGGTGATTAGCCTTCGGCGCATTGTCCTTTAAATTGTGGCAGTCGACCGCGCATAACGCCCCGGAATCTGCACCCGGAACCCGGTCAAATCCGTGCACATTCGGACGCTTCCGAGTGACATTGCTGGCATCACATGTTGCGCACCGTAATGAGTTTTCACTCTCCGCGCCAATGGTAGCCAAGCACAAAACTTGACATGCCGATTGCTGCTTGTGGGCAAGCTTCGCACGTACAATCGCCCCCGTTTCCCGGGCAGCGCACAGCGCTCCGCAGCGACAAGAACTCGGCACAAGGGAAAGCCTAAAAAAGCCAGCCAAACGTTGAAACACGCTGGTGCAAATCCTTGCACGTTGAAGAACCTGAAGTGCGATTACGATCGGAGATACTCAGATATCTCATCGCCGCCACACATCGGATCAAGTCGTTATATGAACAGAATAATCATTTCGGAATGCAAAATAAAAACCGAAACCCGAAGCCGCTTGGCCTGAAGCTCTCAGCCGATCATTCAAGGAGAGGACTATGAGAGAACTCGACCGATCGCGTCGTGGTTTTTTGAAAGCGAGTGCAATCGCGGGACTGACCGTCATTATTGCGCCGCTCGGCAGTCGCGCATTCGCTGCGTTATTTGAAGAAAAAGTCCTGACGCCGATTCAGTGGGACGCAGCAACCGGCAGCGCCAAGTTTCGTATTGACGGTATCGCGAAGGTCACCGGTTCGAAGGTGTTTGCAAGAGACGTTCGCGCAGCCGACATGCCGCACTGGCCGAACCAGCAATCGCACGCGTTCATTTTGCGTACGACGCAGGCTGACAGGCGGTATGAGGGTTTCGACCTGAGCTTGCTCGGCGACGAACTTCAGCCTGACCGGATCGTCACGGCCGCGGAGCTTGCCCGCGACGGCCTCGCCTTTCCAGCCTTCTATGGCGACGACATGTTGCTGCCGCCCGGCAAGACGCCGGCTTATCTCGGCCAGGCCGTGGCCATGCTGATCTATCACGATTTCGCACGCTTCCGGTTCGCCAAGGACAAGCTCCAGTTCCGCGATGAAATCATCCGCTACGGCGAGAAGACCGGGCCGCTCGAACGTGATCCATGGGGCACGTTCCGCTTCGTGCGCGTGGGCGGAACGACAGCCTATGACGAGGACACGTTCTCGAGCCTGAAGGACACCATGTTGTTCCCAAGCGCGATGCGCAAGCATGAGCCCGTGTGGGCTGCGGGCCGGCAGGACGGCAAGCTGGACGAGCAGGGACTGTTCCATGCGCAAAGCATGCAGGGCGAACTCGATCATCCGCCGGCGGACTGGCTTGTGCTGGAGCGCAACTACAGTACGCAATCCATCGATACTGCCGCGCTCGAACCCGACAACACGAACTGCTGGTACGACGCGGCGACGCAATCGCTGCACATGGTCGTGCCGACACAAGGGCCGTACGAGGTTGCGGAGAGCGCGGCGGGCATGGCGGCAAAGAGTCGCTTTCCGGTGAAGAACCTGTTCGTGCACCCGGTCTCGACCGTCGGCTACGGGTCGAAGGATCACTTCACGGTTCCGTTCTACGGATTGGTCGCGGCCATGTATGGCGACGGCCGTCCGGTACGTCTTGCATTTGACCGCTATGAGCAATTCCAGACATCGATAAAACGCCATGCATCGAAGATGCGTTATCGGATTGCGATCGATAAGAAAACGAACCTCCTGCAGTCGTTCAAGGCTGAGTTCGAAGTCAATGGAGGCGGGCGCTGCAATTTCTCGCCATCGGTGGCCATGGTGGGCGCATCCGGCGCGCAGTCGATCTACTACTTCCCGAAGAGCGATCTGACGGGCGTCGCGATCGCGTCGCGCGCGATCGACGCTGGCTCCGCGCGCGGTTACGGCACGCTGCAGACCATGGCCGCGACCGAGATGCTGATCGATGAAATCGCGACGCAGCTTGGGCTCGATGCTATTGACTTGCGACTGAAGAACGCGCTGCGCTCGGGCATGAAAAATACCCAGGGCGCCATTCCCGCCGGCGCAATTCGTGTCGATGAAGTCCTGCAGAAAGCCAAGGTTCATCCGCTGTGGACCGGGCGTGCTCAGAAGAAAGCGGAGTATGAGCTCGCACATCCGGGCAATCGCTATGGCGTGGGTTTCGCCTGCGTGCAGAAAGACTTCGGCACGGGCGCGGAGTCATCGTTCGCGAAGGTTGAGATCGCCGCCGACGGCAAGATCACGATGCATCATTCGGGCGCGGAGATTGGCACTGGCGTGTCTACGTCGCAAGCAATCGCCTGCGCGAAGTGGGTCGGCATGCCGGCCGCCGAGGTGCGCATGGCGATTATCGACTGGCCCGAGTTGCCGGTCGTGACCAGTGGCGATCCCTACATGATGTCGCAGGGAGAGCAGGACCGGCTGTCTGCGAATCCGCGCTGGTCGCCGGGGTTTATATCACCAACGAGTGCGACGAATTCAGCTTTCTATTTCACGCATAGCACGTACGAAGCGGCACGCGTGGTCTTCACGCACGGTTTATGGCCGGCAGCGATGGCGATATGGAGCAGTGGCATAGGCGGCGGTCAAGCTGCGCCGCTTGTCGTGCGTCGTGAAGATGCGCGCTGGGTGGAGGGCAAGCTGACAGCAGCAGGTCTCGAGCCGCTGTCGATCGAACAACTCGCGCGTAAGGCGCATGACCTCGCACTCGTCACGGGCGCGGTTGTGCACGTGTTCAATCGGTGGCAGTGGAGCGAAGCGGAATTCAGCATTGATGGTGTGACCGAGCGTCTGCCTATTGACGGCTTGTCGCTGCTTCACGGCGCGGGCAAGGCCGATGCCAACAAGACCAATGCTGCACTTGTCCAGCCCGTTTACCGCGCCCTTGATCGCAAGCGCGTGTTCATTGCCCCGGTTAGCCGCAACAACGCCGCGGTCACTTACTACAGCGCTGTCGGGACACTCGTCGAGCTCGCGGTGAACGAAGCCAGCGGTCAGGTCAGTCTGCTCTCGCATCACTCGATCATGGAGTGCGGCAACATGCTTTCGCCGCAACTCGTCTCGGGTCAACTGCAAGGCGGACTCGCGATGGGCATTGGCCATGCACTGCATGAATATCTGCCGCTCTATGAAGAGGGTCCCGGCAACGGTACCTGGAACTTCAACCGCTATCGGCTGCCGCGTGCAAGCGATGTCGCCGTCTGGGCCCAGACCGGCGAAGTGCTGCCGCCGTTGTCCGAGACCGATCCCCCGAAGGGCATTGCAGAAGTGGTGATGATTCCGGTTGTCGGCGCCATCGTCAACGGTATTGCGCACGCCATTGGGCATCGGTTCAACGACTTGCCGGTGAAACCACAAAACATTCAGGAGGCGCTTGCATGACTGCTGCCCACCCCACTCCGACACCGGTCATGAACCAGCCTTTGATCCAGATGAAGCCCATTTCGCTGACGATCAACGGTGCTGCCATGGGTCCGATCCAGACCCCCGACGGCCTCATGATGATCGATTTCCTGCATGAATACGTGGGCTTGACCGGCTCGCGGCTTGGCTGCGGGCAGGGCGTCTGCCACGCGTGCGTGGTGATCCTCGACAAGGCGGACGGATCGAGCGAGGAAGTACGCTCGTGCATCACGGGCGCGCATTTCTTCGACGGCAAAAAGGTGCGGACTATTGAAGGCCATGCCAAACGTAACGACCAAGGCGAGGTGGTCGAACTCTCGCCGGTGCAGCAGAAGTTTCTTGAACACTTCAGTTTCCAGTGCGGCTATTGCACGCCGGGGTTCGTCAATGCGGCGACGGTGCTGATCGAGCGGCTAAAGCGCAATCCGATTGCCAAGACGTCAGTGGAACAGGAGATCACGAAAGCACTCGACGACCACATCTGCCGCTGCACCGGCTACGTCCGGTACTACGAGGCGGTCAGGGACGTTATTCTGAACACGCCTGGACTTGTTAAGGATTCCGCATGAACCGGGCAATTTTATTTCGCCTCGGCGCGCTTGCGCTATGCGTCGGCGCGCTGTCCGCTTGTAACGATCGTGCCGATGTAACCGCAGCCCCCACGCATGAAACGGCCGCCGAGCAGATTGTGCGCGGCGGTTATCTTGCGAAAGCGGCCGACTGCGCCGCCTGTCACACGATGCCCGGTGGTGCGCCGTTTGCCGGTGGCGTGAGGCTCGGGTCGCCGTTCGGCACCTTCTACGGCACGAACATTACGCCGGATTCGGTGCACGGCATCGGCAAGTGGAGTGCAGCGCAGTTCTACAAGACTTTGCACGACGGCGTGGCGCCTGACAAGCAGCTCTATCCGGCAATGCCTTACACGTCTTACCGGACAATGTCCCGTGCTGACAGCGACGCCGTCTATGCGTATCTGATGGCGCAAAAACCGGCCGCGGTACCGAACCGGGAGCCCGATCTGAAGTTTCCGTTCAACGTGCGGACTGCCGTGATGTTCTGGAACATGCTGTTCCTCAAGGACACGTTGCCGGATGCATCGGTGGGAACCTCGGCTGACTGGAACCGTGGACGATATCTCGCCAATGCGCTGGGTCACTGTGCCGAATGCCACACGCCGCGTGGTGTGTTCGGTCAGATGAACGGTGCGAAGACGCTGCAGGGGTCAACGCTCGGTCGTGTCCAGCCGCCGGATATCACCCCCACGGGACTTGCCGCGCGGGGCTGGACCGGCGCTGATTTGCAGACATTCTTCGCCACGGGAATCAGCCGCCAGGGTCCTGCGTTCGGCGAGATGCATCCGGTAGTGATGCTGAGCACTCAGTACCTGAACCAGGGTGACCTGCGCGCGCTGTCGACCTATATGCTCGGCGATGCACCGCTTCCCCCGGCGCGGGTTCAACCGGGCGCAGCCGATGCCGCGCAAGTGGCAGCCGGCCGGAAGAGCTATGTCGCTGTGTGCGCGGGGTGTCATGGGCTTGGCGGGGAGGGCAAGCCTCACGTGGCGGTATCGATGCAAGGGAGCTCGACGCTGCGTCAGGCCAATCCACATAACCTGCTTGTTGCGATGCTCGACGGCGTAGAGGCCGCCGAGTTCGCCGGAACGGAACGCATGCAGGCAATGCCGGGATTCGCCGCCACACTCAGCGACGATGAACTCGCGAATCTGGCCAACTACCTGCGCTCGGGCTGGGGCGGTCAGCCGGGCGACGTAACGGCGGCAAGCGTCAAGGCGTTGCGCTAAGCGGTTTGGTTTTACAAGGCGAAAGGCGCTACCGTGTAGTTCAAACGGTAGCGCCTTTCGCCGCCATTTGCCGCTGCAGTTCCGGCCAGATCTTGGCTACCGCTTCCTCGCCGGCGAGGATGGCCGCGTTGCGCTGGCCGAAGTCGCTGCCGCTCATGGCGGCCAAGTTCGGGCGGATGACAAAGTCGGCGTATTTATCGAGTTCGTAAGCCTTGATGGTCTGGCCCATGATCGTGAACGTCTGCATCAGGACGTCGAAGGAACTTTGCGTCAATCCCGTCTCGGGGCGCGCCGAAATATCCACCGCGATGACAAAATCCGCGCCCATCTTGCGCGCGAACGCCGCTGGCACCGGGCTCACCAGACCGCCATCCACGTACTCATGACCGCCGATCTTCACCGGCTCGAAGATGGACGGCACGCTGCATGACGCGCGCACCGCAATGCCGGTATTGCCGCGCTGGAACAAGATGGGCTGTCCGGTCTTCAGGTCCGTCGCGACAATGCCGAGCGGTTTCGCCATTTTCTCGATCGGCCGGTTGTCGAGTGTCTTGTTCAGGTAATTCTGTAACGCGACGCCTTGGAGGAAACCGCGTGTGCGGAATGGCATCGCCCAATCGCTGATCGATGCTTCGTCCATGGTCAGCGCCAGCTTGTTAATGGCGATGCCGTTCATTCCCGACGCCGATAACGCCGCAATCACCGAGCCCGCACTCGTTCCGCTCAGCAGATCCACCTTCAGGTTGCGCGCTTCGAGCGCCTTGATGACACCGATATGCGCAAACCCGCGCGCCGCGCCGCCGCCCAGTGCAAGGCCGATCCGCACGGTCCGCTGGGGCGTGCTGGTGGATGGTACGGGCGGCACGGGTGGATTGAGCGCGGTGGTGGAACTCGTCGTCGTGGTGCAGGCCGTGAGCACGGCCGACGCGCAGCCAAGAGAGAACGCGCGCCGCGACAACTGAGGCAGCGACGAAAGCGAGGGTGGCGATATCTTCAAGGAATTCTCCTGCGATGCAACGGGGACGAGCGTGCGGCGTGGACGCTGCGCAGCCGGCTTGGTTAGCTGCCTGGTCGAGCCATCCGGTGACGGCCGCACATGATAAAACATGATGACCCCCGAAAGCAGGCCAAAAGCGCCGGCGGGTATAATTCACACTCGTTTTGACCGCTCGCGAAGTTCGTCCATCAGACGCGCCGAAGCCGGTCCCCGATATATCGCTTGCCTGGCTCCTC
>NZ_JAQGMM010000588.1 GCF_028292365.1 Caballeronia sp.
CCAGCCGCTTGCCCGCGCTCGCCGGCACCGAATGCGCGGCGCCCGCATAAATCAGGCGCGCTTCTTCGCGGCCGGCAATCACTTCAATGGGAAAGCCAAGTGCGTTCTGCGCTTCGGCCAAGAATTCATCGGCGTTCTTGGCGACGCGCAGTGTATTGGTCGCGACCGCGCGCACGTGGTCGGGATGGAAGTCCCGCAGCCGTTCGCCGAACCGCTTCAACGCGTCCCAGCCGCGCAGTTGCGAGGCCCGGTCGAGGAATTTGTCCCGCGACAGTCCCGCCGCAAGCCGCACGGGTTCACGTAGCGCGTCGACCTGATAGATCGGGCTGCCGGAAGGCGTCTCCTCGACGCGACCGACGATCAGCCTGAAGCTGTTCGATCCGAGATCTACGGCTGCCAAAAGATGAGGGGGGTTGACCATCGATTTTCCAGGTTCCGTAGGGTTGTGCCCGCTAGCGTCTTACAGCTCCAACGGTACGGGCAGCATTTGAACACGCCGGGGCTGCGGCAGCGCGCCAATTTTAAGTCCAAGCGGACGACTGTGCTGGTCTTGCAAACAATCCAATGCAGCAAACTACGCCAATGAATCGATCTTCGATTGTCAGACGAAATTGGGCAAACCTCGCCAGAATCAACCTTATCTGAGACCTGCGTTAGATTTATGACATTACGATTTCACAAAAACGTCATCATACTGTGATGCGTTCCGAGCGATCCTTGCACATTCTGTTTTTTTGACTGCCAATACTATCGATGTCCTTACGCTATCCCCTTCTTAATCGCGAACTGGGCATTCTGGGTTTTAACGAACGTGTATTGTCGCAAGCCGCCGATACCGCCGTTCCGCTGCTCGAACGGCTTCGCTTCATCTGTATTACCAGCAGCAACCTGGACGAATTTTTCGAAGTCCGCATGGCCGGCATGCAGGAACAGATGCGCGACAACCCGGGCTCGCTCTCGCCTGACGGCATGTCGCTGCAGCATGTGTACGACCTCGTGGTCGAACGTGCGCATCGGCTGGTCCATCAACAATACGTCATGCTTCAGAACACCGTGTTTCCCGCGCTGGAAAGCGAAGGAATCTACTTTCACGGCGTGGAATCGTGGAGCGAGGCGCAGACCGACTGGGCCCGTGATTATTTCCAGAACGAGTTGCTGCCGGTGCTCACGCCAATCGGCCTTGATCCCGCTCATCCGTTTCCACGCGTGCTGAACAAGAGCCTGAACTTCGTGGTTGAGCTGGAGGGCAAGGACGCGTTCGGCCGCCAGGCCATGATGGGCATTGTGCAGGCGCCGCGCGCGCTGCCGCGGCTCGTGCGCATGCCCGAGGCGCTGTCGGGCTATCCGCACGGTTTTGTGCTGTTGAGCTCGCTGATGCAGCGTTTTGTCGACGCGCTGTTTCCGCACCTGATGGTGCGCAGTTGCAACCAGTTCCGCATCACGCGCAACAGCGAATTGTTCGTCGATGAAGACGAAATCACCAACCTGCGCGTGGCGCTGCAGGGCGAACTGCCCGCGCGGCATCTGGGCAATGCGGTGCGCCTGGAAGTGTCGGCAGAAACGCCGCCGCACATGATCCGGCGCCTGCTTGACGAGAGCGAACTGAACGACCGCGATTGTTATCGCGTGGACGGGCCGGTCAATCTCGTGCGCCTGATGCAGTTGCCCGAGATGGTCGACCGGCCGGACCTGAAGTTCGTGCCGCACATTCCGGCGGTGCCGAAGGCTATTGCGGCAGCATCGAATATGTTCGATTCCATCGATCAGGGCGATATCCTCCTGCACCATCCGTACGAGAGTTTTCAGCCCGTGCTCGAGTTGCTGCTGCAGGCGGCCAAGGACCCGCAAGTGGTCGCGATCAAGCAAACAATTTATCGAACCGGCACCGACTCGCCGCTGATGGACGCGCTGATGCAAGCCGCGCGCAACGGCAAGGAAGTCACCGTGGTGGTGGAACTGCTCGCGCGCTTCGATGAAGAAACGAATATCAACTGGGCGTCGCAACTCGAAGCCGTGGGTGCGCATGTGGTGTACGGCGTGGTCGGCCACAAATGCCACGCGAAAATGATGCTGATCGTGCGGCGCGTCTCGCAGAACGGCAAGATGGTGCTCAGGCGTTATGTGCATCTGGGCACGGGCAACTATCATCCGCGCACGGCACGTCTTTATACCGATTTCGCCGTGATGACGTCGGATCAGCAAGTCTGCGAAGACGTGCATCACGTGTTCCAGCAACTCACCGGCATCGGCGGCGAATTACGCCTGCATCAGCTCTGGCAAGCCCCTTTTACGCTGCACCCGAATCTGATCGAAGCCATTCGTGCTGAAGCCGAGAACGCGCGTGCGGGAAAGAAAGCGCGGATCGTCGCGAAGATGAATGCGTTGCTCGAACCGACCGTGATCATCGCGTTGTATGAAGCGTCTCAGGCCGGCGTGAAAATCGACTTGATCGTGCGTGGCGTCTGCGCGTTGAAACCCGGCGTGGAGGACCTGTCCGAGAACATCACGGTGCGCTCCATCGTCGGACGTTTTCTCGAACATCACCGCATCTTTTATTTTTATGCGGGCGGAGAAGAGAAGGTCTATTTGTCGAGCGCGGACTGGATGGACCGCAACTTCTTCCGGCGTGTGGAAGTGGCATTTCCCGTGAACGACCGCCGCCTGAAACGGCGCGTGATCGCGGAAGGACTGTCCGTGTTTCTCGGCGATAACCAGTCGGCATGGCTCATGCAAAGTGACGGGCATTACAAGCGGCGGCGTCCGGGCAAGTCGATGCGCAATGCGCAACTGGGTCTGCTCGCGAAGTTCTGTCCTTGATGCGCTGACTGACGGTTTGATAAGCCGCTTAAGCGAATTAAGCCGCGATCGATTTTCTCATCGCCGTACGGGCAGCCGAAAACTTGACCGAGAAGGTGCTTCCCCGCCCTTCCTCGCTCTTTACTTCGAGGTCGGCCAGATGGCGTTGCAACACATGCTTCACGATTGCAAGCCCCAAGCCCGTGCCACCGGTATCCCGCGAGCGGCTTCTATCCACGCGATAAAACCGCTCGGTCAAACGTGGAATATGTTCGGGCGGAACACCGAGTCCGCTATCGCGCACTGAAAACACTGCACGATCTCGAACGCGCTGCCACGAGACATCAATCGTTCCGCCATCCGGCGTATAGCGAATCGCATTCGTCACCAGATTCGCGAGCGCACTGACAATCTCCGTTTCCGAACCGGACACCGTCAACGCTTCATCAACATCGAATGTAATTCGATGCCGGCCATTCGAAAGATTATCGGCGTCTTCTTCAAGATGGCGCAGCACCGCGCGCATATCGAGAACATCGTCGCCGGGCGGTTTGACATCGCCTTCCAGATTCGCGAGCACGAGCAGGTCGCGCACAATATTCTGCATCCGCGACGACTGCTGTTCCATCATTTCCAGGTAACGCGCCCGGTCGGATTCATTCAGCGGCAACTCGCGCATGGTTTCAAGAAAGCCGGACAGCACCGTCAGCGGCGTCTTCAACTCGTGCGAAACGTTCGCGACAAAATCGCGGCGCATGGAATCGGTTCTTTCCAGTTCCGTTATGTCCTGAGTCAGAATCAGTTTCCGGTTTTCACCGTAGGGAAATATTTGCACCGACAACACATGCTGCCGGTTCAGCCCCATCCCGCGCATGACCAGCACCGACTCATAATGCTGCGAAGCGAGATAACGAACGAAGTCGGGTTGACGCACGAGATGCGTAATGTGCTGGCGCAGATCGCGTTTCGCGTCCAACCCAAAATGGGTTTCCGCAATGGCGTTGCACCACTCGATCTGGTCGCTGTCGTCGAGCATGGCCACGCCATTCGGCGACGCCTGGATACCCTGGATAAACCGTGAATGTTGCTGCTCGACCTGACGCACCTGGGCATGCCAACGCTTGGCAAGCTTATGCAGCCGGTAATAAATCTCGCCCCACACGCCCGGTGCGCTCGGCACTTCGCCATACACGGGCGCGTCGAGCAAGCGCCACAAGCGTTGCGTATGAAAGGTGGTGAAGAGGGTTTGCAGAACCAACATGACCAGCGCGAAACCAAGCGCGGCGCGCACTCCGAACAGCACGCCAACGATCCCGCTCAATACCGCGAGCAACGCGAGGGACACGAGAGAACGCGTCCAGATGATATTCATGAATTAGCGGATCGAGATTATTACCACGCGACCACGATTGGTCGCGGGTCTCATTTACTCTTGTCATGCACTCTCATCAAGCACTCTTGGCTAGCCTGTAACCACTGCCACGAACCGTTTCAATCATAGCATCGCAACCAGCGGGCTTTAAGGCGGCGCGCAGACGCTTGATATGCACGTCGACGGTCCGCTCCTCCACGAATACGTGATCGCCCCAGACCTGATCCAGCAATTGCGTGCGGCTATGCACGCGCTCAGGGTGCGTCATGAAGAAATGCAACAAGCGGAACTCGGTCGGTCCGAGATCGAGCTTGATATCGTCACTGCCATGACCGTTCGAATGCGCCGCCACCCTGTGAGTAGCCGGATCGAGACGCAAGCCGTTGATTGCGACCACGTCTTCCGTCAATTGCGGTGCGCGCCGGCGCAATACCGCCTTGATCCGCGCCATCAATTCTTTCGGCGAAAACGGCTTCGTCACATAATCGTCCGCACCAATTTCAAGTCCGAGCACCTTGTCCTGCTCGTCGCCGCGAGCAGTGAGCATGATGATCGGAATATGTTTCGTGCGTTCGTTGCCCCGTAATTCCCGCGCAAAGGCGATGCCGGATTTACCCGGCAGCATCCAGTCGAGAAGCACCAGGTCGGGCAAGACGTCGCTGATCAGGTTTTGCGCCTGTTCCGCGTTATAAGCACGAATGGGGCAATGGCCCGCGTGTTGCAGATTCACCGAAATCAATTCGGAAATCGCGGGTTCGTCTTCTATAACGAGAATGCTGCTGGGCATCGGCACCTCTGTAACCTTCTTCGCGTAAGTTAAACAACCAACATTGGGATCAGAAAAGAATCAGCTGAGTGCTTCGCGTTCGAGTTGATCGCGCGACACATGGCGGACATCCGTTCCCTTCACAATGTAAATAATGAACTCCGCAATGTTCTTTGCATGATCGCCAATCCGTTCGACCGCTTTAGCGATGAACAGATAATCGAGGCCCGCCGAAATCATGCGCGGATCTTCCATCATGTACGTGACCAGCTTGCGCACGAACGCGCGGAATTCTTCGTCGATGGCTTTGTCGTCGCGAACAATTTGCGCGGCGGCAACCGTATCCAGGCGTGCGAAAGCATCTAGTGCACGGCGCAAGATGGACACCGCCATTTCGCCCGACAACTTGATCTCGGCGATATTGACGTTACGCCCCATGCCATCTTCGTTAATGCGTCTCACGCGCTTGGCGATCTTCTCGGCTTCGTCACCGGCACGCTCGAGATTCGTAATCGTTTTCGAAATCGCCATCAACAAACGCAGGTCACGCGCAGCCGGCTGACGGCGCGCGATGATGTTGCTGCATTCCTCGTCGATCTCGACTTCCATGGTGTTCAGCCGCTGTTCGGCGAGCACCACCGCTTCGACAATTTCCATGTCGAACGTATTGAGCGCCTGCATGGCGTGGATGATCTGCGACTCGACCAGACCGCCCATTTCCAGCACCTTCGATGACACCGCATTCAGATCGGCGTCGAACTGGCTCGACAAATGTTTATCGGACATATGTGCTCCCTGAAGTCCTTTTTTAGCCCGTTATGCTCTCAACCAAACCGGCCGGTAATGTAGTCTTCCGTTTCCTTGCGGGACGGCTTGATGAAGATCTTTTCCGTATCGCCGAATTCAATCAATTCGCCCAGATACATGTATGCAGTGTAGTCCGAACAACGCGCCGCCTGCTGCATGTTGTGCGTGACGATCACCACCGTGTAGTCATCTTTGAGTTCGGCGATCAATTCTTCAATGCGGCCCGTCGAAATCGGGTCAAGCGCGGAGCACGGTTCGTCGAGCAGCAGCACTTCCGGGCGAATCGCAATGCCGCGTGCAATACACAGGCGCTGCTGTTGTCCGCCCGACAGGCCATAACCGCTTTGCTGCAGCTTGTCCTTCACTTCGTTCCAGAGCGCCGCTTTCGTCAGCGCCCACTCCACGCGGTCGTCCATTTCCGAGCGCGACAGTTGCTCGAACATCTTCACGCCAAACGCGATGTTGTCGTAGATCGACATGGGGAACGGCGTCGGCTTCTGGAACACCATGCCCACGCGTGCACGCAGCAACGAGATATCGCGGCTGGTATCGAGCAGGTTGTTGCCGTCCATCAGGATCTCGCCTTCCGCGCGCTGCTCCGGATACAGCGCGTACATCTTGTTGAACGTGCGCAGCAGCGTGGACTTGCCGCATCCCGACGGACCGATGAACGCCGTCACCTTATGTTCAGGAATCCGCAGGTTAATGTTCTTCAGCGCATGAAACTTGTTGTAGAAGAAGTTGAGGTTGTTCACCTCGATCTTCGGTTTCATCGATCCGACCGGCGGTGCGTGATGGGTCGGCTTGAAGCTGCCGGGTGCTGCACCGCGTTCGACCGGAGCCGTGCTGGCATTGTCACCGCTGGCGGCCGGATTAGCGTTCCGGGCGCTCACATCGCTTGCGACTGTGTTCATGGAAAGGTTTCCGCCTTATTTTTTCGAGAAGATCGTGCGTGCCAGGATGTTCAGACCGAGCACGCCGAGCGTGATCAGGAACACGCCGGCCCACGCGAGCGCTTGCCATTGTGGGAACGGGCTCATCGCGAACTTGTAGATCGTGACGGGCAGGTTGGCCACCGGTTGATTCATGTCCCACGAGAAGAACTGGTTGGACAGCGCCGTGAA
>NZ_JAQGMM010000598.1 GCF_028292365.1 Caballeronia sp.
CAACCGCGGACCCCGCAGCGGCGCTCGCGAAAGCCGACGCCATGGAAGCCGCGCCCTGGGATGAAGCCGCGATAACCCCGGTCGTCAACGGCTTCTTTCTTCATCCTCCGTCCGACGCGAAGCTAGCGAGATTTCGCAGCATTGCACTCGGGGCCACGCCCGCCGCTGCTATCGAGGCAGCACGCTCGAATGCCGTGAACGACACGCTCGAGCAGCTCTCGGGCATCCGGGTACCGACGCTGATCGTCCAGGGCCGGCACGATCGCGCGCGCACTCCCGAGCACGGAGAGCTGATGCGTGAGCGTATCCCGGGCGCCGCGCTGGCGGTCATCGAGGACGCCGGTCATACGCCGCAGCTCGAACAAGCGGACGCGTTCCATGAGGCCGCGCTGCCCTTCCTGCTGGCCGGGCATTCATGAACCGGCCAGCGGCCGCATCCAGCATCCAACAATGGAGAAAACTCACATGACTCTGAATGAAATCGCGGGCAAGGCCTGCCTCGTGACCGGCGCCAGCCGCGGCATCGGCGCGGCTGTGGCTCAAGGCCTTGGCGCGCAGGGCGCAAAAGTGATGGTTCACTACCGCAGCGGCAAGGAACAGGCCGAAGCGGTCGCCGCCTATATCGAAGAACACGGCGGCAGCGCCCGCATCGTCCAGGCTGATCTCACCGAGCCGGGCGCCGCCGACCAGCTGATCCAGGAGACTGTTGCGGCCTTCGGGCGGCTCGACATCCTGATCAACAACGCGGGGGACCAGATCTCCCGCGTGAGTCTCCCTGACTTCCCCGACGAGCTCTTCGAGCGTCATATGGCGATCAATGTGCGACCGGTATTCAGCGCATGCCGCGCGGCCGTCCGGCAGTTTCGCAAGCAGAATAGCGGCGGCAACATCATCAACGTCAGCTCGGTGGCGGGGCGGACCGGCGGTGGCGCAGGGTCCGCGGTCTACGCCGGCGCCAAGGGGTTCGTGTCCACGTTCTCACGCTCGATCGCGAAGGAGCATGCGCGCGAGGGCATCAGGGTGAACGTTGTCTCGCCCGGTGTCATCACGACCGACATGCAGGACCGGGTGACGTCGCAGGAACAGCTCAAGGCCACCGCCACGCAGATCCCGATGGGCCGCATCGGCGATCCGGAGGACTGTGTCGGAACATTCCTCTTCCTTTGCTCCGATCAACTCAGCGGCTATGTGACCGGCCAGGTGGTCGAGGTCAACGGCGGTCTGCTGATGCCGTGAGCCCCAGGGCCGCGCGTTCACCACTCACCTATTTCCCGGAGTCATCGCCTTGGCAGACCTCACCATCCAGAATGTTCAAAAGTCATACGGATCCCACGCCGTCATTCACGGCATCAACGTGAATGTCGCTGACGGCGAGTTTGCCGTACTGGTGGGACCGTCGGGATGTGGCAAGTCCACACTGCTGCGCATGATCGCGGGTCTCGAGACCATCACCTCGGGTGAGATCCGCATGTCGGGACGGGTGGTCAATGACCTGTCGCCGAAGGACCGCGATATGGCGATGGTGTTTCAAAACTATGCGCTCTACCCGCACATGACCGTGGGGGAGAACATGGGTTTCTCGCTCACCATCAGCAAGGTGCGGAAGGCCGAAATCGAGCAGCGGGTACGGCGCGCCGCCGAGATCCTCGCGCTGGGTCCGCTTCTTGAGCGCTATCCCCGCCAGCTCTCTGGAGGCCAGCGCCAGCGCGTAGCGATGGGACGCGCGATCGTGCGGGATCCGCAAGTCTTCTTGTTCGACGAACCCCTGTCGAATCTTGACGCCAAGCTGCGTGTCGCCATGCGTACCGAGATAAAGCAGTTGCACCAGCGTCTGCGCACCACCACTATCTATGTCACGCACGATCAGGTCGAAGCAATGACCCTCGCCGACAAGATCGTCGTGATGCGCGACGGTGTAGTCGAGCAAGTAGGCGCGCCGCTCGAAGTCTACGATCAGCCGCGCAACGTGTTCGTCGCGGGCTTCATCGGCTCGCCGGCCATGAACTTCATCGAGGGCGTCCTCGCCGACGGTGAGCAAGGGACGGTGTTCAGTTCCGCGAGCGGCTTCACGGTGCCCTTTGGACGCCGGCTCGCCGTGGAGTGCCCGCGGCCTGTGATCCTTGGGATCCGGCCCGAGCACTTCGCCGCCACGGAGAGCGGCACGCCAACCGAGGTCGTAGTAGTTGAAACCACCGGATCGGCCACCCAAGTCAATGTTCGCCGCGGCAAGGAAGAGCTTGTCTGCGAGTTTCGAGAACGCGTTCTGGCTCGACCCGGAGAGACCTTGTGCATCTCGCCGCTGCCGGAGGAAATCCATCTGTTCGATGCGCAAACCGGACAGCGCGTCATCGAGCGGGAACATTCCTTGGCCGCATGAACCTTCGTTTGCTTCGTGCGCGGGATAGCGCGCCGCAGGGGCTCATCCGGAATCGTTAATCGGGAATCAACAAGCGGCTGCGCGTGAGCACATCTTTCACGAGTTCCACGATGGCGTCCATGCCTCCATGCCGCTCTTCCTGGTAGGCCACGAAAAACGCTTGCTGGGTGATGGGCCGTTCGGTGTTCAGTACATGAACCAGTCCGTTCTCAATGTCAGCGCACATGATCGCGGGAGACAGCACCGCCGCCGCATGTCCCGCCGCCACGAGCCGCAACATTGTAGACAGGGAATTACACGAACTGATGTTTTCCGGCGTACAACGCGCGTTGCGGAACCAGTTCATTACCAGCGAATGGTTCGACGACGGCTGGGAGACCGTGATGATGGGAGCAGACGCAAGAGTGTAAGGCGTGGCGATGGGGTCAGGCACGAGCTGCGGCGACGCAACCCAGTGAAGGTCGGTATGTCCTATAGCCGTCTCCACCACATGCGGAGCGTCGGTGGAATCGTTCAGTATCGCGACGTCAATTTCGCGAGCGCCCAGCTTGCGGCCGAGCGTCACGCCGACATCGATGGTCAGCTCGATTTTCATCTGTGGGTAGCGCGTCTTCATATGCGTGAGCAAGTCCGCCAGACCTGCCTGAGCGATGGACTCGTTCGCGCCAAGCCGCAGCAGCCCTTGCATGGGGTCGGCACGCTTGCCGACCCGTTCGAGATTGTCGGCGAGCTTGAGCATTTTCTCCGCGTCGGCGAGTGCGTCGCGGCCCGCCAACGTGAGCTCGGAGCGACCCCGGCCGCGCTCGAAGAGCCGCACGCCAAGGTGTTCCTCGAACTCCTGGATGCGCGCTGAGATGGTGGGCTGAGTGAGATGCTGGTGACGTGCAGCCGCGTGAAATCCGCCCAGTCGCGCAACCCAGTAAAAGGTTTCGATTTGCTGCAAGGAAATGCGCATGATCGTAGTTCTCTATCAGTTAGCTTCACTAACTTTGATTATCTCCCGTCAAATTTGACTTTGTATAGTTGATTCGCGGAATTGGTTACGTTTGTACTGATGTCGACATGGTTCGACTCAAGATCGGTTTGCTGCAAGACAGCCCGTAGAGTCGATCGCCTCACCCAATCACCCTCCGATCTCGAGACCGCAAATCGAGCTGCATGAGCAGTTGCAAGATCGGTATATGAATCGCGTAGTTAATTTGGAGTACAGATGATACAAAAATCACTGATCGCTGTTGCGCTCTCCAGCATGTTCGCGGTGCCAGCATTCGCGCAAAGCAGCGTCACGCTGTACGGCCTGATCGACGAAGGCCTGACCTACGCCAGCAACTCCGCCGGCCACAGCCAGTGGGCCATGCAAAGCGGCGTGGAAGGCGGCAGCCGATGGGGCCTGAAGGGAAGCGAGGATCTTGGCGGGGGAACGAGGGCGATCTTCCAGTTGGAAAACGGCTACAACCTCTCTACCGGCGGGCTTGGACAGGGTGGACTCGAATTCGGACGCCAGGCCTGGGTGGGCCTGGCGAATCAGCGGTGGGGAACGCTGACCGTCGGCCGCCAATACGACCCGGTGGTCGACATGGTCGCGTCGACCACGTCCAACGGCCAGTGGGGTGGACTGTTCTCGCATCCGAGCGATATCGATAACACCGACAATGCCTTTCGCGTGAACAACTCCGTCAAGTACGTCACGCCGACCTGGAACGGCGTCACCGCCGAGGCAATGTATGCATTCGGCGGCGTGGCGGGCAACTTCCGTCAAAACAGCACGATCGCTGGCGGCGCGAACTATCGCAATGGTCCGCTGTACCTGGGCGCTGCATATTTCTACGCGACCAACCCCGCACAACAATTCGCCGACGGCGGTTTCAAGCCCAATGCAACGCCGGGTATTTCGAACGGCGAAGGCGCGTTCGGCTACGTGGGCAATCCGGCCAATATGCGGAACATCGGCGTGGGTGGCGCGTACACGATCGGCCAGGCACGCGTAAGCCTTGCCTATACGAATACGAAGTTCGATGACGCAAGCGGCGTAAAGGGCAATACCGTGACCTTCGACAACTATGAAATCTGGGGGCAATATCAGGTGACGCCGGCGACGACGCTGGGCGCCGGCTACACCTTCACGGAAGCCAAGGTGGACTACAACGGCGCGAAGCCGAAGTACAACCAGGTCAACCTGCTGGCCGACTACGCCCTCTCCAAACGCACGGATGTCTACTTCAATGGGGCATATCAAAAGGCCTCGGGCGGGGCAAACGCCGACATTTACCAGGGATTCCCGGCAGTGGAATCAAGTACGACCACGCAATGGGTCGCGCGCGCGGGTCTGCGCGTGAAGTTCTAACCTGCAAGCGAGTGGTGCGCCGCATGTGCCGTGCGCGCCGTTCCTGCCACGCCGGTTCAACGTGCTGTATCAGCAACTGGCGCAAGACTTGAACACCGGCGGCCAGTCTCGTCGTTTTATATTCGTGCCGCTCGTTCCCGCCAAGCGGCCGCCATGACTGAAAATAGGAAAAGGACATGAACACAAGAACGGCTACGCTGGCCCCCACCCGGAAGTCATCGGTTCGATGGAGGATCTTCTGGTTCCTGCTAATGCTGATAACGGTCAACTATGTGGACCGGGCTTCACTCTCCGTTGCGATGCCGCTGATCGCCAAAGAGTTCACGCTGTCGCCGGTCATGCAAGGGCTCATCCTGAGTTCGTTCTTCTGGTCGTACACGCTCATGCAAATTCCTTCCGGCATGCTGGTCGACCGCTTCAAGCCCCGCCTCGTGATCACGGTCGCCACGCTGATCTGGGGAGCGTTCCAGGCCGGCGCGGGATTCTGCACCAATGCCCTGTCCCTGCTGCTCATGCGGTTGGGTCTCGGGTTTTCCGAAGCCGCGATCGCGCCCGCCGGCGGCAAGCTCAACGCACTATGGCTTACGCGCAACGAACGCACGCGTGGCGCTTCGCTGATGGACGGCGGCGCGCCGCTTGGGGCGGCCGTGGGTTCCATCCTGATCTCCGCGTTGATCACGTCGTTCGGTTCGTGGCGCATCGCATTCGTGGTGGCCGGCGCAGCCACGGCACTGGTTGGTGCCCTCGCGTGGGCTTACATACGCAATCATCCGCGCGAGCACCCCGCCGTCAACGAAGCCGAAGCCATGTTTATCGAGAGTTCGCACGACGAGGAACTGAGGCGCGAGCCGGCCGACGCCTCCGGGAGGGCGCTCGACTTCCTGAAGTACCGCTCGTTCCTGTTCATGTTTTTTGGCTTCATGTGCTGCAATACGCTCTTCAACGGCCTGCTCACATGGATGCCAAGCTATCTGATGAAAGAACACGGCCTCGATATCCGCCAGATGGGTGGATCGAGCTTCATCATCTACTTCTCCGGCTTCGTCGGTGAACTCGTCGGCGCGTGGATCGCGGACAAATGGCTGGCCTCGGGCGGCAGACCGAATACCGTGTTGCGCACGATCTTCGGAATCGCTGCAGTCATTGCCACGGTGGCGGTGTTTTCAGCGGCTTATTTGTCGAGCACCACGCTTGTCGTCGTGCTTCTGTCGTGCACTGTGTTTTTCTTGCGCTGGGGCAACCTCTACTGGTGCATTCCCCCGCTGCTCGGCACGCGCGCCAAGGTGGGCACGCTCGGCGGATTCCTGAACCTGGGGGCTGCGATCGGCGGCATCGGCGCGCCCATCCTGGTTGGAGCCATCGTGCAGGCGACAGGCTCGTACTTCCTCGCCATGATGTTTTTCGCCGCGACCGGTGTGGGATTGTTGCTCTGCTCGCTCGGCATCGACTACGAAAAGAAGCTTCCGGTATGACGTTTGCCGCGCCCGGGACTTTTCATGGTCGCGTGGCGGGTCGCGTCCGGAATGCAGACATGCGTGTCTCTTCGTGCGGCTGACCAGATCAGCCTGAATACTTCCCTTTAACAGCAGCACAACCGTCAGACAGGACGCTTCGATGGACACAAAAGACTCGCATGACCAACCCTGGCAATGGCCCGACCACCATTGGCGAAAATTGGTCGACCAGGTTCGCGCCGGAAGAGCGCTTCGGCCCACGGCCTGGCCGGACGAGGCCCAATGCGCGGTCGCGCTCTCGTTCGATTGCGATCATGAAACGAGTGAATTGCGCGAGGGCGGACATTCTATTGGCAGGCTCAGCTGGGGACAGTACGGCAGCCGTGCGGGAATGCCGCGCATTCTCGACGTGCTGCGCAAGCATACCGTGCCCGCCTCCTTCTTCGTGCCGGCGGTAACCGCGCTGCTTCATCCGGAGGAGGCGCAGCTCATTGTCGGCGAAGGCCATGAAGTGGGCCTGCACGGCTGGATCCATGAACTGAATTCCGTCCTCCCGCATGAGGCTGAACGCGATCTGCTGCTGCGCTCGGCGGATACGCTCGAGTCGATCACGGGACAGCGCCCGGTCGGCATGCGCACACCATCGTGGGATTTCAGCCCGAACACTCTCTCTATCGCGCGAGAGATGGGACTGCGCTACGATTCGTCACTGATGGCGGACGTCGACTGCTATGAGTTGCTCGAGGCCGGCGTGCCGAGCGGACTGGTGGAATTGCCGGTCGAGTGGATCCGTGACGACGGCGCCTATCTGATCATGAACCGCTTCGAAGCGGTACGGCCGTACACGTCGCCCGCCGACGTGTACGATATTTTTCGCCGCGAATTCGACGCAGCCTACAGGGAACGTGGAATTTTCCAGCTGACGATGCATCCGCATGTGACCGGCTACCGCTCGCGCATCTGGATTCTTGAAGAAATCATCCGGCACGCGCAGTCGCATCCGAAGGTTTGGTTCGCGACACACCGGGACGTCGCACAGTGGGCGCTTGAACACGCGCAATAGACCGGATTGAGAAGAGAGCTATTTGATGCAAGAGAAGCAGGATGACCCCGGCGAACGCCCTTCCCCCCTGCAAACCGCAGGAACCCGCTACGGCGGGAAACTCACAGACAGCCACCACCACATCTACGACTCGCGCTACCCGATCGATCCGGCCGCGCAATTGCGACCCGCCGACGCAACGGTCGCTGATTATCGCGCGCTGCGGCAAAAGCTGGGTATCGGGCGGCACGTCGTGGTGCAGCCATCCAGCTACGGAACCGACAACCGCTGCCTGCTAGACGCGCTGTCGCAGTTCGGGGCTGATGCACGAGGCATCGCAGCCGTCGCCGACACCGTGACCGATAGCGAGCTGCGAAATCTTCACGATGCGGGCGTGCGAGGACTGCGCTTCAATCTCGAGTTCCTGGTCGGTCTGACCGTAGCGATGATCGAACCGCTGTCGAAGCGAATCGACCCGCTTGGCTGGCATATCCAGGTCAACGCCAGCGCCGCGCAAATACTGGAACACCGGCAGTTGCTCGCGAGCCTGTCATCGCCGCTCGTGATCGACCATATGGGGCAGATGCCGCAACCGGCCGGCGTCGCGCATCCCGCGTTCGGGGTGGTCGAAGAACTGGTGGCGCGCGGCCGGACCTGGGTCAAGCTGAGCGGACCCTATCTGGTGTCGAGAACCGGAGCGCCCGATTATGCCGACGCGGGCGTGGTCGCGCGAAGCCTGGTGCAGCTTGCGCCGGATCGGATGATCTGGGGATCGGACTGGCCTCACCCGACGCAAAGCGCCGACAACAAGCCGGACGCCGCCCGCCTGCTGGATGACCTGACGTTATGGATACCTGATGATTCGGCAAGGCATCGGATCCTGGTTGAGAATCCGGCAAGCCTGTACGGTTTCTAGGCTTCATTCCTGCGGTGGGCCGAGCTAGGCGACCACGCCGATCTCGACCAGCCCACCATGCAGCCCCGCTTCAACGGTCATTCGCGCCGGCGGCAGGCAGCACCCGATCCTGCTCTCTTCGATCATGCTCACCTGGACACGAAGAAACAGGGTGTATGAAAATCTTCGGGCAGGCTGGCGGCTCACGAAGGAGCGCGGTTCGAACGCCAGAGCGTCAGCAGATGAACCGCGCTGCCGCGTTCACGAGCCCTGCAGATCCGCAAGGTATCCGTCAACATGCGCCCTGAGTCTCCCCAGTACCTGCGCATGCTGTTCCCAAGAAAGCCGGTCGACGCTCATCTTGGGTGTGGCGGGACGGTCGATGCGGCTATCGTCAACGGCCTGCCCCACCTCGACGGCGGCAGTAAGATAGGCCCTATCACGGTCGGGCGTGAAGTCAGCAAGAAGCTTTGCCGCCGCGTCCTTCGGAGCAACCATCGCCATGGCGGAAACCAGTCCCCAGCCGCCCCAGTTCGAAACACTCGAGACAATCAGGTAATCCGCGGAAACAGCCGCGCTGATGAGGTGACCGTTAGGAATGTCTTCACGGACAATCTCATCGGGCAGCACGCCCATGCCAATCTCGTTGCCGCCGTCGCCGATACCGATCGTCACCCAGGGGCGCTGCCAGTCGGGGTCGTCGAACAGCAGGTGCAACGGCGCCGTATCGTCGGACATGTCCGCGCCGTATTCGCGATGCGGCTTGCCATCGCTTGCCGGCGACACACGCTCGATAGCGATCAGATGCGTGAGGGGCCGCTCGCCGGCGCTCAGGCGGCTGCGCAACGCCCTGACCGACGCCGCGCTCAGCGAGGTGATCTCGAGCGCAACGCCCTCCGGCAGTTCCGTGGTGACCGCCCAGACCGCCTTGCTGCATGGCGCGTCCGAAATGACTGTCACGGGTATGCCGAGGTTTGCCAGCGCGGCGGCCATATGCGCCATGCCGCCAAGGCCATCCGTCTCTGGCGAGGGTGGCACCGCGTTGCGGATGAAAAAGCCTGTCACGATGCCCACGTGCGCATTCGGCGTGCTCAAGATCGACCGTGCGGCCGCCTCCAGCTGACCTTCGACGAACCGCTTCATGCGACCGATATCGCGCCGCACGGTCTCGCCGATAATATCTTCGACCTTTGCTATTCCCATGTTGCTAATTCCATATTGCCATTCCCATTTATTTCATCTCGGTAGCTGCCTGGATCATGCGAGGCACGAGGACCGTTCAGACCGGAATCTTCGTTTCATAGTCGATTCCAACTGAACAAAGCAGGAGCCCGACGCCCATTGCAGCGAAACACATCAACGCGAGAAAGTAAGAACCTGTGTACTGCACAATTGCGCCGATCGCGATCGGAATCACCATGCCGCCGATGTTCCCGCCGAAGTTGAGCAGGCCGCCGAGTACGCCCACCTTGTGACGCGTCGCGAGCATCGCGGGGATCGACCAGTAAAGGCCGCCCCATCGCAGGAAGAAGAGCGTGATGGACAACAGGATCACGACGGTCGTCGGGCTCTTCGCATGCGCCACGGAAAACACCGCAATCGTGGCAACCGCGCCGGCAACGCCGAAGATCGTGCGCATCACGAGATTCGGCGCGGCGCCGCTCGCGAGCCACTTGTCAGCGACATACCCGCCCACCAGTTCGCCAATGAAGCCGCAGAAGAAAATGACAAAGCTGGCGCCGCCCATTTGCTGAATGTCGAAACCCTGCACCTTGTGCAGATAGGTGGGCATCCATGTCAGCAAGCCATAGTAAAGCGTCGTACAGCACATGAAACCGACAAACATCAGCAGTACCGAACGATACTTGAAGAAGTCGATTGTCTTCCCCGAGAGTTCCTTCGCTTCCTTCTCGTATTCGTGCTGCCGGGCTTGTTCGATATGTTCGGCTTCAGCTTCATTGACGCCCGCGTGTTCACGGGGCTGGTTCTTGATATAAAGCCAGGTGCCTATGCCGCAGAGGATAGTGCCAACGCCGGCTATGGCAAACGCCGCCCGCCAGGAATGGGCGACCACGATCAGCCAGGCGATCAGCAGTGATCCGAGCGCCGCGCCGAGAGGCGAACCGCCATCCATCAGCGATGCGCCACGCACCCGCTCATGCTGCGTGAGCCACATCGCATTGAGCGCGCCGCCCGCCGAAGCCACGGGTGCTTCCGCCACCCCGAGTCCAAGCCGCGTAACCAGTAGCGACACCGCATTGGTCGTCAGCGCACCGAGGCCCTGGAACGCGCCCCACAGCAAGGTGCAGAGTGCGAGCACCAGCCGCGGCTTGAAGCGGTCCACAGCCATGCCGCCTGGAATCTGCATCAGCGTGTATGACCAGAAGAACGAACTCATGATGAGGCCCTGCATGACCGGCGTGAGCGTGAACTCGCTAGCGATCATTGGCATGGCAACCGACAGGGACGCGCGATCGATGTAGTTGACCGTGACCAGCAACAACAGCATCAGGAAAATCTTCCAGCGAACCGAGGTTTTCGCCTGGGCGTGTTCTGTGACGATTGCGCTTGCCCTGCTCATGCCGTTCTCCCCATCCGCTGGTTGAATGCCGGGTTCGTACCCGAAACGTGTTTGCGCTGATCAAGCACAGGCATGAACCCGGCATTCGCACACGGCGGACACCCGTTCCAGGCTGATCGAAATCGAGTATATCGACGCAAAATTGATCGAAGATAATCGAAAGTGACCGGGTCGATCGATAGAAATTGCTGATCACCCAACCGCCCGGCATCAGGGGAGAAACTGCGAAACTACGTTAAACGGCCATCTGATAAATCTTGCGAGCCACCTCAGGCGTCACGCTGCCGTGTTCACCCAAGGCCGTCATGCCGTGCTCTTCAAGCTTCGCGACGAGACTGCCAATTGAAGCGCCACCGATCTCGTAGTCGCGTAAGCGGGTGCCGACTGTCAGCCGCTCGAAGAACACGCGGGTCGCCGTGATCGCCTTGTTAATGCGATTGTCTTCGCTGCCGCCCGTAATGTTCCAGACACGCTCCGCGTATTGCAGCAACTTTGCGCGCTTTTCCTCACGACGTACGTTGAGCATCGCCGGTAGGACGATGGCGAGCGTCTGCGCATGATCGAGTCCGTGCATTGCCGTGATTTCGTGGCCCAGCATATGCGTCGCCCAGTCCTGGGGCACGCCGGCGCCGATCAACCCGTTAAGCGCCATGGTGGCCGTCCACATGAGATTGGCGCGAACCTCGTAGTTGTCCGGCTCGGCAAGCGCTTGCGGGCCCACCTCGGTCAGGGTGATCAGGAGTCCTTCCGCGAAACGGTCCTGCACGTTTGCGCCAACCGGATAGGTCAGGTATTGCTCGACAATATGCACGAACGCGTCCACCACGCCGTTGGCTATCTGCCGTGGCGGCAACGAATACGTCGTGGTGGGATCGAGCACCGAGAAGCGCGGGTACGTGGCTTCGCTGCTGAACGGAAGCTTGTCGCCTCGGGCACGGTGGCTGATGACACCGCCGCTGTTCATTTCCGAACCGGTAGCAGGCAGCGTCAACACGCTTCCAAACGGCATGGCGTCATGCACCTCGGCCTGCTTTTCCAGAATGTCCCAGGGTTCGCCGTCGAACTTCAGGGCAGCTGCAATGAACTTCGTACCGTCGATGACCGAGCCTCCGCCCACCGCGAGCAGAAAGTCGATGTCCTTCTCGCGCGCCATCGCAACCGCTTGCATCAGGGTTTCGTAAGTCGGATTTGGTTCGATGCCGCTGAACACGAACCATGCGCGCTCTCCCAGTGCCGCCTGCACTTGGGCGAGCACGCCATTGCTCTTGATACTGCCGCCACCGGAAGTAATCAGTACGCGCGCGTCGTGCGGAATTTCTGAATTTAACGCAGCAATCTGGCCTTCGCCGAAAATGATCTTGGTAGGATTGTGGAAGGTAAAGTTTTGCATATGCCCACTTGTTGGATGCGTGCTGGGTCAGCCGCTCGTTGTCGATGATCTCGTGTCACCAACAGTTATTCAACGGGGCAGCTTGAATAGATTCAGCAGCATTGGAGATCAATCGCCTGCCACGTCACCGGCCACGCACCTGCCACGAATGCGCTGCGCCACACTCAATCAACGATCTGCCTCAGATCAAGATGCGAAGTGACGGCGGGCGTTCGGGGCCTGCCGGCTTCCTTGATCAGCAACACCAAAATACATGTACCGATCAAGCTCCCTCCCATGACCAGCAAACCTGCGGAAAATGATTGCGTGACCGCGCGGACATAGCCAACGAGATACGGTCCGGCAAATGCGCCTATCACGCCCACCGCGTTGATCGTCCCGCTCACTGACCCGGTCACGCTGCTGGGCAGGATCTCTGTCGCGATCGACCAAAGCACAGGTTGCGAGCCATACAACATCGCGCCCGCGATCACCAGCAGCCCCATGTTGACGACGAACGTGTTGCTGCCGTAGCTCAACCCTCCCACGACCAGCGCGGCGCCCGAGACAGCGAGCGGAAGCGCGGAGAAAAGGCGGCGGTCAAGCGTACGGTCGGACCAGTAGGTCAGGATCTGCATGACGACAATTGCGCATGCATAGGGAATCGCGCTGAGCCAGCCGACTTCCGTTTGCGTCAAACCGGGCTGCTGATGGATCACGCTCGGCAACCAGATGACGAAGCCAAGGAAGCCGACGTTCCACAAGAGGATTGACGCAGTGAACAGCAGCACGGGCAAGCGTGTCATTTGCGATCCGAACGAGGCCGGCACGCCCGGCGCCTCCCTTTCAGCGCGCAACGTGTTTTCGTTCTCGATCTTGTCGATGATGCGCGCGCGGTCAGCCTCGCTCAGCCACTTCGCATGCAGCGGGGAATCAGCCACGCCCCACAGCCAGACAAACACCCAGACCAGCGGGAAAATTCCTTCGATAATAAACAACGAACGCCAGTCGCCTGAACGCAGGATATAGCCGGCGATAGGACCACTAATCACTGCAGCCAGTGGATAGCACAGTTGCCAGATACCATTGGCGCGAGCTCGCTCAGACGGCGCAAACCAGTTCTTGACGAACAACAGGAACGTTGGGAACACGCCACCTTCGAACAGCCCGATCGCGAAACGTACGATCACTAACTGGGTTGCTGAATGGACGAAGCCCTGCGAGATTTCGGTCAAGCCCCAAAGCACCATGAGAAGCGCAACCAGGATCCGCCCATGCCCTTTATCTGCCAGCCAGCCGGATACGGTCTGGGACACGCCATAGCCGAAAAACAGCACCCCCGATGCGAATCCCAGCACCGATGAGGTGATGCTCAACTCCTTGCCCATCAACGGTATGGCGAAGCCGATGTTAGTGCGGTCCATGAACGCAATGATGAACGTGACCATCATCACAGGCAGTAAGCGAAACCAACGCTGATTCATGTTTTGTCTCCTGGATTTTTTTGTCGTGTGTGTGCTTGGGCGCAACAGCCTCGCCGCAGAGGTTTACCGCTGGGTGCTGCTCGATTGTCATGCGCCAGGCACCACGCTTATATCGATGCCTGTTGCAAGACGCGCTAGAGACAACGGCACGAAGGGTATTGTTTGAAATCGAACACGCGCGGCTCGTGCGCCGGCAATATCGTGGCGTTAAGCGCCGCCAGGCGTTTGAAGCTTGCAGCGTAAGCGCGCAAGTCCGTGTGATTCCCGTTGGGTATCGCCTGACTTTCTGTTCCGGGCCAATTTTCGTATAGAGGCACCAGATCCCCCGCAATCAGGAACTCGCCCTCTGCGGTATTCACCAGCACCCCTTGTGATCCGGCGGTGTGACCAGGCAGCAGCAACGCGCGCACTCCGGGCACGATCTCCACGTCGCCTTCGAGCACTTCCATGCGGTCCAGAATTTCGACCCATGAAGGAATCTTGCCGCGCTGGTTGGTTTCGTAAATGGGCCGTTGAAAAGGCACTGGCCATACGGCTTCTTTAAGCTCCGCCTCTTGCACGTAAAAACGCGCGTTCGTCAGCAGCGGCGCCCCACCGACATGGTCGTTATGCAGATGCGTGAGGATGACGTGCGTCAAGTCGGAGGGGTTAATGTCCAGGCGGGCCAGCTCGTCGCGCAGGAGATCCTCCTGGTTCACATCGTCGTCGCTGTAAAAACGCGCAGCGTGACGTCTTGTGCCCGGCCCTGTGTCTACAAGCAGCGTGTGATTTTGACTGCGCAACAGCCACGCAATACACGGAGCATTGATACGCCCGCCGCCACAATCCGTGCGGTACAAGAAGCCTGAGCGTTCGTGGTTGCGAATGGTGCCGCAGTTGAGCGGATGGATGGTGAAAGCGTTGGCGGGATCGCTTGTGTGTTCGCTTGTGTTGTCATTCGCGAGCTTCGAACGTTCGTCCATGGGCGTCTCTTTGAGTGCGCGCTGTAACCGGCGCCTTATGACTTCGTTGTCACGAACCGCTTTGCTGGCCAACTGGTTGCGAGCGCAAAACTACCCGAGTCATTCCGCTCATCTGGTAAGCGCTTACTCAGAATGTAGATAGACCAAATCCACTTGTCAACAGGCAATGTCTCAAGAGAAGCTGAGTTATTCACGAATTTATCTATAATAAACAATGGCTTATGCTATTTTCAGGGTGCCCGTTAAACTCTAATATTTTGTCCGTGCGCGCGCGAAGTAGACGAATGGGCATTTTTAGTAAGCGATTACAGTCTGAGTTTGCGAACTACCGCGATTCCTCTAGCCTGGTCGAGCAGCTGGATCGGCGCTGACGGCCGACTAGTTCATTCCAAGATGGTCAACTGCAGCCACAAACGTACCGCCCGGGCGATCGCCTTCAAGCTCTTTATTCCC
Source organism: Caballeronia sp. (assembly GCF_028292365.1). Taxonomy (GTDB): domain Bacteria; phylum Pseudomonadota; class Gammaproteobacteria; order Burkholderiales; family Burkholderiaceae; genus Caballeronia. Next base: position 14,962 of record NZ_JAQGMM010000598.1, read on the forward strand.
GATCTCCACGCCCCACCATTCATCGATAAAATTTGTACTCAGACCCAAAAACTTTCGTTTTTTAATCACCATTATCAATCGTAAAATGGTGCGTCCCTCAAGCCAAAAGCCGCATTTTCAGGAGCTACCATGAGTCATCCCGCCAGCACAGCCATGCCCCCGTTCCATCTCGCATTTCCCGTTCATAGTCTTGAAGCTGCCCGCGGCTTCTACGGCGACCTGCTCGGTTGTCCCGAAGGCCGGAGTTCGCCGGACTGGGTGGACTTCAACTTCTATGGCCACCAGATAGTGGCGCATTTGTCGCCGGATGAAGCGGGACATCGGAACACGAGCGCAGTGGATGGCGACAACGTTCCGGTTCGCCATTTCGGCGCGGTGCTCTCCATGGAACAGTGGGAAGCGGCAGCGGAAAAGCTGCGCGGCGCCGGCACGAAATTCGTCATCGAGCCGCATATTCGCTTTAAAGGCGAAGTGGGCGAACAGGCGACCATGTTCTTCCTCGATCCGTCGGGCAATGCCGTGGAGTTCAAGGCATTCGCCAACATGGCGTCGCTGTTCGCCAAATAAACGCGAGTGAAACGCGGCTTCGGCTTAGCGCTTTTAACCCTTGGCC
>NZ_JAQGMM010000609.1 GCF_028292365.1 Caballeronia sp.
GTGCGGTAGCGGTTGACCAACACGCTGTTGAACGCAGTTTGAGCGGCGGCTTCGGCTTTTGTTTTCAACAATAAAACCGTCGGCGTCCACGGCTTGGGGATGTTGCGAATGCCCGAGTACACGTACACCGCGTCTGGATCGCCTTGCCACGCGGTCAAGCGCGGGAAGGGGATCTTGCCGGCGGGCGTGTTCATCGAGTCCTGCTGCCAGGTGATTTCATCGAGCAAGGTGGCTAGCGTATCGGACGCAGTGGGTGCGTCCAGCCAGTCAGGCAGCCATACGATGTCAGGCTTGGGGATGTCGTCGAAGAGGTCGAACATGGCGGTGATTGCGCCTTCGGGCTGTCTGCCAGATCAGGGTCTCAGTTCCTATAACTTAGCAGATTCTCTTTCCTGAAACTTGCTCACATGTTTTATAAGCCGCCACGTGGCGTGGCGGCGCCTCTCTCAACGTGCCAGCTTCGTCACCGCCACCCGCTTCTTCAGCACGCGTGCTTGCAGCACGATCACCAGTAACAAGAACACGCCGCGTATCACCGACTGCCAGTACGCCGACAGGCTGATAAAGCCCAGTCCGTTCTCGAAGTTCAAGAGATTGAACACCAAACCCAGCAGCGCGACGCCGGCAATCGTCATGGCGATCGATCCTTGTCCGCCCGTCAATAACGTCCCGCCCAGCACCACCGCCGATATCGCAAACAGCTCCCAGCCCACGCCTTCATTCGGCTGCCCGGCACCAAACTGCGCCGCCAATATCGCGCCCGCTATGCCTGCCAGCAAGCCGCTCAGCGCATAGACCATGACCAGCGTCCTGTCCACATTCAAGCCCATCAAACGCGAGGCTTCCTCACTGCCGCCTATTGCCAGCGCATGTCGTCCGAAGCGTGTGCTTCTCAATGCCAGCCAGCCCAGCACTGCCGCCACCGCCGCCACGATTCCCGGGATCGGCAGACCCCATACATCCCCTTGTCCAAAGTTGCCGAAACTGGAGGTGGGTGCAATCGATACGGCATCGTTATGGCCGAGCAGCAGCGCTAAGCCATGTGCCCCCAGGCTCGTCGCCAACGTGACGATAAACGGCAAGATCCGCATATGCGTGATGACGAGACCGTTCAACACGCCGATAGCGAGTCCCGCGCCCGCGCCCGCGAGCACCGCGACCAGACCGCCATGCGGACTCGCCAGCGCGGCCACCACGCTCGCCAGCGCCGCGACCGTTCCAACCGACAGGTCGATACCGCCCGTGATGATCACAAACGCCATGCCCACCGATATCAACGCGAACATCGAGTTGTATCGCCAGAACGAATTGATGTTGTAGGCCGATGCAAAGTGGTCGTATCGAAGCACGCCGAGCAGGAGTAATGCCGCTAATGCCAACAGAATGGGAAGGTTCTTTTTCATGTCGATATCTTCCTATCGCTGACGCCGCTGTACGTACACCGCGACGATGATGATGCCGGCTTTGACCACAAGTGCGGCGGCATCGGGAATGCCGTGGGCGAGCAGCGTGTATCGCAGCAACTGGATGATCAGCGCGCCGATCAATGTGCCCACTATGTAGGCCCTGCCGCCCGTCAGGGCCGTGCCGCCCACGGCGACTGCGGCGATGGCATCGAGCTCGGAGCCGAGACCAATGACGTTGGCGTCCGACGACGAATTGACCGAGATCGATATCAACCCCGCCAACCCTGCCAGCGCCGCGCACAAGGTGTACGCAATCATCTTCACGCGCGCCGTTGGAATGCCGCTCAGGTACGCGGCCTGTTCGTTGCCGCCGGTGACCAGCAAGTATTGCCCGAACAAAGTCTTGCGCACGATCCACGCGAACAACGCCACGAGCGCGAGCATCAAAAACACTTGCGCCGGCACGCCCGCTACGCGGCCCAACGCGATCCACTGGAACGCGGGGTTATCGAATGCTTGCAGGCTGCCATCGGTAAACACTTGCGCAATGCCGCGCCCCGCGATGAACAGCACCAACGTCGCGACAATCGGCTGTACAGAGAGCCTTGTAACGAGGAAACCGTTGAACACGCCGCAGAGCGCGGCAGCCAGTACGGGCAAGACAAAGGCCAACGCAATGCCGAATGGGCCGGCCATGTTCATGAAGATCATCGGCGCAAGCGAACCGGCGATCGCCATCGACGCGCCCACGGATAAATCGATACCGCCCGTCGCCACGACCAGCGTCATCCCAATGCCGACGATCACGATCGTCACCACTTGCGTCAGGTTGACGTTGAAGGTCTGCAGCGACCAGAAGTGCTGCGTGAAGAGCAGATTGAATACGATCATCGCGAGCAGCACGGCGATCTCACGCTGAATCGTGATTCGATGCTTTTTCTTCTGCGCGGCCTGTGCGATCGGCGCGGCGGTTGCCGGTTGCGTTTTCTGATTCATGGCTGACCTTCTTTGGCATCGACCGCTTCCGCCAGCGAGGATTCTTCTCCCGAGCCATACGCGATCGCATCCATGATCGATGCTTCGCTCATGCGCGCACCGTCGAGTTCGGCGACGGTCTTGCCATCGCGGATCACGACGGCGCGATCGGCCACTGCAGTCAATTCTTCCAGCTCGGACGCCGACAGCAACACCGCTAGTCCCGAGTCGCGGAGTTCGCGGATGATCTTGGCAACATCGGCTTTCGCGCCAACATCGATCCCTCTTGTGGGTTCATCGAGCAGCAGCAAGGTCGGGTTCGTCGCCAACCAGCGCGCGAGCAAAACTTTCTGCTGATTGCCGCCCGATAGTTCGCGTATCGGCTGGTCCGGCGAACGCAGCTTGATCCCCAGCGATTCGATAAACCGGTCCACGATCTCGCGTTGCTTCGCGACATCGACCACGCCGCGTTTGGTCAGCGTGCGCAGGCACACGAGCGTGAGGTTATCGCGCACCGAGAGCTCCGGCACGATGCCTTCGCCCTTGCGGTCCTCGGTGAGATACGCGATCCCACGCGCAATGGCGTCTTGCGGCGATTTGAGCGTGACTTGCTTACCATCGATGGATAGCGATCCGCGCTCGGTCGAATCCGCGCCGAACATCAGCCGCATGGTTTCCGTGCGGCCCGAGCCTAGCAGCCCGGCAAGACCGACGGCCTCGCCGGAGTGAACATCGAGCGATACATCGGACACCTTCGCGCCCGCGCCAAGGTTCGTCGCGCTAATCGCCGTCGAACCGCGCTTGGCGAGGTTCGCTTCCTTGACGGCGCTGTCCTCGTGCACGACGGCGGCGAGCGTGCGCCCTAGCATGGTGGTGACGAGTTGCAACTTGTCGAGCGCGGCCATCGGGCTTTCCGCGACGGTCTGCCCGTCGCGCATGACCGTGACGCGATCGCACAGCGCATACAGCTCATCCAGCCGATGCGACACAAAAATCACTGCGCGGCCGTCGTCCCTTAGACGTCGGACCACGGTGAACAGCAACTCCACTTCGCGTTCATCGAGCGACGAGGTGGACTCGTCCATGATGACCATTTTCGCGTCCGACGATACCGCCCGCGCCAATGCCACCATCTGCTGAATGGCGGTTGAAAACTCGCGCACGGGTTTGCTGACATCGATCTGCAATCCGAACGAGTCGAGCAGTTCCTGCGCACGACGATGAATCGTCTTCCAGTCGATCAACCCGAACCGGCGCGGCTCGCGGCCGAGAAAAATGTTCTCGGCAATCGAGCGGAACGGCACCAGATTGATCTCCTGATAGATCGTGCTGATACCGGCTTCGCGCGCTTCTTTCGGGCTGCGGAAATCGGCTTCGCGGCCATCGAAGCGAATCGTGCCCGACGTGCGCCGGTATGCGCCCGTCAGGATCTTGATCAGCGTCGATTTCCCCGCGCCGTTCTGCCCGATCAGCGCGTGCACTTCTCCCGCCGACACTGAGAGCCGCGCGTGCCGCAACGCAGCCACACCGCCAAAGCTGATGTCGATGTCCTGCATTTCGAGCAGGGGTGTTCCAGAATTCGGTGCGTTCATCTAGTGCGTCTCCCTGGCGGCTGGTTTCTCGCAATGAATGCGTTTCAGTCCGCCGGATACAAAAGAAGCGACGGCCCGCGAAAGACGGGGCGCGCCGCTTCGAACACCTTCGTTGCTCAACCCCAAGCGTCATGCGTTGACTGAACGCATCCGCTCAATAACCGTACTGCATGCTCTCTTTAACGTTGCTCTTATCGTAGAAGCGGTCGGAGACTTTCACCCACGGCGGGACCGTTTCGCCCTTCGCGAACTTCTGCGCCACGTCGCAAGCAAGCGGGCCGAAGAATGGGCTCGACTGCACGCTGGCTCCGAGTTCACCGGCGGCGATAGCGTCCATACCGCCCTTCGTCCCGTCGATCGTCACCAGGGTGATGTCCTTGCCCGGCTGCTTGCCGGCCGCCTTGATCGCGGCAATCGCGCCGAGCGCCATTTCGTCATTGTGCGCGTAGACGGCGGTGACGTCGGGATGGGCCTGGAGCAGCGTTTCCATGACCTGGCGACCCTTGTCACGCGCAAAGTCACCGCTTTGCGACGCGATGATCTGCATGCCCGGATTCTTCGCGATCACGTCATCAAAACCCTTCTTGCGATCGTTCGCAGCGGATGCGCCCGTGGAGCCTTCCAGTTCGATGATCTTGGCCTTGCCGCCGGTCGATTTAACCAGCCAGTCAGCCGCACGTTGCCCCTGGTTGATAAAGTCCGAGCCGATGAACGTGATGTAGTCCTTACCCGCTTTCGCCACCGATTGATCGACGTCACGGTCGACGAGGATCACCGGAATGCCCGCTTTCTTCGCTTGCAGGACGATTGGCGCGAGCGGCTTTTCTTCACGCGGCGGGAAGACGATCAGGTCGACGTGCTGCGCGATCATGCTTTGGATATCGGCGACTTGTTTCGATGCCGAGCTGTTTGCGTCGGTCATGACCATTTGCCAACCGCATTTCGCCGCGACGTCCTTGAAGCTCTTGGTTTCGGCGAGACGCCACGGGTTGTTGCTTTCGGTCTGGGCGAAGCCGACGCGCAAGGGCTTCTTGGTCGCCAGCTTGGGCAGCGGAGAGTCGTCGGCGTGGGCGATGCTTACGCCTGCCACCATCGACAGCGCGAGCACCGATGAAGCCAGCACGCGCAACGGGAATTTGCGTTTGTTGAAATTTTCAAGCGACAGCATGTCTTCCTCCGGTATGGATGGTCCTGCTTTTTTAAGTACTTCGGTCCTGCTGTGTCTTTCGGCCTCTCAGCTCTATCTCAATAAGTCGAGGTGCGATGATTATTCCACCGTATTTTATTATTGGTCAATCGCTAATATTATTAATTGCGGGTTGTCTTGCTACGGTAATTACCCTTACCGACGCGCGTTCGACCAGTGGTCCGTCGAGCTTGACTGTGCGCCGGCGAACGGGTGCGCCGGCGGCGCGGTTGTGTTCTTCCTGGAGCAGCGTTTCGACGGCCCATTTGCCAAGTTCATAGTTCGGAAGGACGACGGTGGAGAGCGGCGGATGTGTGTGCCGGGCGATCTCCTGATCGTCGTAACCGAGTACGGAGACGTCTTCTGGTACGCGTAGCCCCAACTGCTTTAGCGCTTCGATTGCGCCGAGCGCCATCAGATCGTTCGCGCAGAAAATGGCCGTTGGAGGGTTGGGTTCACGCATCAACGAGAGCGTTTGTTCGAAGCCCGAACCCGAGCTCCAGTCGCCTTCACGCACCAGCTCGGCGGCGAATGGGAGGTCTGCTGTCGAGAGCGCCGTTCGATACCCTTTCAGGCGATCGCGCGACGCGTCTTGCCAAGGTTCACCGTTCACATACCCAATCCTTCGATGCCCCGCGTTCAGCAGATATTCCGTCGCGGCATGTCCTCCCGCAACTTCAGCTGGAACCACCGAAGAAAGCTCGGAATCGCTGGTGTAGCAGTTCAGCAGGACCGTCGGGACCTTTGAAAGCGCGGCGGGCAAAGTAACCTTTCGGGTATAAACCGTCGCGTAAATCACGCCGAGCACGTTGGGGTTTGTCAGCGTGGCGTCGAGTACTTGCTGCTCTATTTCCGCGTTGCCGTGCGTCGAGTAAACAGCAAGCATCCGGCCGTTTGCGAATGCTGTATCGCGTGCGCCGTCGATGTTCACCACAGGATGCGGGCTCGTCGAAATTTCATCGGCGAGATACACAATAAGGTTCTTCTCGTTCGCCGCGATCGTCGCGTCCAGCGGCTCGCGGGCCGTCATCCGATAGCCGAGATCCTGTGCTGCCTTCATTACCTTGTTGCGCGTGGCGTCAGAGAATTTCGCGCTGGTCGCGTTGTTCAGCACCAAGGACACGGTGGACTGCGAAACGCCGGTCAGTTTCGCGATGTCGGTCATCGTCGGACGGCGTTGCGTGGATTTTTTCATTGTCTGAGGCCGCGAAAGGGCGGCGGCGGTGTTGTCGTTGCGTTGCGCTAAAACGTTATGCGGATGTCGCCGACGGTACCACTAATATTTCCTGGCGACAACGCTCCCAAACCATTGCCAGCATTACCCTCGCCAGCAATAAAGTGGATCTAAGTGTAATTACTAATAATATTGACTACTTCATGGCGATCGTGCGATTCTCGGGGCGCGCGCCGGGCTGTCGGATCAATGAAAGCCACGCGTGCCGACCGCGCCCGACTCGCGTGGCGCAACCAAGGAGACGATGATGGCCCGCTACGACGAGCGCGCTCGCGATGCGCTTGCGAAGGATTTCGAGCGTGACAGTTTTGTCCTGCTGCCCAACCATTTCCCGCGCGCAACGCTTGAGGCCTGGCGCGCGGCTTTCGCGCCGCTTTTCGAACCGCATGAAACGGCGGCGCGCGAGCAGGGTGGCAGCGGCAATCGCGGGCCGGGGCGCTATTACGTCACGTTGCCGTTCGAGGGCGAGTTCGCCGATCCCGCCATTTTTTGCGATGACGATGTATTGGGGATCGTCGAGCGAATCGCCGGGCCAGACCCCGTTATGTGCCAGCTCGCCACTGATACCCCCGTGCGCGGTTCCGACTTTCAGGACTGGCATCGCGACACGCCGCCTTTGTTCGATAACTTCCCGGAGACGCCGTCGTTCCAATTGGCGGTGAATTTTCCGCTTATCGACGTGGATGACGAGAACGGGTCGCTGGAGACGACGCGCGGAACGCATCGGATATCGCGTGAGGAAGCACTCGCTGGCTTGGCGGATGGACGGTACCCGGCGGAACGCGTTCCCATGCAACTAGGCGACGTGATGATCCGCGACGTGCGCGGGTTGCATAGAGGAACGCCAAATCTCACCGATACCCCGCGTCCGATGGTCGTGATCGGATACAGCCGTTCATGGTATTTCCGGCCGGAAGTGCAGGTGCAAGTGCCGCGCGATGTGTTCGCCGCGCTGCCCGCCCGCGCAAAACGGCTGCTGCGTTATAGCCCGCAAGTCGACAAGACGACGCGGACCTTCGATGAAAGTTACCAGCGGTTTGCATATTGAACACCGATCAACGGACACGCGCGGGTGAAAGCGCCGCCGCTCAATCGACCCAATTCACTCAGCCCACGCCGGCCGCTGACGGCACGTTTCGCGTCGCGTTGAATGATACTTCGCTGATCGAACTGCGCTTTGAGAATCGGCGAGTGTTGCTGGCGCCGCACGTCGGCGGCGCGATTGCGGCGTTCTACGATCTGCCGGACGGCGGCAATGAAGACGGCAACGCGCTGCATTGGCTGCGTCCCGCATCGGTCGATGCGCTCGCCGCGTGCAACCCGCTCGGCATGGCGAGCTTTCCGTTGCTGCCGTACTGCAACCGGTTGCGCGATGCGCGGTTTGCCTTCGACGGTCGGGAAGTCGATCTATCCGCCGATGGCAACGCATTCGATCACGCGCTGCATGGGCACGCGTGGCGGCGGCCGTGGCGCGTGGGATTGGTTTCACCGACCACGGTGGAATTGCATCTGAATCACGAACCAGGCGGCGGACCTGCTCATCACTGGCCGTATCGATACGAAGCGACACAGCGTTTCGAACTCGATGACTCAGGCTTGTTCGTCACCATGTCGATACGCAATCTCGCTGATCAGCCTATGCCGTTCGGCATGGGTCATCATCCTTATTACCCTCGCACGCCGGCCACGCGAATCCATACCAACGTTCGCGCGATGTGGCACGCCACGCAGGATCTTCTGCCGACGAAGCTTGGCGCGCATCCGTGCATTGATGCGTTGGCATCGCCGGAAGGTTTGTCCGCCGATGCCTTCGATCTGGACAACAACTTTGCGGGCTGGTCGAGGTCCGCGACCATCGCATGGCCTGATGAAAACCGCAGCGTGACGCTTGCGGCCGATGCGCCGTTCGATCACATGGTCCTGTTCGCACCCTCGGCGCATCCCGACCTGCTGTGCGTGGAACCTGTAACGAACACGGTGGATTTCCTGAACCTCGACGCATCGCGAGAGGACATCGGCGGCGGGGTGTTAATGCCAGGAGAAATAATCCAGGCGCGCTTCGGCTGGATCCCGCACGGTCTCGCTCAATCTGCTGAACGGAGCGAATCCACTTTCCCGGTATCATCCTGAAATTATCCGCGCGCTTGATTCGCTCGGCGTGCGAGCACCTTCAGCATTCTCAAAATTCCAGGAAAGTACCATGACGATGATCGACAGCGCGCCCGGCGAATCGACCCAACCGCGCCGGGTCTTGCTTGTCGACGACAGCGTCGACGCAGCCGAAGCCATGTCGATGCTGCTCGAAACGCTCGGCCACGAAGTTCGCGTCATGCACGATGGCCCGAGCGCGCTCGCCATGGTCGATGACTTCGCGCCCGATGTCGTGATCCTGGATATTGGTTTGCCGGGCATGGACGGCTTTGAAGTCGCGCGCGAGATGCGCACGCGGGCGGTGACAAAAACCGCATTGTTGATTGCATTGACGGGTTATGGCGCGGACAGCGACAAGCAGAAGGCACGCGATGCCGGCTTCGACCACCACTTGGTCAAGCCCGTCTCTTTCACCGCGATAGAAACCGTGATCGCCGCGTCATTTGCAGGCGGCGCGAAATAGAAACAGAATCAGAAACAAAAATAAAAAGCTGCTTCATTCCACCCGCAGCTTCGCCATATACGGCAGATGATCGGACAGCCATGCGGTGTCCTGCGTCGGCGTGATCCATTCAACCGGTTTCATTCCACGTACGAACATCTTGTCGAGCGCGAGCGCCGGTGAAAACGCCGGATAGGTCCGACCGGATTCACCGAGCATGGTCGCCACTTCGCTCATCCCCAGCTCACCGAAGACGCCCACCGAATCATTACGCCAGTCATTGAAGTCGCCCGCCAAAACGAGCGGGCCTTCAGGCGCTTCCTTCGAAATCCACAACGCGATCCAGTTCATTTGCCGCAGTCGCGCCGCCCGCGTCAACGCGAGATGCGCGCACAGCAACGTGACCGAACGCCCGGCAAACGTGGCGCGCGCGACCAGCAAGCCACGCCGCTCGAACCGATGCGCCGAGATATCCCAACGTCCACCCAGATCCAGCGGATGCGGCGAAAGAATCGCGTTGCCATGCCGCCACGATGGTTTGAACACGTTCTGCCCGAGCGCGATCTGCAAATCGAGTGATGTGGCGATTTCCGTCGCCTGACAATGCCAGATGTCATCGACGGGGGCATCGAGCGGATTGCCGAAGCTCGCCGCCAGCACCGGTTGCGGCATCCGGCGCGCCATGGCTTCCTGCAGGAAATAGGCATCGGCTTTGGTCGATTGAACCCAGCGCTGCATTGCGCTCCACGCCTGGAGGCCGAGCGGTGAGCGCCCCTTGTGCAAGTTCCAGCTCACGGCCACGAAGTCGGGTGTGTCGCGAACGGAAGGAATGCCGGAGGTGAAATGTTCTGGATTTCGCATGCGATGAATGAGTTGTGGGACGCGGCTGCGTCGAGTGTGATCGACGCGCGGCGCGCTATTGCGCAGCCGTTGCCAGCGTTGCACGAACCTTGTAGGTGATCGACGGGTTTTTATCGACGATTTGCCACGTCGACCAATCACCCGGCTTCAGGACCAGCCCGGGGTGCGTGGCGCTGACCTGACGCGGTTGGGGCGGCAACTTGCAACCCGCCACCGTTACCGGCGCGTCATTGCTTTGCAAGGTTTCCTGCGCGTCGATCTGCAACGTGATGTCGTCGTTGTTGGCGTGAATGGGGGAAATGGTGAGCGTGCGCTGAAGGTCGATGTCGCCGGCGGGTTTG
>NZ_JAQGMM010000210.1 GCF_028292365.1 Caballeronia sp.
TTGCAAAACGTCACTTCAGCCACCGTGATGCCGCGATCAATTGCTGCCTGCAAATCGACGTGATCCGACCCAATGCCGGCTGTCAGCGCGAGCTTGAGCTTTGGCGCGCGGGCAATCCGCTCGGCGGTCAGATACGCCGGCCAGAACGGCTGCGAAATGACGATCTCCGCATCTTCCAGTTCACGCTCGAACGTGGAGTTGGGGCCGTCCTTGTCGGACGTGACAACCAGGGTATGTCCCTGCGATTCGAGGAACTTGCGCAAGCCTAGTTCACCGGACACGCTGCCCAGCAATTCGCCCGGCTTGAAGTCGATTGCCTTCGGTGTCGGGGCGCTTTGTCCGTCGTGATACTTCGTGATGGCGGGCACGTCGTCCCGGGCGTACTTCTTCGGCATACCGTCGACGGGGTCGTCATATAAAACGCATAGAACCTTGGCCATGACTGTCTCACTCCACTCTGATTTGGATAACACCGGCGCCGATGTCCCGGCACCGCCTTGGTCGTTACGTGGGGCTGGCACGTCGACGCAGGACAGTGTCGCGAAGCATGCGCGGACGGTCCAATCGTTTGGATGGATCAGCTGATAAGCCGTTCTTATGAGGGCATGCAAGCGCACGCAGAATACTGCGGATGTTCCGCCTTAGATGGTGACCGGGTCCTGCGAAACGCGGGCCGCCTCGGGCAGCAATGCGTCAAACTCGCGTTGCAGATCAAGTTGCTCGGCCGCTTTCCATATGGCGGCAACGAGGGGCGGCAGCGTATTGCGATTGCGCGCGATAAGACCGATGCCGCGCGTCAACTCCGGCAAGAGAAGTGATGCACGCACACCGCTGCCCGCGGGCAGGACGCTTAGAAGGCTATGCGGAAACACGCTGAACAAGCCAGCATGCTGGACGTGCGCATAGAGAGACAGAAGCGAGTCGGTTTCGAGAACGACGGTAGGCTGGACGCTCTCGCGTCGAAACGCAGCATTGATCACTTGCCGGTTCTGCATGGTGGCGGTCAACAGACCGAGCGGCAATTCATTCGCGCTGCCCCATTGCACCGTGCCTGCGTCGAACCTCTCGCCCGCGCCCGGGGGTGACAAGAGCAGGTAGCGTTCGAAATAGAGCGGCAATACGCTGAACCCCGCCTGCACCTGCTCGTCGAGATACGTCAGGCCAACGTCGAGTTCGTGCTCGTCCAGTTGACGCAGGATCGCATCAGAACTGAGCGAGCGGACCTCGTAGTGCATATGCGGATGCTCGCGCATGCACGGCGCAAGCATGCTGGCGGTCACCGGCATGACGGTTGGAATCGCGCCTATGCGAAGCGTCCCGATCAGGTTGACTTGCGCGGCGGACGCATCCTGCCGCATGTTCTGCAGGGACGCGAGCGTTTGCCTCGCCCAGCCAAGCACACGTTCGCCATCCTCCGTGAAGCCTACGAAGCGCCGTGTCCGCTCGACAATGACCAGCCCTAGTTCGGCCTCAAGCGTACGAATGGCCGACGACAGCGCGGGTTGGGAGACGTGACAGGCTTCAGCTGCTCGCGCGAAATGTTTTTCGCGCGCCAATGTGACGAGATACTCGAGTTGCCGAATGAACATTGCATCCTTTGTTAGCGTTTCTTCGTCGACACGACTCAGGCAAGCAGGTCCTCGTAGAACGAGCCGAACGGCCTTGTGGGATGAGCGAGCTGAATCTCCAGGATCCAGAGCCCGGCTTGCGGGTGCGGCTCGAAATTCCCCAGATTGCCGGCCTTGAAGATCGCGTGCGGGAAATCGCTCACGCGATGCCCTTTGATGTCGAGGTTCAGTTTCCATCCAAGCGCCGACGCACGCTCAGCCGCGTAGTCGTACAACGCCTTGCCGCCGGCGCCCGTCGTTCGCCAATGATGCTCGACCTCGTCAAAGACAGTCTTTGCCGCGTCCGCGCACGCTTTCATCTCCTCGTCTGCACCGACCACGAACGTCGCGCCTGCATCACCTTCATGCCCTTTCCAGACCACGCCAAGGTCGACAAAAAAGATGTCGTCGTCTTTGAGCCGGGGATCCGCCTCGGAACGTTGCTTGAACGTCCGCAAGGTGTTTTCACCGAACCGGATCAGGATGGGATGCCAGATCCGTTCCATCCCGAGCTCTTGCAGGACCCGCTTGCACTCGCTCACCGCTTCCGACTCAAGCATTCCGGGCTGAATCCGGGCCGCCACCTGTTCGACGACCTCCCACGTTTTGTCGCGCGCGTAATGCATCGATTCGAGAACGAACTTCTCGCCGACCGCTTGTTGTGCGGCATGTTGCACGGTATCGCTCACTCAATCTCTCCGGCTTCGTTATATTCTGATAAATATATCGATGGCCACCAGGAAAGTCCATTTTCGCGCCTTGAAGCAAACGGAAACGGCATGTTTTGGATCTCAGGGTACTCAGCCTGGAACCGCATGATCTGACCCGAGTTTCGCGCCCGTCACCGGTACGCCGGAAATCGGCGGCCTGACGATCTGCCAAGCGCTTGAAATCGTCCGCGGCTACCGTGGGCTGGATATCGTGGGATGCGACCTGGTGGAGATTTCACCGCCGTAGGACCCGTCCGGCAACACCGCGCTGGTCGGCGCGCACCTGCTGTATGAAATGCCGTGCGTGCTGCCGAAGGTGAAGAACCGGGCACAGGCTATTTCATTGGACTATTGATCCGCGGCCTGCCATGCACAACCGGCATGCCAATACCTGCGGTAAACGAGCGCGGGACCCGCTGAGCCATGTGTTTTGATCATGGCAGACATGACGATATATCAATTGTGATGGCTATTTTGCGATCCTAACATTTTCATGCACGGACCAATGCGAGCGGATACGACCGTTCGCCCGGCGCACAGGTCGGACATTTCACTTCACCATCCACGGAGTCGGCGATGAAAAAATTCAGCACGGGACGGCGGCAAGCCTTCAAGACGATCGGCGCAGCGCTCGCAGCGTCCGCGTTGCCGGCGCCGTTCCTCAATCTCAGGGCGCAGGAACACAATTTTTCGGGCAAGACGTTACGCCTGCTGACTTGGTCAGACGACACGGGAACAGCCGCGTTGCACAATATAGCGGCTACATTCATGGCAAAAACCGGCGCGAAGGTGATCGCAGACCGCGCGGACGGCACCTCCGGCATGGTCGCCAAGGTGAAGGCCGCGGGCGACCGTCCCACCTACGACGTGATCACGCTCGCGGGCGTAGGTGCCTCGGGTCTCGGCGATGCAGGCCTGCTCGTCAAGCCCGACCTCGACAAGCTGCCGAATCTCAAGGACGTTGCGGCGCGGTATCGAACCGGGGCAGACGGTTTTGGTGTCGGCTACCTGCTGTGGTCCGACGGCCTGATCTACAACACGTCGACCATCAAGACGCCGCCCGCGTCCTACGAAGCGCTGTGGGATCCCAAATATGCCGGCCGCATTTTCTTGCCACCGCCCGAGTTTGCCGAGGCGGTCGATCTGGCGATCATCGCTGCAAAAATGTCGGGCGGTTCGCAGCAGAACATCGATCCGGGCTTCAAGAAGCTTACGGAACTGAAGGACCGCGTGATGACGCTTGGCGAGAATCCGAATCAGGTCGCTGACCTGTTTCGTACGGGCTCGCTCGATATCGGCGGCATTTATTCTCCCGCGTTCTTTCCTGACCAGATCCGGAAACCCGAATACAAGATGGGCGTGACTTACGGCATGAAGGAAGGCTTTGCCACGCAGCTGATGTTCACGGTGATTCCGAAATCGCACCCTGGCGACCTCGACCTGATTCACGCGTTCATCAACCATTCGCTCGATGCCGGCGTGCAAGGCCGGATGGCCGCTGACGTGCTGAACGGCCCGGTGAATTCGAAGGCCGTCATTCCCGCCGAGAGCCTCAGGTTCGTGCCGAGCCCGCAGCAGATCGCGGAGAAGTCTGTACTGCACGACGACAAGTCGCTTGCCGTAGTACAGGCCGCGTGGATCAAGCGCTACACCGAGATTTTCTCGGCATGACCACGATGGCCGAACTCTCTTCGCAGCGCGCCGGACCGGGGGCGCCGGACCAGCCGGTTGCCTCCGCATCGGACACCGCCCTCGCCCGTGCACGGCCGTGGCTGCTGCTCGCCCCGATCCTCGCGTTTCTCGCGGTGCTCGCGGCGGCGGCCCTCGTGGTCCTGCGCATGAGCTTCGGTGCGCAGGGCGATGAGTGGCACGGGTTCACGCTGCAGAACTATGCGAACCTGGCCGATTCGTATTTTCTGAAGGCGCTGTGGCTCACGCTGCGGCTCGCGTTCCAGAGCATGGTGTGTGCGGTGCTGCTGGCGATTCCGGTCGCGCTTGCGATGGCGCGCACCGAGTCGCGGTTGGCGAGGCGCTTGCTTCTGGCAGGCGTGCTGTTGCCGCTGCTCGTCAATCTGTTGCTGCAGGGCTATGGCTGGCTCGTGATCCTTGGCCCGGCAGGGTTGCTCAATCACGCATTGCTCGCAAGCGGTGTGATCCAGCGTCCGATGCAATGGCTTTATCGTGAGCATGGCGTGCTGCTTGGTTTGATCCAGACCGCGTTTCCGCTTGCCGTGCTGCCTTTGTCGAGCGCCATGCGCGCCGTGTCGCTCTCATACGAAGAAGCCGCTGCAACGCTCGGCGCCACCCGCTGGCAGACGTTGCGTCACATCATGTTGCCGCTCGCGATGCCGGGGCTTGTTTCAGGCGCACTGCTCGTGTTCGCTTACAACGCAAGCGCGTTCGCGGTGCCGCTGCTGCTCGGTGGCCGTCGCGTGCCGATGCTCGCCGTGCTGGTGCACGACGAGGTCTCGCCGCTGCTGAACTGGCCGGCGGCATCCGCCTCCGGCGTGGTGCTGATGGTCGCCACGCTCACCGTCATGGCGATCTCGCAGAGTCTCGTGCGCCGCACCCAACGTCTCAAGGAGCCATCCGCATGAGCACCCCCTACAATCGTGCGCGTCTTCTGCCCGCGACCATGCCAGGCCGGCTCGGCAGGCCTGCGGCGCTACTCGCGGCCATTGTGCTGTTCCTTGCCGCCCTGCCAATCCTGACGATGATCCTGATGTCGTTCAGTGCTTCGGACACGCTGGAATTCCCGCCACCCGGTTACAGCCTGCAGTGGTATCGGGCGGCATGGCACAGCTTCGTCTCGCCAGATGCCAGCGACGTGCTTTCCATGGGCACCGCGCTGACGACAAGCCTGATCGTCGCGGTGTCGACGATGATCATCGCGACGCTGGTTTCGGTGCCCGCTGCGTATGCGTTGAGCCGCTACCGCTTTCGAGGCAAGTCGGCTGTCGAACAGCTCGTTGCGCTGCCGCTCGTCTATCCGCTGGTGATGCTCGGGCTGTCGCTGCTCTTGGTCTTCAACGTGCTGCCCGTGGAACTCGGCGTGTTCCGGCTCATTATTGCGCACGTGATTCTCGCGCTGCCGTTCACGGTGAAAAACTGCGCGGCCTCCGCGGCGTCGATCGGCCCTGAGTTCGAGGAAGCCGCCTGCGTGATGGGTGCGAGCCCGCGGCGCGCCATGTTCGATGTGGTATTGCCGCTGATGCGCCCCGGCATCCTGGCCGGCATGCTGTTCGCGTTCATCATCTCGTTCAACGAGTTCACGGTGACGTTCTTCCTGTACGGCATCAACACGATGACGCTGCCGGTGTGGCTCTACAGCCGCACGGTGTCGTCGCTCGACCCGACCGTGTTTTCGTTCGCGGTGGTAATCGTTGCTATCGACTTTGCGCTGATATGGCTGCTTGAAAAGTTGATTGGCGACGAAGGCGTTGCACTCTGAGCACGCAAGAATTAAAGGAATCCTCATGACTCATCTGACACTCCAGGCCGTGACCAAGCGCTTCAACGCCGCATACGCCGTCGACCGCGTCGACCTGAGCGTCCCGGACGGCAAGCTGGTCTGCTTTCTCGGCCCGTCCGGCTGCGGCAAGACGACCTTGCTGCGCATGATCGCGGGGCTCGAGACGCCGAGCTCCGGCAGCGTGACTTTCGCGGGCCGCGACATCACCCAGTTGCCGGCGAACCAGCGCGACTTCGGCATGGTGTTTCAGTCGCTGGCGTTGTTTCCGCATATGAGCGTCGCCGAAAATATCGCGTACCCGCTGCGGCTTCGGAAGATGGGTAAGGCGGCACAAGGGCGCCGCGTCGCCGAACTGCTCGAACTGATTCAGCTGCCGCACATGGCGAACCGCCCGGTCACGCAACTGTCCGGGGGACAGCGCCAGCGCGTGGCAATCGCGCGGGCGATTGCGTCGTCGCCGAAACTGTTGCTGCTCGACGAACCGCTCTCCGCACTCGACGCCAAGCTGCGAGAAGCGATGCAGGTCGAAATCCGCCTGCTGCAGCAGCGCCTTGGCATCACGACGATCATGGTCACGCACGACCAACGCGAAGCAATGACAATGGCCGACGAGATCGTTGTGATGGAAAAAGGCCGCATTGCGCAAGTCGGCAAGCCACTCGACATCTACCGGAACCCGGTCAGCGAGTTCGTCGCCGACTTCATCGGACTCGGCAACATCATTGCGGTCACGCATGACGGACGCGGCAGTGTGAAGCTGCCGGGCGGCCAGCAGATCGTCGTCGCTGATGGCGCATGGGTGCCGGATTCCACGGCGGACATCCGCCTGCTGATCCGCCCCGAAGACGTCTGCGTGAAGCACGTCTCAACCGACAGTGGTCCTAACCGCCTCGCCGGGACGGTCACGTTTATCCGTGATGTCGGCGCCACGCTGGAAGCGACGATCGACTGCGCCGGCTTTACGCTGACAGCCGCTACCACGCAGCGCGAAACGCCCGGACTCATGCTCGGCATGCCAGTGCTGGCCGAATTGCCCGCGCACGCGTGCAAGCTGATCGCAGCGCGTCCGTTTCATTGAGCCCGCTTCATTGAGCCTTCAATTCAGCCGCCCTCACCTGACCATGAGCAACCCGCCATGACCTATGTATTCGATCTCAGCGGCTTCGGCATCTAGTGGATAAAGACAACCTGAGCACGAAGCGTGACGTTCCCAAATACTGGACTCTGCAGCACACCTCTGATCTGACCCGCCCTTCAAAATAGTCGGACTAGTTAAGGGTATACATTGATTAATTGGTCAGGCCACTGTTCTAGCATGTCGATACGTCGTCATTCGACCGTGCGTGCGCTTGAGCATGCGAGTTTCACGGAGCGTAGCGACGCCCGGCACTGGCGCTTTCCCGGCCCGCGCCAACAAGTGAAATGAGTGTTCAAAAACTACGACACGGGAGATCAGACATGGCACAAGATCGGGAAGACCTGGGTGAAGTACAAGGCGTGCGGCGGGGATTGCTTCAAGGCGCTGGCCTGACTGCAGCGCTGGCAATGCTAGGCGGCGTGATCACACCGGCGCAAGCCGCGGAAGCCGCCCCGTTTCCGGCACACAAGCGCTGGAAGATCGTATTCGTTAATCACGTCACGACAAACCCTTTCTTCGTTCCCACGCAATACGGCATTCAGGATGCGTCCGCGTTGCTAGGTTTCGATTACCAATGGACCGGCTCGGCCAACGCTGATGTGGGCGAGATGGTCAACGCGGTGAACGCGGCCATTGCCGCGAAGGCCGACGCAATTGCGGTTCCTATCGTGGACCCCAAGGCATTTAATACGCCGATCCAGAAAGCGCTCGACGCAGGCATCCCGGTATTTGCGTACAACGCCGATGCCCCCAGCGGTAGTGCTAACCCGCGTCTCGCGTATATCGGCCAGGATCTGTATTTGTCGGGCTATCAGATGGGCGAGCGTATTGCCAGCCTGGTGGACAGCGGCCTTGTCGCCCTTTTTATCGCGACGCCCGGCCAACTCAACATCCAGCCGCGGCTTGACGGCGCAATCGATGCGATCAAGAAGTCGGGTAAGAAAATCGATACGCAAACCATTGCAACCGGAGCGACCGTCAACGAAGAGCTATCGAAGATCAAGTCGTTCTTCCTTGGGCACCAGGATCTGAAAGGCATGTTCGCCGTCGATGCAGGCAGCACGCAAGGCGTCGCCCAGGTCATGAAGGAGTCCAACCTGCCATCCAAGGGCGTGCATGGCGGTGGCTTCGATTTGTTGCCGCGCACCGTCGAACTGATCCACGACGGCTTCCTCGACTTCACGATCGATCAGCAACCTTACGTGCAGGGTTTTTACACCGTGCTTGAAGCGTTCATCTTCCTGTCCTCGGGCGGACTCGTCGGGCCGGCGAACATCAACACTGGCCTGAAGTTCGTCACCAAAGGCTCGGTCGACCCCTACCTGACAACCGAGACGCGGTATGAAGGCAAGAGCACGAAACCTCAGATCGTGCCGCGCACGGGTGCGATTAAAGGGTGACCGCTCCCGTGACGGATGCCACTCGGGCGAACCGGCGCCCAAGGTTATGGCCAGGCGCGCTGAAGCGATCCAGCGAGATCCGCATCCTTGCGGTCGCGCTGATCCTCAGCGCCTACTTCGAGACGGCCAACCACGACTTCCTGCTGACTAGCGCGAGCCTGGAAAACCTCTCGCAGTTCATCGCGCCGGTAGCCATCATTGCCTTTGGCGAAATCATGTTAATGATCGGTGGGGAGATCGATCTTTCCGCCGGCATGGTCTTCGCGTTTGCGCCTTTCATCATGCACTTCGCTGGCGAGGCAGGCGCGCCAGAATGGCTTGCCCTGCTGGCCGGCCTGCTGGCAGCAGGCGTGGTCGGCCTGATCAACGGCGCGGTGACGGTGTATCTGCGCATCCCCTCTTTCGTCACCACGCTCGGCACGCTGTTCTTCGTGAATGGATTGACGCTGACGCTCTCGCGAGGCACGCCGGTTTCACCCCATGAGGGCACGAGATTTTCGGCGTTCATGGGCGAGTGGGGATACAGCGAAATCATCTGGACGATTGCTATTGCCGCGGTCATGCATGTCTTGCTTCGCCATACCCGATGGGGCTTGCATACCATCGCGGCGGGCGCGAATCAGTTAGGCGCGAGCGAAGCGGGCATTCAGGTCAAGCGCCTGAAACTTGGCAACTTTGTGATTGCTGCGTTGCTTGCCGGTTTCACCGGCATCCTGGAGGGCTTCCGGATAACGTCTATCGATCCCCAGGCAGGCGGCAACCAGATCATGTTCCTCGCCGTCGCCGCTGCCGTGATTGGCGGCACGCCTCTCGCCGGCGGTTCGGGCACGATCATCGGCGGGCTGATTGGCGCGGCAGTCCTCGGGATCCTCAACGACGGTTTTACGCTCA
>NZ_JAQGMM010000631.1 GCF_028292365.1 Caballeronia sp.
GGTAACGGTCACGCACCCGGAGATCACGCGCTTCTTCATGACGATCCCCGAGGCCGCGCAACTGGTGTTGCAAGCGTCGAGCATGGGCCGTGGCGGCGAGATCTTTATCCTGGATATGGGTGAGCCGGTAAGGATTGTGGATCTGGCGCGCGATCTGATCCGTTTGTACGGGTTCTCGGAGGAGCAAATCCGGATCGTGTTCACGGGCCTGCGGCCGGGCGAGAAGCTGTATGAAGAGCTGCTTGCTGACGACGAAACGACCACACGCACCCCCCATCCGAAGCTGCGGATCGCACAGGCGCGCGAAGTGCCGAATCACTTCCTCGATGAATTGCTGCCGTGGCTGATGCAGCATCGCGTGCTGGCTGACGAAGAAGTGCGGCGCGACCTGCGTCGCTGGGTGCCGGAATATCAGACGACCATGCCGCCGGTGTTGCAGAGCGTCCCGCCGTTGCGCGTGGGCTCGTCGAACTGATCGCCGCGGATGCTGCTGGATGCCGCCTCCGCGTTAACGAATCCCGGGTCGCTGCTCTCGCCGCACGGCGAGATCGTGGCGTCCTACGATCTAGAAGTATCGAATAGCGCTGCCGAAGGTTATCGCGCTCTTGGGCTTTCAAATGGCATTTGCAATGCCGCTTTGGTTGAATTCAATCCGGATTACGCCGCGGCGTCGCGTGTACACGTAATTAATGGCATGGGTGTGACACTAGGCGATTCCGTCATCGGCCTTACCGCTCTTATTGCCATCAAGGCGCGATTCCCACACCTTTCCTTCACGATTTACAGACCGGCTCATGCGCCCGGCTATGTGAAGCGCATTTACGAGCTGGCCGCACCGCTATTGGGGTCTGTCATCGATTTACCCGTGATTCTCGACACACTCCCTTACACAGAGTTACGTATCGACTTAGGTAATCATTTATTCTGGCCCAAGTTTTCCTCGCTCCCTATGATCGATTTTTTTCTCGACGCAATGGGGATAAAGGCCGACGAAGTCCCCGCTATGGACAAGCGCAATCATTGGCTGCAGGCATTGGTGCTGCCACGGCCTCAGGCGGTAAAGGGCGACTATGTATTGCTGTGCCCCACCGCGAGTACGCCCGTGCGCAGCATCCCTGCGTCCATGAACAAGGACTTCGTGGAAGCCTTGTGGCAGCGCTACAGGCTCCCCGTGGCGGGTTTTGGCAATCTCGATCATATGGTTTACACTGACGTCACCTCGCGAGCGCCCGACACGGCAGATTTTCTCGCATGGATCAAGCACGCCGCGTATCTGGTGACACCCGATACAGCCGCCGTTCATGTAGCTGCCGGTTTTGATATTCCCACAACGGCGTTCTTCACCACCATCGCACCAGATTTGCGGGTGCGCGACTATCCGTTCTGCAAGCCTGTCTCCTTGCCCGTTCCTGAATTGGAAGGCATACAAGCCAGTAACCGGGCATCAGATGTGGAGCGGGTCGAACGCGCTTATCGAGCACTAAAGATAGACGTGGATTTTTCTGGATTTGCTTAATAATCGTACCGAATACCTCAATCGATTGATCGGAATAAATTACTTGGAAATGTAAGAATTATTTCTAATAACGTTCCCTGAAAATCTACTGCTTTGTCATATTCGGGCAAACCATTAGGGTGGTATGCTTCCTGCACATAATCTTCATACGCAAGTGTTACGGTGAGTTGTGCGCCGCTTTGGAACCTGTTCTGCACCAGCTAGCGGAATAGATGCAAATTACATGCACCATCTTGTGGTATTTAGCAAACGTTTGCGAACATCTCGAATTTCTTGATTCATCCGTTTTGCGGGCAGTAAAGACGCCCGCTACGCTTGGTTCAACATTCGCAGCGCCGTCCGGCTGCATGGAGCAACGCAATGTTTTTCGACGAACTTAGTAATGAAGAATGGGCCCTGGTTGCCGCCCTCGTGACAGAAGGTGAAGTCCGTGAACACCGGCGTGGCCGCCCGCGAGCGCACCCGCGCACGATCGTGAATGCCGTGCTGTGGATCCTCACCACAGGCGAAACCTGGTCGAAGCTGCCCAGTCACTACCCGACCGTGCCTACCTGCCGCCGTCGTTTCAACGACTGGCAAATGAACGGCACGCTGCTCGAAATGGTGACGCGGCTCGCATCGCGTGGCCGGTCCTTCGCCATTGTGCCGTCCACGCCGACCGAAGCGCCGCCGCGCCAGACGCAGGCCACCTATGAATGCGATCGCCTGCGCGGCGTGTTCTGGCAGAACCCGGAGTCGTGGGGCGATTCGGACGGAAACGGCGCAAATGGGGTGGACGCGCTTTTCGCCACCGTCCCGCGCCGGATTGCCGAAGCGCACGACGTCGCGCGCGCCAACGCGCCAACGCCCTTGTCGCCAACCCGGGCGGCCATGGCCGCCTCGGCGTCGCGTTCGCTGCAGCGTGAACCGTCGGGCGCACGGCACCATTCCGTTGATTCGTTGCCCATGGCCTTCGAGCCCGATTGCGCCCCTGTGCATGACGGTCACGGTTACGCCATCTACGCCATCGCGCGGCCGGTAGCGGGCAGCATGTTCCGCGGCTGGGCTGAAATCGTGAAGGACGGCCGTCGGGTGGAGCGTTCTGGCCTGATCGGTCCGCGCTACGAGAACCCACAGGAAGCGGCGGAGTACGCGCTCGAATGGTCTCGCAGATGGATCGCGGCGCAATCCACGCGCATGACTCACCCGGTGCAAACCGCCGCGGACGCGCCGCATCGTGCGGCGCCCGTCGCCAATCCTGCGGCCAGCCAGGCGCAGCAGGAGCCGAAGCGCGAACGCGCGGCAGCGCTGGAACGCGTTGAGGTCCGCCGTTATGCGGACGTGCAAGGCTAGGACGTGCAAGGCTAACGCTGGATAGTCCACAGGGCCACGTCTCGTCCGGTGTGATGAATGGTTTTGAGAGGAAACGCTGTGCGGCGCATGTGAAT
>NZ_JAQGMM010000635.1 GCF_028292365.1 Caballeronia sp.
CGCGCTCAACGTCGCCGAACAGGTGATCGCAGCGAGCGGGCTACCCATTTCCATAGGAGATGTGGCGGGAACGGTGGGCGCAAGCATTGGGATTGCCCGTTATCCGGAGTCTGCCCGCACGGCCGACGAACTGCTGCGCAACGCCGATACCGCCATGTACGAAGCGAAGCGCGCGGGCGGCATGCGCGCGCGGGTGTTTGGGCATGCGGACGCCGAGCGCCTCGTTCAAAGGCGGAAGTTGCGCGCTGACTTGCAGACGGCGCTCGAGTGCGACCAGTTCGCGCTCTTCTATCAGCCGCAAGTGGAATGCGGGACGCAGCGCCTTTATGGCTTCGAAGCGCTGATCCGTTGGAACCATCCCAATCTCGGCGTGCTCGTGCCCGGGCAATTCATGGAGCTGCTGCTGGCGTCGCCCGCATACGAAAAGACCAGCCGATGGGTCATCAGGCAAGCGTGCCGGCAAGTTGCCGCGTGGCATCGCGCCGGACATACGCAGATCAAAGTCGCGGTGAACTTGTCGGCCGGCAACATCCAGAGTTCGAAGTTGGTCGAGACCATCGCGTGCGCGTTGTCAGATGCCTGCGTTGAAGCGAGGGTACTCGATATTGAGGTCACTGAGACCGCGGTCATGGAAGACTTTGCTGCCGCCGCGAAGAACCTGTCGCAATTGCGGCGCATGGGCGTCACCGTCTCGCTCGACGACTTCGGCACCGGCTACTCAAGCCTCGCCTACCTGACGCGCTTGCCGGTCGACTGCATGAAGATCGACAAGTCATTTATTCAGGGGCTGACGTCGCAGGAAACCTGTCCGCATGCGCGCACGATGATCGAGGCCATGGTCGCCCTCGCGCGTTCGCTTGACATTCGGACAGTAGCGGAAGGCGTCGAAACGGCGGATCAAGCGGCGGCGGTGACGTCACTCGGTTGCGATGCCATGCAGGGTTACTGGACCGGCCGTCCCGTCACGAGCCAGGTAGCAACGGATACTTTGCTGGGCCTTTGAGAAGGCTGCGCCAAGTTCAGCGAAATGGAACCCGGCGGCCTTCTTGCGCCGTGCGACATCAGCCCTTCATGTTCGCCAGCGCGTTCGCGCGAATTTCAGTCAGGCTCAAGCGCGGCGTCAGCGCGTCCGGGTCCATGCGGATCTCGATCAGCGCAGGTTGTCCCGAGGCCACTGCGCGTTCAAAAGCGGCGCGAACTGCGCTGTGCTTTCCACAACTTCGCCGTGACAACCGAACGCCTGCGCGAACATCGCGAAGTCAGGATTGACGAGGTCCGTCGCCGAGACGCGTGCGGGATATTCGCGCTCCTGATGCATGCGGATGGTCCCGCACATACCGTTGTTTACCACCGCGAAGATGACATTCGCCCGACACTGCGCGGCGTCGCGAGTTCCTGTCCGTTCATCAGGAAACAGCCGTCGCCGGCAAACGCAATCACCATGCGATCCGGCGCGATCCGCTTCGCCGCGACGGCAGCGGGCACGCCATAGTCAGTTGAACCGTTAGTCGGCGCAAGCTGCGTACGAAAACCCTTGTACTGGAAATAGCGCTGCAGCCACGCGGAATAATTGCCCGCGCCGTTGGTCACAATCGTATCGGCGGGAACCCGTCCGCTCTGCCATCTCACGACCTCGCTCATCTGCACCACCCCCGGTGAGACCCACCGACTCGAGCGCCTTGACTTTGGTCGCGCGCAACGCCGTGGTATCGGATGTCCAAGGCGCCCGCGCACGCGGTTCCAGCGCACGCGCCGCGCGAGCGAACGCTGCCATGGCGCTGTTGATGCCGATCGACGGCTGATACACGCGCCCCGGTTCTTCGATACCCAGATGCACATGCACGAGTTGCTGCTTCGGCACGGGGATATCGACGAGCGTATAACCGGCCGTGGTCAGCTCACCGCGCCGGGCGCCGGCAACCACAAGCAGGTCGGCATCGCGAACACCCGCGAACAGATCCGGTCCGGCCGCCAGCCCCAGGTCGCCCACGTAGTTCAGATGGCTCTGCAAATAGGCCTGGGGAACCGGTTAAAGTAGTCAGCCTGACGGACTGGTAGCCGGTGAAGAGCAAGCGGAGAGGTATGGAGGGGTTGTTCGATGGACGGCATTTTGATCGAGAGATCATTGTTGTGTGCGTGCCCTGGTACCTTCGCTACAAGCTCAGCCTACGCGATCTGATCGAGATGATGGCCGAGCGGGGACTGTCGCTGGCGCACACGACGATCATGCGTTGGGTGAAGCGATTTACACCGGAGTTCGTGAAGCGCTGGAATCATTTTGCCATACCGGCAGGGCGGTCATGGCGTGTTGACAAGACCCATCGGAAGATTCGCGGCAAATGGGTTTATCTGTACCGAGCGGTGGATCGGGTCAGCCAGACAGTGGACTTCATGCTCAGCGCAAAGCGCGACGTGGCTGCGGCAAAAGCCTTTTTCAGCAAGGCAATGAAACATCAGGGTCAGCCACCGGAGACGATCACGCTCGATGGGTATGCCGCCTCGCACCGGGCCGCGCGGGAGATGATCGCTGATGGTCTGCTGCCTGAGGGAACGATCGTGCGCTCGTCGAAGTATCTGAATGGATCATCGAAACATCAAGTCCAGGACGAACGTGATGCTCGGCTTCAAACGGGTCAGGAGTGCCGCGACCACGATTTCAGGCATCGAGTTGATGCATCGCATTCGCAAACGGCAGTTCGATCTCTCCTCTCGCACTCGAGCACATCTTTGCCACTCCGCAACTCTCAACCTAGCCGGTCCTGCCCAGTTATTTTTGCATAAGCGGGAATTAATATAAAAATGCGACCCGTAAG
>NZ_JAQGMM010000025.1 GCF_028292365.1 Caballeronia sp.
ATTCGCGGTTCGTATGTCAGGTAGATGCCGAGGCTGTCGGGAGAACTCAAACCCGGCCGCTCGCCAATCAGCATCACCACGATCCTTGCCCGTAAAAGTTCACCGATACCATCGCCAAGCGCGACCCGCGCCTGCCTTGCGACGACGATCGGACCGATGCTCAGGCTCACTAGTTGCGAGCGCATCCGCTCGAGCAACGGCACGGCATGACGTGCCGCTGCATGAGCCGACAAACCATCGGCGACCACGAATACCACGTCAAACGCAGCGGCTGCCGTGACCGCGTAGTCGCGCAACCGCGCTGCACTTTCATCGTTCAGCTTTCTGCCCAGATCGGGGCGCCGCAGATAGTGCTCGCGATCGGGGGCAGCGCTTTCGGCGTCGAGCGTATTGAAACCGGACGCACGTAAAGACGCATGCAGCGCGGCTACATCGAGTGGTTGATGCACGGCGTCGCGGGCTTGCGCGTGCGAAAGATTAAACGCAAGCAACGGCGCCGTCGGCAGGCTGCTGCCCGCTCGCCCTAGCGCAATGCGCGCGTTGGTAAAACGGCGCAGCGCGTCCCACGGATTGGTGCTGACGGAACAGGGAGGATTGTCGAAATCGGTCATCAGGCGCTCATCCATTCAAGCAGAGGTTGCGGTGCAGAATGGTTCAGCAACATACCGCGCGGATCGGCGATTCGCATCGATTCAAGCCAGGCCTCGAACTCCGGTGCGCGCCGCAGGCCGAGCACATTGCGAATATAAAGCGCGTCGTGAAAAGACGTGCTCTGATAGTTGAGCATGACGTCATCCGCACCCGGAATGCCCATGATGAAATTGACATTGGCGACGCCCAGCAGCGTGAGCAAGTTATCCATGTCGTCCTGATCGGCTTCGGCGTGATTCGTGTAACAGATGTCGCAACCCATGGGGACGCCGAGCAACTTGCCGCAGAAATGATCCTCCAGTCCGGCGCGAATGATTTGCCGGCCGTCGTACAAATACTCGGGGCCAATGAACCCGACCACTGTGTTGACCAGCAGCGGGTTGAACTTGCGCGCGACTGCGTAACCGCGCACTTCGCAGGTCTGCTGATCGACACCATGATGCGCGTCGGCAGACAACTCGCTGCCTTGACCGGTTTCGAAATACATCAGGTCGTTGCCAACGGTGCCGCGTTTCAGCGACAACCCCGCTTCATGCGCTTCCTTAAGCAGCGCCAGCGAGACGCCAAAACTGCTGTTCGCTTTCTCGGTGCCCGCAATCGACTGGAACACGAGATCGACCGGCGCACCTTTTTCGATTGCAGCGATCGTGTTGGTCACATGCGTGAGCACGCATGATTGCGTTGGTACGTCGTAGCGTTGCCGGAAGTCGTCGATCATCACGAGCAGCGTCGTGATCGCGCTCAACGAATCCGATGCCGGATTGATGCCGATCATTGCGTCGCCGCAGCCGTACATGAGGCCGTCGAGCATGGATGCGGCAATGCCCTTGACGTCGTCGGTCGGATGGTTCGGCTGCAGGCGCACCGACATATGTCCGGGCAAGCCGATCGTGTTGCGAAAGCGTGTGATAACCGGCCGTTTTTTCGCGACGAGGATCAGGTCCTGGTTGCGCATGAGCTTCGATACAGCCGCGACCATCTCCGGTGTCAGTCCCGCTGTCACGCGGATCAACGCGGCGGAGTCGGTGGTGTCGGCCAGCAGCCAGTTGCGGAAATCGCCCACGGTGAGATGCGAAATCTCGGCGAAAGCTTGGCGAGAATGATCATCGATGATGAGTCGCGTGACCTCGTCAATCTCATACGGAATCACGGCTTCGGTGAGGAAGGTGCGCAACGGCACTTGCGCCAGCGCCATCTTCGCCGCCACGCGTTCTTCTTCCGTGTGAGCGGTCACGCCTGCCAACTGGTCGCCGGAACGCAGCGGGCTGGCTTTGGCCAGCAGCATCTTCAGGTCGTCGAAACGGTAAGTCCGCAGACCGATGGTCTCGTTATAGCTCATCGTGTGATCCTTGTTGCAAGGCTTCTTAAGGCAGTTATTCAGCGATTGCGGCCGGCCAGCGCATACGTCATCCGGCAAGCGTCTTGCGCAGGTTGGCCACGTCCTTCGCTGACGACTGGGGCTTGTGGCCGATCCACGCGTTAACCCGAAGTATGCGGCGAAACAATTAACGGCCAAAAATGCGGACCCGGTAATTTGAACGGAGCAGACGGAGTGTCCATACCGGATCTCCGGTCTGGACGCGCGCCCGGGCTCATCGCGACCCGATTTTCCGCGTGCGATAATCCCGCTTCCCCCATCCGGGCACTTTCGCGCGCCGCACCTTGAAAAACCTGCTTGTTTCCCTCGATCGCCTGGCCGATTTCGACGAGATAATCGATGTCCGCACGCCGCTCGAATTCGCGGACGACCATATTCCCGGCGCACTCAACGCTCCCGTGTTGAGCAATGAGGAACGGGTAACAGTCGGTACGATGTACAAGCAGGTGTCGCCGTTCGAGGCCGCCCGCGTGGGCGCTGCGCTGGTCGCACGCAATATCGCGCAGCACCTCGACACAATCTTTGCCGACCGGCCGCGAAACTGGCGCCCGCTGATTTATTGCTGGCGCGGCGGTACCCGGTCCGGTTCCGTCACCGCGGTGTTCAGCATTATCGGCTGGCAGGCGCGGCAACTGGAGGGCGGGTATAAAACCTACCGGCGCGCGACGCTCGATACGTTGGACCGTCTGCCCAGCGCGTTCCGATACATCGTGCTCACCGGTCCCACCGGCAGCGGCAAGACACGTCTGCTGCACGCATTGCACGAGGCTGGTGCACAGACGCTGGATCTGGAACAACTCGCGGCGCATCGAGGCTCCCTGCTTGGCGCGTTGCCGGGTGAGCCACAACCATCGCAGAAATGGTTCGACACGCTGCTGGTCGGCGCGCTACGTGGCTTCGATCCGGCCCGTCCGGTGTTCGTCGAGGCGGAGAGCCGGCGGATCGGCGCGATCTCTTTGCCCCTTGCACTGCTGGAGTCGATTCACCGCGGCGCGTGTGTCGAAGTCGAGGCAAGCCGCGAGGATCGCGCCACGTTCCTGCTGCAGGATTACGCTCATCTTTTCCAGCATCCTGAATCGTTCAAGCAGCAACTGTCGCGTCTGATCGGGCTCCATAGCCGCGAGCGGGTGAGCGGCTGGCATGCGTTGATCGACGCAGGCCGGGAGGCGGAGCTGGCACGTGACCTGATCGACCTGCATTACGATCCGGCGTATTCACGCAGCAGCCACCAGAATTTCAGCGAATTGCCGCACGCCACGCACATGCTGTTTCGGCCGAACGACGCTGATGTGACCGAGCAGGCAAGGGCGCTGCTGGCACGGCTCGAGGCCGCGCCCGTCACGTCGTCCTGACACCGTTTCATTCCAATACAAACAAACTACCCAAGACCATGCAATCCACACTTCGACAACCCCGCGTCGCGCTCGGCTGGATCACGTTCCTGCTGATAGCGGTCGTGGGCCTGTTCTACGTCAAATGGTTTCCGTACTACAACCGCGCGTTCGTGGCGGCCAGTCAGCATTCCATCGGTAAATCAATCCTGATGGGCACCGCCGCGAGCGCGCCCGCGCCATCGTGGCAGGCCGCTCTCGACTACGCCATCGCCTATGGCAAGGCGATCTGGCAGGCAATGGTATTAGGGCTTCTGCTCGGCTCGGCGGTGCAGGCGCTGATTCCGCCGCAATGGGTGGCGCGTGCGCTTGGCAAGAGCGGTTTTAGCAGCGTGGTCAATGGTGGCCTGATGTCGCTGCCGGGCATGATGTGCACGTGCTGCGCGGCGCCGGTCGTGGCTGGCCTGCGCGCGCGTCAGGCGGCGCCGGGAGCGGCTATCGCGTTCTGGCTCGGCAACACCGTGCTGAACCCCGCCACGCTTATTTTCATGGGCTTCGTGCTTGGTTGGCAATGGATGGGGCTGCGGCTCGCGTTGGGAATCCTGATGGTGTTCGGCCTGGGTTATGCCGTGAACCGGATGGTGACGCCAAAGGAAGCCGAAGCGTCACGCAGCGAGATGGCGAAACTGGTCACGGCGGAAGATCCGGGTACGGTGTTCACGCGCTGGATTCGCATCCTCGGACGCATGACGATCCGCCTTGTGCCCGAATACATCGTGCTCGTGCTGGTGCTTGGCGCTGCGCGGGCGTGGTTGTTTCCGCATATTGGTCCGAACATCGACAATAGCGTGCTGTGGATCGTGGGTCTCGCTATCGCTGGTACGTTGTTCGTGATCCCGACAGCGGGCGAAGTGCCGATCATCCAGGCGATGCTGTCGCTCGGTATGTCGGTCGGTCCCGCGGGTGCGTTGCTCATGACGCTGCCGCCGGTCAGCTTGCCATCGGTCGCCATGCTCGGCCGTTCTTTTCCGCCGCGCGTGCTGACGTTTGTGGCTGTCGCGGTGGTGGGGTTTGGGGTGGTGGCAGGGCTTCTTGCTGTAGCGTTGGGGTTCTAGCCGCAGAAGATTTAACTCGGAACGTCCAAAACGTGAGAGGCCGGTTTCAACGAGAGTTGAAACCGGCCTCTTTCTTTTAGGCGTCAGTTGTTGGTTGCCATGTCGGCTCCTGCCACGCTTTAATGCGTAGCCGCCTGAATCAGCAGCTTGAACGGTAGCGCAAGCAGCATCGCGCCGCCCACACCAACGCACCAGAGCGCCACGAACCACAACGTGCTCTTGAGCCGCGAAGCCCTGCGGCGGTCGCCGCCATTCTTAGTGATAGCGATGTTCGCCATGGCGCACCTTGCCGCGAAAAACCCAGTAACCGAGCGTCGTGTACGCGATGATCACGGGCAAGATCACCGCTGCGCCAATGAGCGTGAACATCTGGCTCGAGTGTGGCGCCGCAAGTTCCCAGAGCGACACGCCGGGGAAGATGGCATGGGGCGATATGCTCGCCACCAGCCCGCTATAACCAAGCAGCACGAATGCCAGCGCCATCATGAACGGTCGCGTTTCGTGCCGCGATTGAATGGACCGGCGCATCAGCCACGCGCAGGCGATCACGAGTACCGGCACCGGCAGGAATCGATAGAACCAGGGAGTATCGAACCAGCGCGTCGCGATGCCTGCGTCCTGCAGCGGTGTCCAGATACTGACGACCGCAATGGTGCCCAGTTGCAGCAGCGTCAACGGCCACACAATTCGGTAAAAGCGTCGTTGCAGGTCGCCTTCCGTTTTCGCGATCAGCCAGCAGCAGCCGAGCAGTGCATAGGTGACCACCAGCGCGAGTCCGGTGAACATGCTGAAGGGCGTGAACCAGGTAAAGGCATCGCCGGAAAAACGGCCGTCCGCGACCGGAATGCCGTTGAGAAACGCGCCAAGCGTCACGCCCTGGAAGAACGTCGCACCCGCCGATCCGCCGATAAACGCAAGATCCCACATGTGCTTCGTGCGGGTCGCCTTCGAGCGGATCTCGAACGTGACGCCGCGAAAGATCAGGCAAACCAGCATGAACATCAACGGCAGATAAAGCCCCGACAGCACGGTTGAATAGATCAGCGGAAACGCGGCGAACAAGCCGGCGCCGCCCAGCACGAGCCAGGTCTCGTTGCCGTCCCAGACCGGTGCGACGGTGTTCATCATGACGTCGCGATCACGCTCTTCAGGGAAGAACGGAAACAGGATGCCGATGCCAAGATCGAAGCCGTCCAGCACTACATACATCAGCACGCCCAGTGCGATGATCGCGGCCCACGTCAGGGACAAGTCCATCTCAAGCTCCTTCGATTGAATGCGTCGCGGCGGACAGAGGCCGGCGCGCGGTATGGTTGTCGTCGTCCATGCGCGGCGCGTGCGTGATGGTGCCGGGCAAAGCCGGACCTGTTTTAAGCAGCTTGAGCAGGTAGTAGATGCCGGTACCAAACACGAGCGTGTAGACGATCACGAAGATCAGCAGCGTCACACCTACTTGCTGCGCGCTGACCGGCGACACGGCCTGCGCCGTGCGCATCACGCCGTAGACCACCCACGGTTGACGTCCTGCTTCGGTCGTTACCCAGCCGGCGAGCAGCGAGATGAAGCCGGTGGGTCCCATCACGAGCACGAAGCGCTGGAACATCTTTGACTCGAAGATCTCGTTTTTCCGCCGCAGCACGAACCCGGCCACGCTCATCAGGATCATCAGCACACCGAGCCCGGCCATGATCCGGAAGCTCCAGAACACGATCGTCGAGTTCGGCCGGTCCTCTTTCGGAAACGACTTGAGACCGCGGATTTCGCCGTCCCAGCTATGCGTCAGGATCAGGCTGCCCAGGTGCGGAATGGACACGGCGTATTTCGTGGTTTCAGCTTCCATGTCCGGGATGCCGAAGAGGTTCAGCGCCGTACCGCCTTTCTCCGTGTCCCACAGGCCTTCAATAGCCGCGATCTTCGCCGGTTGATATTCGCGCGTATTGAGGCCGTGCTGGTCGCCGACTACAGCCTGAAGCGGGGTGAGAACCAGCAGCAGCCACAGCGACATCGAAAACATCTTCTTGATGGCCGGGTCCTTACGTCCCTTCAGCAAGTGATAAGCCGCTGAAGCTGCCACGACCAGCGCCGCGACAATAAACGCCGCGATTGCCATATGCGAAAGCCGGTACGGAAACGACGGGTTGAAAATGATCTTGAACCAGCTCACCGGCACGACATGATCGCCTTCGATACGAAACCCCTGCGGCGTCTGCATCCAGCTATTCGATGCAAGGATCCAGAAGGTCGAGATCAGTGTGCCGATGGCGACCATCAGGGTGGCGCCGAAGTGCGCCTTCGGTCCAACCTTGTTCCAGCCGAACAGCATGATGCCGAGGAAGCCCGCTTCCAGGAAAAACGCGGTCATCACTTCATAGGCGAGCAGCGGGCCGGTGATCGGGCCGGCGAAGCTTGAAAAGCCGCCCCAGTTGGTGCCGAATTCGTAGCTCATCACGACACCGGACACCACGCCCATGCCGAAGGCGACGGCGAACACCTTCGACCAGAACAGGCATAACTCCTTGTAGACCGGCTTACCGGTTTTGAGCCACATGCCTTCGAGCACAGCGATAAAACTCGCCAGGCCAATGCTGAGCGCCGGGAAAACAATGTGGAAAGACACCGTAAAAGCGAACTGGATACGCGCTAGATCAAGCGCTTGCTGAGTGGCATGCATGGCAGGTTGTGCAGCCTTCGCGGGCGCACTCGAAACGAGCTCGCGGGCGGGCGCTGGTTGGTTGGACTGGGTACGACGGAAGTGACTCTAAGCCAGTTTTTGAGATGAATGGTGCGACGCAGAAGAACGCGGGAATGTGCGCAAATGTCGCAATTTTGAAGATGGTTGATCTGTAACCCACTGTTTATACGTAATTTTTCAAAGTAATTTCATTAACGACCGAAATTGCCAGTACACGGATTCCGCGACAATCAACCGCACTGCATCAAAGAAGGTTTGCCGCATTGAGATGAGGAAAACGCGTTACGTTCCGAGAAGTTATTAGCGCGATTCTCGGGTGGCGTGCCGCCCTACGCCGGGTACCATGACGGAACAGCATCGCAGGCGTTTTCCAGGTCGGGATAACAACCCTGCGGCTAAACCAACAAACACCGCGACGGGAGAAGACCATGCGTCTTGATGACGAAGCAGAGAGCCGCAATGTGGAGGACCGGCGCGGAGCCGGCGGCGGAGGCGGAGGATTTCGCATCGGCGGGGGACGCTCGATTGGTATCGGCACGATTGTCATAGCGTTGGCAGCCGCGTATTTTTTCGGTATCGATCCCATGCTGATCCTGAGCGGCGGTTCGACCGGGCAGAGTGGTTCGCAGGGTGGCTCATACAGCCAGCCGCAGACGCAGCAACGGCAGATGGACCCGCGCGCTCAGCCCCAGACAAGCGCGAACGATCAAGACGTGGTGTTCGTGCGCCGGGTGCTCGGCAACACCGAGCGCACCTGGCAGCAGATTTTCCGGACCCGCTACAGCCAGGATTACCCGGCGCCCAAGCTCGTCCTCTTCTCCGGCGGCACCGCGACCGCGTGCGGAACCGGTCAATCAGCCATGGGGCCTTTCTACTGCCCGAACGACCGCTCGGTATATATCGATTTATCGTTCTATCGGGAGTTGCGTGACCGCTTCGGCGCGAGCGGAGATTTTGCGCAGGCGTATGTGATCGCGCACGAAGTCGGCCACCATGTGCAGAACGTGCTGGGCATCATGAACAAAGTCGATGCCGCCCGGCAACGGATGTCGCGGGAACAGGCCAACCAGTTGTCGGTGCGTGTCGAGTTGCAGGCGGATTGTTTTGCGGGTGTCTGGGCCAACGTGGCTCAAACGAACAACGCGAAGCTCATCGAGCCCGGTGACTTCCAGGAAGGGCTGAATGCGGCGGGCGCCATAGGCGACGACCGGCTGCAGAAGGAGACGCAAGGACGCGTGGTGCCCGAAGCGTTTACTCACGGCACGAGCGCGCAGCGGCAGCGCTGGTTGAATCGCGGACTGGCGACAGGCGATCTCGGGCAGTGCGACACCTTTGGTGCCAAAACACTCTGAGCGTTGGTCTTTCCCGGTCACCGGCTGATGCAAGTTTCAATGCGGGTTT
>NZ_JAQGMM010000079.1 GCF_028292365.1 Caballeronia sp.
GAGGAATAAGTTAAAAATCTGGTCGTCATCCCAGTCGCACGGAACGTGTGCAAACCCGCTCTTGTAAGATGTGCCTGACTGAGCAATCGACGAGTCGCACTGGATGGGCCGCACGGCTCGCGATGACATCGGCGACGGCGAGGTCGAGAAGTCGGGGCACGCCCGCGAATTCGATGCATCGGAGCAGAGCGTGGAATGCTCGCCGGACCGAGCTCGCTCTCCCGACATTTTATCGAATGCTCGCATCATCGATGAATGTCCACACTCCTGCCGCGACCCCCCTCGATGCCGTTGCAATACCCACTTTAAAGATAGGTATCCTACCGTCCGGCGCCCTTGGTGCAGCGATTGCTAGTCACTTGCATTGTCGGCGAATTGACAGCAATACGAAGGAGGTGGAAACAGTGGATATCCCCAGGCAAGCCGTTTATTTTCTGACCTCCCGCAGTTTGAAGCTCGCGACCGCCGAGTCGTGTACAGCGGGCTATATCGCGTCCCTGATCTCGTCTGTGCCGGGGAGCGGAAGCTGTCTGGATGTGGGCTTCGTGGCCTATTCACCTACGGGAAAATCGGGTTTCCTTGGTGTACGCGAAGAAACCATGAAGCGTTATGGCCTGACGAGCGAGGAAGTCGCGCGCGAAATGTCGGAGGGAGCGCTTAACCAAGAAGCGTGCTGCGCGGATGTTGCCGTGTCAAACACGGGTGTGGCGGACGCTGCTCCGGGCGACGGTCCACCGCCGGGCACGCAGTGCTTCGCATGGTCCTACAAGGTGCGGGGCGGCGAGATCGTGACCTTCAGCGAGACTAAGGCGTTCGATGGCGAGCGCAACGAAGTTCGACGCGCCGCGGCGCTCTATGCGTTGTCGCGCATCGAGCATCATTTCAACCGTCTGCCGAGACACCGAGCGAAGCGAAACGGAGGCGAGCATGACTGAACGCAAGAGCGAACGGCGGGACTGGCAGCAGCAGGTCATCCGCGAACTGGGCGTTCGCCAAGACTTCGACACCGATTCGGAACGCGAGCGGCGCATTGCGTTCTTGTCCGACTATCTGATTTCACAGGGACTTCGAACTTATGTCCTCGGCATAAGCGGTGGCGTGGATTCGTCGACGGCGGGGCGTCTCGCGCAATTGAGTGTCGAGCGCCTTCGCGCGCGCGGCTATGAGGCACATTTCGTCGCCGTGCGACTGCCGTACGGGGACCAGCGCGATGAGGAAGACGCACAACTTGCGCTGCAGTTCGTCCGCCCAGACGAAACGCTCACGATCAATGTGAAGAGCCCATCGGATGAGATGCTGCGCTCCCTCGAGCGGGGAGGCGCGCAATACGTGGACGATTTCCAGGAGGATTTTGTGCTTGGCAACATCAAGGCGCGCCAGCGCATGATCGCGCAATACGCCATTGCCGGCGCGCGACGCGGCTTGGTGATCGGCACCGATCACGCAGCCGAATCGCTCATGGGTTTTTTCACGAAGTTCGGCGATGGCGGTGCGGACATCCTGCCGCTGTCGGGGCTGACCAAGCGCCGCGTCCGCGCACTTGCGCGCTCGATGGGTGGAGATCAACGCCTTGTCTTGAAGGTGCCTACGGCGGACCTGGAGACGCTCACGCCGCAGCGTCCCGACGAGGACAGCTATGGCATTACTTACGAAAACATCGACGACTTTCTCGAAGGAAAAGAGGTGAGTGACGAAGTGTTCACGACGCTGCGCCGGTTCTACGCGGCGACGAGGCACAAGCGGTCGCTTCCGGTCGAAGCGCCTCGCGATTGACGTAGGAAATATCTTTCCGCTTTACAACCGCGCTGCGCGGGCAGCGGGGCCACGGCGATCCCGCTCATCGATACGGACGCCATCGGAAGCTTTGGAGGTACGTCGCTATTGCCGAATTTAAATCGCGGTTTTTGGGAACGGCGGTTGCTGGAACTCGAAGGTACAAACTACGACTATCGACATCATCGATTTACGGAGAAACGAATGAAAACAATCCCATTGTTTGCGCTGCTCGCTGCTTGTCTAGTCACGAGTGCACCGTTGGTTCATGCGCAGAACGCGACCGAAGCTGCATCTACCACGGCGGCCAATCCGTTGTCGGATGCAGATAAAGCGTTTGTGCAAGCAGCGTCGAGTTCCTCGTCTACCGAGATAGATGCGAGCAAGCTCGCCATG
Organism: Caballeronia sp.; assembly: GCF_028292365.1. GTDB lineage: Bacteria > Pseudomonadota > Gammaproteobacteria > Burkholderiales > Burkholderiaceae > Caballeronia. The sequence continues at coordinate 2,170 of NZ_JAQGMM010000079.1, forward strand.
ACCCGTTCCAGCGACAAGGATGTCAAGGCGTTTGCGCGCCACATGATGATGGATCACACCAAATTGACGGTGCAATTGAAGATGGCGGCGCCCAAGGGTGTAACGGTCCCGAAGGACAACTCAGACACCTCGGTACTTGATTCGCTCAAGCCGCTGAAGAATAAGGAGTTTGACAACGCCTACATCAGCAAGGTCGGGCTGGAAGGGCACAAGCAAGCGGTGGATGCGTTTCAGAAAGAGATATCGGACGGGCAGAACGCCGATCTGAAGAAGGCCGCTCAGAAAGCATTGCCGACGATCCAGCAGCATTATCAGATGGCACAGGATCTTGCAAAGCAGAAGGGCGTAGCGGCTGATTAACTACTGTCGGCCGAACGCATTCTAACGATGCACGCCACCCAATCGAAGGACGACGGGCCCCTTTCGGGGCGTGCGCAACAGAGGCATCACGTCGGATCAGAGACTTCGGTGAATGCGCGTAGCTGTGTTGTCCGGTCGCTTCCGTCAGCCGTTGCCTGCTCATGCGGGTAAACCGAGATCTGACCGAACCGCCGCTTCCTGCGTAAAGCGGCGGAAATAACGCGTCGTGCGATTCAGGCCTTCGTCGAGTCCGGTTTCCGGTTCCCATCCTAGCGTGTCGATTGCGAATCGGATGTCCGGTTGCCGATGACAAGGGTCGTCCATAGGCAACGGCGCGAAGGCGATCTCCGACGATGACCCTGTCAACGCAACAATGCGCCGTGCGATCTCCAGCATCGACAACTCATGAGGATTGCCCAGATTCATTGGGCCCGTTATGTCTTCTGGCGAGTCCATCAGGCGAATGAATGCGTCGATCATGTCGTCCACGTAACAGAAGGATCGTGTTTGCGAACCGTCACCGTAAATCGTGATCGGCTTGCCCGCAAGCGCCTGCATCATAAAGTTGGAGATTACCCGGCCATCGCATGGATGCATCCGTGGTCCGTAAGTGTTGAAGATCCGCGC
>NZ_JAQGMM010000086.1 GCF_028292365.1 Caballeronia sp.
TCGACGAGTCGATCATGATCGGCACGCGCGAGATGTCCGGTTCGGACGCGATCAGGTTCAGGAATCGGACCATGGCCGCTTTCGAATCGAGCATGGCCTCGTCCATGTTGATGTCGATGATCTGCGCGCCGTTCTCAACCTGCTGGCGCGCAACAGCCAGCGCTTCGTCGAACTGGTTGTTGAGGATCATGCGCGAGAACGCCTTCGATCCCGTCACGTTGGTCCGCTCGCCCACGTTGATGAAGAGCGAACCGTCGGTGACGTTGAACTGCTCGAGGCCGGAAAGGCGCATGGTGTGATCGGTCATGGTGTCTCTGGGCGTTGCAGCGTAATTGTCTTGTCGAGGGGTTTGGGCTTCGTGCCAGGCAGTCAGGGAGTCAGGCGGCTTCACGATAATGCGACGGCCACTTCCGTGGCTTTACATCGGCCAATGCCTTCGCGATTTCCGCGATATGTTCCGGCGTTGTTCCGCAGCATCCACCCGCCAGATTCACCAATCCTGCCTGCGCAAATTCCTTCAGCAAGCTCGACGTGACATCGGGCGTTTCATCGAAGCCGGTGTCGCTCATCGGATTTGGCAAACCCGCATTCGGATAACAGGATACATACGTGTCGCAGAGCTTCGACAATTCCGCGATATACGGCCTCATCAGCGCCGCACCCAATGCGCAGTTCAAACCAAACGTCAACGGCCTCGCGTGGCGCAGCGAGTTCCAGAACGCCTCGACCGTCTGTCCCGACAAAATGCGCCCCGAAGCATCGGTCACCGTGCCGGAAATCATGATCGGCAGGAGTTCACCCGTATCCTCAAACAGCTGATCGAGCGCGAATAACGCGGCCTTGGCGTTCAGGGTGTCGAAGATGGTTTCAACCAGGAACAGATCGCAGCCCGCATCCATTAGCGCCTTCGCCTGCTCGTAATAGGCCTGGCGCAGTTCGTCGAAGGTCACGTTGCGGGCGGCCGGGTCGTTGACGTCCGGCGAGATGCTCGCTGTCTTCGGCGTCGGCCCGATCGCGCCCGCGACAAAGCGCGGCTTGTCCGGCGTCGAGTACTTGTCGCAAGCCTCGCGCGCCAGCTTCGCCGACTGCATGTTCATTTCGATCGCCAGCGATTCCATGCCGTAATCGGCCTGCGCCACGGTCGTCGCGCCAAAGGTGTTCGTCTCGAGAATATCCGCGCCGGCAGCCAGATACTGGTCGTGGATCTCACGAATCACATGCGGCTGCGTGATCGACAGCAACTCGTTGTTGCCCTTGATATCGCGTGGATAATCGGCAAAACGTTCTCCGCGATACCCGGCTTCATCGAGCTTGTAGCGCTGGATCATGGTGCCCATCGCGCCGTCGAGAATGAGAATGCGCTGTTGCAAAAGGGCTGGCAACACGGCGCCGCGCGTGTACGGGCGGCGCTCTGCGGCAGATTTCGGGGCGACAGTTTCGAGGGACGGATTCATGATTCACATGGCTCCAAACAGGCTTAAATAGCCCAACATTGTATCTGTAGTGGGGCACGACCGCTTTCTTATGGCGCTTTCAAAAACACCGGACAATCAAGCGCCATGAACAAAAAACCCCGCCACTTTCGTGGCGGGGTTTTGAGGGGGTGTCGCTGGGTGTTCTTACTGCAAAGCTTCGAACGACTTCTAGTGAAGGATCACCGGCTGGTTCATCAAGATGTCGAACTGACCGAGGAACTCGTCCACGTCTTCCAACGATTGTTCTTCCTGCATCAACTTCTGGACATGCTCGCGAAAACGCGCAGCGAGTGCGCCGTCAATGAAGATTTCGCGCTGCATGGTCTTGTCCACGATCTCGTAACCCCCCGCTTTCATCGCGAGATGATTGTCCTGCGGCGGGAATTCGACTACACAATAGTTAGGGCTGTTGTAGATCATTTGCATGGCGACACTCCTTATTCCTGTTTGCCCGTAAGGCGTTTCAACGTCTTACATTGAGCGTTTGGGTTGGAATTCAAGGGGTGGCCTCGACGTTGAGACCGAAAGCCCATCGAGGACCTTTGTTAGACACATTCTCCCGCAAAAATGTTTCCAGAAGTGCCGTGAAACGCTGTGTTTCTTCTACTAGGGACAGACATGACGCATAAAGTATTGCGATTCTTGCATTCCTGATCGAATCTATCACCGCTTTCGTCTGCATCTAAGGCAATGACCCGCTTGGGCGTTTTAATCGATGTAGATTGCGCCCTCAGATCGAAATCTCGGATCGCTTCGGCTAGCTTGGCAAAAACCCTCAACCGATAGCCAACCAACCGTTACCAACCGTTTCACACCTGCCTGGCAGCTGAGCCGACACCTCCATACTGGCTCTCTTCAGAGGCAGTATCAGTTCGGGATCGAACTATCCTCATACACCCACATCCGCGCACGTTCTGGCATCACCTGTTTAACGGAATTTTTCGTCGAATCTTTATGCTTTTAAGCTTACTCGGCCAGACTTAAGCCTGCGTTAAATCGAGCAGACGTCAGGGTTTGTCGGGTGCGGGTGCAGCAGGTGCTGCATCTGCAGACGCATCCGGCGTGCCCGCACCCGATTGACCCTGCGTGGCGGACGGCGGTTGCAGTTTGCCGCGCCAGAGCATTTCGATCTGCATACCATTCGGCTCCGTCTGCAGAATACGCACGGGTAACCAGCTCAATGCAGGTGCAAGCCAGATGTCGAGACGCCGGCGATCGCCTTCGCGTCGTGGCAAGCGGGTGAAATGGCGAGCCTGTACGTTGCCGTCAGCGGTCTGCACGTTTTCATCGCCGACGGTTTCTATCGGCCAGATCTCGTTGCTGTCGTTATCGGCTACGCTGAATTGACGCACGACCCCGGGCTTGTAGCTGTCAGGCGCACCGCGTACCAGACTCGACAACTGCATGACAACGCTGAAACGGTCTTGCGCACCATCGGCAAGCGGCTGGTTGTTCGGCGTGCGGGTGTAGACCAGTTGTTTCGTGGCGCGATCGAAGACGGTGATGTCGGCAGCGCGGCGGCCGCGCTGCTCCGAGTACTGCTCGGGCGCAATGCCGAAGCCGTCAATATGGCCCTTGCTGGAATACACATAGGGTCCGACGAACGGCAAGGGGATGGAGACGACCATCTCGTAGTGCTGGCCATCGTTGACCCAGTGGATGTTGCCGGTCTGGTTCATCACGCCATTGATCCGCGTGTCGTAACGAAGTTCGCCTGACGGCGGGACGCTGATTTTATCGCCGGTTGCCGCGGCTTTGGCAGCCGCAGCCGCTGCTTGAGAGGCGGCTGCGTCACCTGCTGCTTTCGCGGCGGCTTGGGCCGCTGCTTGCGCTGCTTGTTCGGCTTGAGCCGCCTGAGCCGCCTCTGCTGCCTGTGCGGCTTGCGCCGCTTGTGCCACCTGTTCGGTTTGCGGTGTCGTGATGGCGTGCGTGGGTTGGGGTTGCGGCGCCGGCTTAAGAGCCGGCTTAGGCACCGGTTTAGGCTTGACCACGGGCGGCGGTGCGACAGGCTTCGGCGCTTGCGCTACCGGCTTGGGTGTCAGTAACTCGACCTGCACCGGCACATGTTCAGCCGGCACCGGATTCGATGCGTTCCGGCTCCTCTCTACCCATCGCCCGGCTACCCAATGCAGCGCCAGAACAACGAGCAGCGCAACCAGCCACACGACCCATCGAAGGGAATGGTCGGCGGATGAATTGTCGGACGATGCGCCGGAAAGAACGCGACGGCGGCGAAGCAGGAAGAACGGCATCGGCTAGCTCGGAAACGCGCGTGGTCGGGCAAGCAGTAAAACGCTGCAGGGAGATTAATCGGCAACGATCATGACAGAACACCGGATGATCATCGAACCACGCAAGGACCACGCGAAACGCATATGACTCGCGGGCACGCCGCGATGTTCCGCACGCGTGAGCATCGTACGTCCTCAAGTCTTACCGTTCGCCCGGTTTATACCCGAGTTCGTAGGAAAGTTGTCCGGCACATTCGCGCAAGGCGGTGTCAATGTCGCCGCCCCAGCGGGTATCGAATGATCCTTCGTGGCCGAGCGCAATCAGCCCGAGCGCGAGATCGCCGGTCGAGTCGAACACCGGCGTGCAGAACGCGTGGATGGTCGGCAACAACATGCCTTCCACCCGCGCCGCGCCGTGCGCACGGATCTCGGCGAGCACCGGCTCAATGTCTGCCATCGACTGCCGCGTGGCGGCGAGCTCGCGATCGAGCATCACTTGAGTCTTGCTGCGCGGTAGCCATGCCGCAAACAGCAAACCCGTCGCCGATGACAACAGCGGCATGACATCGCCCAGTTTTAACGATGCCTTCGCTGGATAGCTCGACTCCATCCAGTGCACGACAGTGGGCCCCTGATTCCCCCACACCGCGATCCCCACAGTCAGGTCCAGCCGGTCGCGCAACCCCGTCAGCGCGATCCGCGCTAGTTTCACGCCATCGACACGGGCCAAGCGCGCCAGCCCCATCTGCAACGCGAAGCCACCGAGTTCATAGCGCCCGGAAACAGGATCCTGCGAGACTGCGCCCAGCCGCAGGAAACTCACCAGGTACCGATGCGCCTTCGCAGGACTCATGCCGGCACGCTGGGCGAGATCGCGCAGCATCATGGCGCGCGGCTCGTTGGTCAGCACGTCGAGCAGGCGGAAGCCGACTTCGATCGACTGGATACCGGAGCGGGACTTTTCCTCGCCGGCGTCGGCTGTATCGTTCGAGTCCGTGGAGTTCGTGCAGTCTGCGAGGTCGAGGGCTTCGTCGGCTTCGGCCTGTTCGGATGCGGGCAGCGCGGGCAAGGCGGACGAACCGGGACGGCTGGGAGAGGGCATGGAGAAATCGATAACGGCGCAAGCCGCTTCACAAAACAAGGTTAGGTCGGAGGCGCGTGAGCGGCCTATTTAGGGCTGTACAGCGGAGAGACGGTGAACGCGAGATCTGCAACTGGCAAGCGGCATCGCCGCTCAAAGTGGCCATTCACCAGCCCTGCAAACGAACGGCCCAATGCAGCGAACCATTTCCCCCTATCCGCCCGAATCGTTCCAAAACCGCCCCGACATGATTCACCATCGTAAAATAGATTTCCTCCATCGTCACTAAACGTACAAAACGGCTTATGAAACTTGCCACGCTGAAGGACGGAACCCGCGACGGCCAACTGGTCGTCGTATCGCGTGATTTGCGCACGGCCGCCATTGCCGACGCAATCGTGCCGACGCTGCAACGCGCGCTGGACGACTGGACTTTTTACGCGCCGCAATTACTGGATCTCTCGGATTCGCTGAACCAGGGCCGCGCGCGCCACTCGTTCGCTTTCGACCCCAAAGCCTGCATGGCGCCGCTTCCGCGCGCGTTCCAGTGGGCGGACGGCTCGGCTTACGTGAACCACGTCGAACTCGTGCGACGCGCCCGCAAAGCGGAAATGCCGCCCGAATTCTGGACCGATCCCTTGATGTACCAGGGCGGCGGCGACGATCTGCTCGGACCTGAAGACGATATCGTGTGTGCATCGGAGGCTTATGGCATCGACTTCGAAGCCGAAGTGGCCGTGATCACGACCGACGTGCCGATGGCCGTCAAACCCGCGGATGCCCTCAGGCACGTCCGTCTTCTGATGCTGGTCAACGACGTCTCGCTGCGCAACCTGATCCCCGGGGAACTCGGCAAGGGCTTCGGCTTTTTCCAGAGCAAGCCGGCCACGGCGTTTTCCCCGGTGGCGGTTACTCCCGACGAGCTGGGCGATGCGTGGCATGAGGGCCGTGTGCATCGGCCGATGATCGTGCACTGGAACGGCAAGAAAGTCGGCCAGCCCGATTGCGGCACGGACATGGTGTTCAACTTCGGCGAGTTGATCGCCCACGCGGCGAAGACACGCAATGTGCGCGCGGGATCGATCGTCGGTTCGGGCACGGTCTCGAACAAGGATACGAAGCGGGGTTACTGCTGTATCGCCGAAAAGCGTTGCCTGGAGACCATCGAACACGGTGCGCCCACCACGGAGTTCATGAAGTTCGGCGACAGCGTGAAGATCGAAATATTCGATGAAGCCGGCAAGTCGATTTTTGGTGCAATCGATCAGTCGGTCGTGGCGCTGAATGAATAACGGTTGAATAAGCGACGCCGCCAGTAAGGGGTTTCGCCCGATGCGCTCACATGCTGCGCCGCCCTACACTTAGCCGCATTGCGTCGAAACGCTTGGGAAAAACTGCGTCGGCGCACCCATAACAAGG
>NZ_JAQGMM010000099.1 GCF_028292365.1 Caballeronia sp.
GTAGGGCGTCAGCACGAGCAGGCCATCGGCGCCGGCGGCCGCGAAGTCCTTGCCCGCTTGCATGGCATCGTGATAACCAGGGTCGAGCACGCCCGCGACAACGGGGATCTTGCCCGCTGCCTCCTCCGCCGTGATCTCGGCCATGCGAACGCGCTCGGCGCGCGAGAGTGCGCCGTATTCACCGGTGCCGCCAAGCGGCACGACCCCGTCCACGCCCTGCTTCAGCAGATAGCGCAGGAGCGCGCGGGCGGCGTCGGCGTTGATGGTGTCGTCGGGATTGACGGGAGTCGGAATGGCCGGCAAGACGCCACGCAGTTGGTGTGCTGAAAGCATGAGTTAGTCCTGGAAAACGAGGTTATTCAAGAAGCGAGGCTGCGGCGGCGCAACCGGTCCGCGACCCAGATCAAGGCTGCAATAAAGGCGAACAGGCACGTGGAAACAGCCGCGATGACCGGCGAAATCTGCATCGTGATTTCGTCCCAGAACTGCTTGGGCAGGGTAGTGCTCAAGCCGCCGGACGAGAACAGCGCGATGGTCAGTTCATCGAAGGAGGTAGCGAATGCGAACAGGAATGACGACATCAACCCCGCGCCCAGAATGGGGAACGTGACGCGGCGCAGCGTGGCCCACGGGCGCGCGCCCATGCTGTGCGCGGCGAGGTCGAGTCGGGTGTCGTAGTTGCGCAGCACGGCCATCATGGTGATCACCACGTAAGGCACGGCCACCACGGTGTGCCCCAGCACGAGGCCGAACGACGATCCGATCAGGCCAATCTTCGCGAAGAAATAGAACACGCCTACCGCGATGATCATGCGCGGCACCACGATGGGCGCAAGGATGAAAGCGAGCATGGCCGCCTTGCCTTTCATGCCGCCGCGGACCAGCAGGAACGCGGCGGGCGTGCCGATCAGCATCGAGAGAATGCCGGTGCCGATACCCACCAGCATCGAGCGCGTAATAGCCTGCATCCATAACGGCGAATCAGTGATCTGCCGATACCACTGCAACGAGAAACCGTGCGGCGGCCACGCGAGACCTGACGCGGAATCGAACGAGAGCGGAATCATCAGGAACGCTGGCGCGCTCAGGAAGACAAGCAGCAAGATCACGGTTACGCGCAGCGTCAGGCTTTCGCCCTCGGCGGCGCGGCGCTTTCGACTTTTGCGACGTTTGGGAACTAGACCGATTACGGCATCGGTCGTGTTGCCGAGCGCGGTCAGGATCACATCGCCAAGCTTGGCAGCCCAGCCGCCGTGCTTCGGATTACGCGCCGCCGAGCTGCCGCCGGCCATGGTGGAGAGGCCCACCATGCGGTCATAGATCAGGAACACAAGCAGCACGACCGCGAGCAGCAGCACCGAGATGGCCCCCGCGAAACCCCAGTTCAACGCCTGCATCACCTGGTCGATGATCAGTTGCGTGATCATGGTCTGATGTCGTCCGCCGAGCAGCGTGGGCGTGATGAAGAAGCCGATAGCCGTGACGAACACCATCAACGCGCCGGCGGCGACGCCCGGCAGCGACAGCGGAAAATACACCTTCCAGAACACGGTGCCCGGACGCGCGCCGAGTGTGGCGGCAGCGCTTGGCAAGCGACGGTCGATGTTCTCCATCACCGAGAGCATGGTCAGCACCGCGAGTGGCATCAGCGCGTGGACCATGCCCACGATCACGGCGGAAAAGTTATAGAGCAGGCTCAACGGCCGATCGATAATGCCAAGTCCAAGCAACACTTGATTGATCACGCCGTTGCGCCCGAGCAGTACGACCCATGCAAACGTGCGCACGAGAAAGCTGGTCCAGAACGAGAGCAGGACCCAGAACAGCAGGCGGTTCTTGCGTTCGCGCGTCAGCGAGGAAATCAGATACGCGATCGGATAACCCGTGAGCACGGAGAAGAAGGTCGTCCACAAGGAAACCTTCAGCGTGATCAGCAACACGTCCACGTACACCGACGATGCAAAGAGCCGCTTGTATTCGACGAGCGTAAAGCCGCTGTCGTTATGCACGCTCAACAGCAACAGCTGGCCAACGGGGTACACGAGCATCACCAGCAGCAATACGATGATCGGCGCGCTCATTGCGCCGGGCCGGACCCACGCGCGCCATCGGGCAGGGCGTGGTGGCGGTGCGTCGGGATGGGTTTGCTCAGCGCTCAGGGCGGCACGATTCATCTCCTACTCCGCGATGGCAACAGCGTCGGCGGTCAGCCACGAAAGCCCGAGCGTCTGCCCGATCTCGTACTGGCGGCCGAGCCGGTTGGTGGGAAAAGCTGCAACGAGTGGCGGAGAATTGGTGATATGCGACTGCAAATAAAGCTTCGTTATGCTGCCCGTCACCATGATGTCCGTGAGCTTCGCCGACAACGTGCCACCGTTGATCGACTCAGCCGGCGGTCCATCGTGGATCTGCAGGTTCTGCGGACGCAGCATCAGCTTCACCTGCTTGCCGTCGCGGATCACTGAGTCGTACGCCATCGCGTTGACGCTGGCGCCGCCCTGCACGCTGATCTGCACCTGATCGCCGCGGCGTCCGGTGACCACCGCATCGAGCAAATTCGATTCGCCAAGGAAGTCCGCGACAAACACGCTCTTCGGTCGGAAATACAGGTCCGCTGGCGTGCCAAGTTGCGCAATCGCACCGGCATTCATCAGGCAGATGCGGTCGGACATGGTCATCGCTTCTTCCTGGTCGTGCGTGACGTAGACAATCGTCGTGCCCAGGTCGCGATGAATCCGCTTGATCTCCAGTTGCATCTGATCGCGTAATTTCTTGTCCAGCGCACCGAGCGGTTCGTCCATCAGGATGATCGACGGCCGGTAGACCATGCAGCGCGCGAGCGCAATGCGTTGCTGCTGACCGCCCGACAATTCGCGCGGATAACGTCCCGCAACATGGGGCAGATGCACCATTTCAAGCGCCTGCATGACCTTCTCACGCGTCGCTCGGGCGTCGGTCTTGCGCATCTGCAGCGGGAACGAAATGTTCTGCGCTACCGTCATGTGCGGGAACAGCGCGTAGTTCTGGAACACCATGCCAATGTCCCGCTCATACGGCGCGCCATATGTCACGTCAACACCATTGATCCGCACCTGACCATCGTCCGGTTGCGCGAGCCCTGCGATCAGGCTGAGCAGCGTCGTCTTGCCCGAGCCGCTGGGTCCGAGCAGGGTCAGGAATTCGCCCTGCGCGACATCGAGATCGGTCGGCGCGAGGGCGACGAAGTCGCCATAACGCTTGCAGAGTCCCGTGATTTGAAGGTTCGAGGCAGGCATGAAATCGGCATCCGTGGCGGTGAAAACACAAAAGAAGCGATGAAAACAGCGCTCAGGTCAGGATCCAGCTATTGAACCGCTCGAGTGCGACGCTTTGTTTGTCCTGCCAGAACTTCGCATCGATGTGCAGGCCGTTCTTCATGTTCTCCGGGAACGTCGGGCAGTTCTTCGCGATCTCGGGCTTGATATAGTTAAATGCTTCGGGTTGCGTAACACCGGCTGGAAAATATTCGACGAGTGAGGCTTGACGTTTCGGATCGGAGGCAAACTTGATGAACTCGCGGCAAGCGGCCGCATTAGGCGTGCCTTTGAGAATTGACCAGTTGTCGACGCCCCAGATGTTCTGGTTCCAGACGATCGCCACTGGCGCACCGTTCGCAATAGCCGATTGCGCCCGGGATACCCACGTGCTGATCATGTCCACTTCACCGGAGCCCAGCATCTGTTCGACTTGCGAACCCGTGGTCCACCAGACATCGATGTGTTTGGCGATCTTGTCGAGGCTCGTGATGCCCTTGTCGAAGTTGACCGGATAAACCTGTGAGGTCGGTGTGCCGTCGCCCATCATCGCTTCTTCGAAGGTATCGAACGGGTACTTGCGCAGACCACGACGACCCGGATAGTCCTTGACGTTCCACATATCGGCCCATGAACTGGGGGCTTTCCGGCCCTTGAAGGCATCGGTGCGGTACGCGAGCACGGTGGTATATATGTTGGTGGCAACGCCATACGGCGACATGTATTGCGATGGAATTTTCGCGATCACCGGGTCTGCCTCGAGCCCGTGCTTCTCCAGATATTCCTTGCCGCCGCCCGTCAACAGAAGGATCGCTGGTTGGCTGATCTTGGCCATGTCCCATGTGTAACTGCCGGTCTCGACCATGCTCTTGATTTGCGCGGTCGGCTCGGCATTGGCTTGCACGCCGATCACTTCAATGCCCGTCTTCTCCGTGAACGGCTTGTAGAAAACCGCGCCGTATGCCTTGGTATAAATGCCGCCATCGTCGCGAATGACGATTCGTTTGTTCGCCGCCCGCGAAGGCGTCCAGACGGACGGGAACGCCACCGCAGCAGCGCCGGCAATGGCAGTCTTGATGACCGTGCGGCGGCCGGGTTGTTCAGGCTGTTGAGTCTCATCGCGTGCGGGCTGCTTTTTCATGTCGGCTCCAAGGGTGTGGATAGAAACAGAAAGGCTGTGATGCGAACGTCCAGGCTTCTTCTGTGGCCCGGATCGGATGGTCCCAAGAGGATCAAGAGCGGGACCCAAAAACTCAGGGCAACAAACGTCCCGGATTTAAGAGGTTGTGGGGATCGAGCGCGTTCTTCACCGCGCGCATCAGGCCGAGTTCAGCGGCGGATTTGTAGTGCGCCATCTCCGGCAGCCCGGTTTGGCCGATGCCATGCTCGGCGCTGAACGTGCCGCGCAATTCGTGCGCGACATCGTTCACGCAGCGGCGCAGGGTGTGGGCCATTGAGGAGCGGTCGGCGAGTTGCCGCCAGGCGTCGAAGGTGAAGAAGGGGATGAAATGCGCGTTGCCGTCGCCAAGATGCGCGACCACGACAACGTCCAGCCCGGGAGCGATGGCATGCACCGCTTGCGTGGCACGCTCAATAAACAACGGCACCGCCGACACCGGCACCGCGCAGTCGGTCGTCAGGCCCACGCCGCCCTTCTTGTTGGCTTCGGACACGCTGTGGCGGAGTTCCCAGAGCGTGGCGCGTTGCGTCTCGTTGCTGGCGAGGATGGCGTCGTGGATCAACCCGGCAACGGCTGCGTGTTCGAGCGTTTGCTGCAAGAGGGCGGACATCTCCTCGCCGCCGTGGGTGTCGCCGAGTTCGACCAGCACGTGCCATTCATGCATGTCCGCAAGCGGATTGCGGCGGCCGGGAACATGCTCGATCACGAGTTCGAGCTGGCGGCGGTTGATCATCTCGAAGGCGCTGAGCCGTGATCCGCACGCGGCCTGGAACATCCCCAGAATGTGCAGCGCGGCGGCGGGATCGACGGGGGCGAACCACGCGAGCGCGTGTTGTGCCGGCAGCGGATGCAGTTTCAGCGTAGCCGCCGTGATAATGCCGAGCGTGCCTTCCGTGCCGATGAACAAGTGCTTCAGGTCGAGCCCCGTGTTGTCCTTGCGCAAGGCGCGCAGGCCGTTCCAGACGGTCCCGTCGGCGAGCACGACTTCCAGACCCAGCACGTTGTCGCGCGTGTTGCCGTAGCGCAGGACGGCGGTGCCTCCTGCATTCGTCGATAAATTCCCGCCGATCTGGCACGAACCTTCGGCGCCCAGACTGACCGCGTACAAACGTTGTTCGGCGGCTGCCGCGTCCTGGATGGTTTTCAGCACGCAGCCGGCTTCGACTTCCATCGAGCCGTTGGCGGCATCTATATGGCGGATACGCCGCATGCGGGTCAGGTTAATGACTACTGGCGGCACGCCCACGTTCGCCGGTACCGCGCCCGCGCACAGGCTGGTGTTGCCGCCTTGTGGCAGGACCGGGACGCCGTACGCCGCGCACAAACGCACCACGGCCGATACCTGCGAGGTGTTCGAAGGCTGAACGACTGCTGCTGCCGGACCCTTGTAGCGGCCTCGCCAGTCTTCCGTGAAAGGCGCGAGGTCGGATTCGGCTGTCAGCACTGCATCGGCGCCAAGTTCCGCTTTCAGGGCTGCGGTCAACGCCGTGACGTTATTCATTCCAGTTCCTCGATAGGCATCGGAGGCCTCCCGGATCATCAACGGATCATCGGAAGCGCCGCGTCTGAAAAAGAGGATAGGGAGAAAAAAATCGCATTGAAATGCGATTGATTGCAATGCGATTAAAATAGGCGTTATCGCCAATCAGACAGCCAGCGAGGTTCGCGCGCACGGTCCCTTGCCATGTTGCCGTCCGAAAAAACAACCTCTCCGGAGGCAAAGTCGACGAGAATCGTCCCGTCATTGAGCAAATGGTTTAATCAGGGTCGGAATAGCGCTGCTTTTTTAGGCTCGATTAGCGGACTTCATGTGGCTCGCACGGCCTTGATTCGGGCTAATTCGTCCGCAAATGAATGCTTGTCCGAGCTAAATGTTGTAGTTTTTCTGCATCTGGCTACTAAATACGCCTGATATTGGCGTTTACCGCACTAGCAGCAACCAAGTTGCTATAAACTGTACGACCCGCGCGAATACTGCGCTCGTTAGCGCGCCCCGCCTCCAAACTGATTCAGTTTTGCTCGAATCAACGCATCGAATGGCTGAATAAGCTGAATAGCTGAACCCGAGGTGATGATCCCGTCGGTCGTCACGGTAGTGCTCGTGTCTAACCGCTTGTGCACTGGTTTGTTATTACAGAGCAAAGCTGTCGAGGAAATGTATGACAAGTTTTGATCCAACCGAATCTACCGCCGGCAACGGCGTTCCTGCAAAAAAATCGAAAGCCCGCCGTGGGTCCGCCGACAAGTTGTCGCGGCCAATGGACGAAAGCGTTTGCTCGCCCGAGCAGGCCGATGAACGTCAACGCCAGATGCGGGCGTTGATTCAGCTGGGAAAACAGCAAGGTTTCCTGACCCACGCAGAGATCAACGATCACCTGCCGGGTAACTTTGCTCAGACATCGGCTATCGAAACCATTGTCAGCACGTTCCGCGACATGGGCGTGGCCGTCTATGAAGAAGCGCCTGACTCGGAAACGCTGCTGCTGAACGATTCCGCCCCCACGGCGGTGTCGGACGAGCAGTCGGACGAAGAAGCGGAAGTCACACTGGCGACCGTTGACTCGGAATTCGGCCGGACGACCGATCCCGTGCGTATGTATATGCGCGAAATGGGCAGCACTGAACTGCTGACCCGTGCGGGCGAGATCGAAATCGCGAAGCGCATTGAAGATGGTCTTGGCGAGATGATCAAGGCGGCATTCACGTGCCCGTCGACCGTGATCACGCTGCTCACGACCGTGGACAAGATTGTCGCGGGCGAGCTGCGCATCGACGAACTGGTCGATGGCTTCAAGGACACCACGCTGGACGAAGACGCGGTGGCGGCGGATGCCGATACCGACGCTGAACTCGACGAAGCTGAACTCGCGTCGGAAAGCGACGACGAAGACGGCGAGACCGAAGACGAGCAGGCAACGCGTGCGAACGCAACGCGCCTCAAGCATTTACTGCGCGATTGCCTGCCTATTTTCTCGAACGTCCGGGATCATTTCGACGAGTTTCATAAGGCTTATATCGCCGACGATTCGCGTACCGGTGACTGGCCCAGCGTGCAGGAACACATCCAGCGCGAACTGGCCACTATCCGCTTTACCGCTCGTACCATCGACCGGTTGTGCGCCGAGGTCCACGAGCAAGTCGAACAGGTCCGCACCATCGAGCGCCGCATCCTGAAGATTGCTGTCGACCTGGCGGGCATGCCGCGTGAGAAGTTCGTGGAAGTATTCCCGGGCCACGAAACTGATCTTGAGTGGACAACGCGTCACGCGACGGCCTCGAGCGCCTACGGCAAGGCGCTGGAACGCAGCCTGCCGGCCATTCAGGCGGAACAGCAGAAGCTGATCCAGATTGAGTCGAACCTGATGTTGCCGCTGTTGCAACTGAAGGCGCTGAACAAGCAGATGACATCCGCCGAGCACAAGATGCGTCAGGCGAAGCGCGAAATGACGGAAGCGAATCTGCGTCTGGTGATCTCGATCGCGAAGAAGTACGTGAACCGCGGCATGCATTTCCTGGATCTCATCCAGGAAGGCAACATTGGCTTGATGAAGGCCGTGGACTAGTTCGAATACCGGCGTGGCTGGAAGTTTTCGACGTACGCCACGTGGTGGGTCCGTCAGGCTGTGACGCGTTCGCTCGCCGATCAGGGCCGGACCATTCGCGTGCCGGTGCACATGATCGAGACGATCAACAAGCTGAACCGCGTATCGCGCGAAATCCTGCAGCAAACGGGACAGGAAGCGCATCCGTCGGTGCTGGCGGTTCGCCTCGATTTGTCGGAAGAAAAGGTTCGCAGCATTCTCAAGATTGCGCGGCAACCGGTTTCGCTTGAAACGCCTTTGGGCGAAGACGGCGATACCACGCTGGGCGACATGGTCGAAGATTCGAACACCGAATCGCCGGCCGATGCCGCCATGCACGCTGACATGCGTCTGGCGATCAAGGACGCGCTGGATTCATTGTCGCCGCGTGAAGCGAAGGTGCTGCGCATGCGCTTTGGTATCGACACCGTGTCCGACCATACGCTTGAGGAAGTCGGCAAGCAGTTCGATGTGACGCGTGAGCGGATTCGCCAGATTGAAAGCAAGGCGATGCGCAAGCTCGTGCATCCGAGCCGGTCAGAGAAGTTGCGGTCGTTCCCGGCTCATTAAGGTTTCGACGCAAGGTTCGTTGAAAAGTAGGTTGACGCCGTTGGACTCGCAAAGGGTCCAACGGCGTTTTTGTTTGGTGCGCTATTTGTTTCCCGCGAGAAAATTCCAGCTCACTTCCGGTGCGAACCACGCTCAAATTTCAAGAGCGCGAGTTTGCGCCACCACCAACCTTGCTTTTGTAGAACCCCGGCAGCACCAACGCGTCCGGACTTCTGGCAAGATGCACCCCCTGCTGTACGGCGGCGCTGAATTGAAACGATGTGCTCCACAAGCGGACGCGAGTCCGAAAGAAATCTGCCCACTGAAATTCGGCAAACGGTTCAGGCGTCTTGATGTAGCCCCCCGCGTTGCGCACAAACGCTGCAAGGCTTCGGTACGGATCGTCTATCAGCCCCGAGACATTAGAAGGAATTGCGGCAACGCCATGCAGGATGCCGTGCTCGTCATAAGGGTGCACCCAGCGGCGGTTCGCCATCTCCAGCCAGAAGGCATCGCCTTTCAGCTTCGACAGGTCGGCCATGACCTCAACGTAAGCATAATTAATCTGGGCGTCGAATAGCGCCCGTGCAAGGTGATGATGGTCGGTCGCGAAGTGAGTGCCATCCCGGCCCAACACAGCGGGAATAGGCAGGGCCTTGAGCGCGCGCTTCAATGCTTCTGCAGGCAGGGACGCGAAGTGTTTGCGTTTCTCATCGACTTCCAGCATTCCGGCGGTTATCTGCGTTGGATGGATCTGCTGCAATTCCAGCCTGACTAATTTTTTCATAGTGAGTACGCAGGGCCTTTAGTAAGCGGCAAGCGTACCCGACGCAGTGCGCGCCAACAAGTTGGCGCAAGCAGCAGGCGCGACACGTGCCGCGTCCCGGTCCCAGTCCCGATCCTGCTCGCGCTAGTCAAACGCGCGCGCTTTGCATTTTCTTTACATCACTCACCGTCATTTTTCGCGATTATTGTTATGAGATGTTCTGGGAATGATTAAGCGCGCTTGGTGTAAATGCTGAGGTCCATGCCCATGAAACCGGTTAGCCTGTGGGCCATCCCGGTTAGCGGTGGTGATTAACAAATCGAGCGAAAGGCATATGTCAGCATCCGTCGCAAATTCTTCGACCAAAGTTGTACAAGGTGCACCCGTTCTCATGCTCGGTGCTGTCGGTGTCGTTTTTGGAGACATCGGCACAAGTCCGCTTTACACACTTCGGGAATGCCTCAAGGCCGCGGGCGGCGTTAGTCAGACTAACGTTTTCGGCATCGTGTCGCTGATCCTGTGGTCCATCCTGATCGTTGTCACGCTGAAGTACGTCAGCTTTGTCATGCGCGCGGGCAATGACGGCGAAGGCGGCATTCTTGCACTGACCGCGCTGGCATCGGGCGTGGCTCCCGAGCGCTTGCGTAATGTCCTGCTGACGCTGGGCGTGTTCGGCGCGGCCATGTTTTATGGCGACTCCATGATTACGCCGGCTATTTCCGTCATATCGGCGGTTGAAGGCGTGACGTTGATCGATGCTCAACTCACTGCCTGGATCGTGCCCATTTCATTGGTTATCCTGACGGGTTTATTCGCCATCCAGAAACATGGCACCAGTGCGGTCGGGAAGGTCTTCGGGCCGATCATGGTGGTGTGGTTCGTGACCTTGGCCGCGTTGGGTCTGCTGCATATCGTCCAGCATCCGGTCATTCTTGAAGCGGCTTCGCCGACTTTCGCGATATCGTTCCTGGCTCATAGCCCGGGCACTGCGTTCATCGTGCTGGGCTCGGTCTTCCTGGCGCTGACCGGAGGCGAAGCCTTGTACGCGGACATGGGGCACTTCGGTAAGAAGCCGATTCGTCTCGCCTGGATGTTCCTCGTCTGGCCGAGTCTTGTCATGAACTATTTCGGTCAGGGTGCGCTTGTGATGATGCATCCCGAAACGCTCAAGCAACCGTTCTTCGAGTCGGCTCCCGCCTGGGGACTTGTCCCGCTCGTCATCCTGGCGACGGCTGCAACCATCATCGCGTCGCAGGCGGTGATCTCGGGCGCGTTCTCCATGACGAAGCAAGCCGTGCAGCTTGGTTTCCTGCCGCGCATTCCGATCGTCCATACATCGACGCATGAGATCGGCCAGGTCTACGTGCCGTTCATCAATCTCTCGTTGTTCGCGGCTGTCGTATTCCTGGTGGTGTTCTTCAAATCATCCGATAACCTCGCGTCTGCCTACGGTATCGCGGTGGCCTCCACCATGCTGCTCACGACCCTGCTGATGTACTTCATCACGCACTGCCTCTGGCACTGGAAACCGCTGGCTACGGCGCTTGTTATCGGGCCGTTTGCGGTTGTCGATGCGGTGTTCGTGTCGAGTAACGTCAGCAAGGTGCTCGACGGCGGCTGGTTTCCGCTGCTCGCGGGCGCTACGTTATTCACGGTCATGACGACGTGGCACAAGGGACGCGAAACGCTGATCGACCGGATGAAATCAGATAACTTGCCACTCAAGGAAATCATTCATTCGCTATGCCGGGGCAGTCATCCGCCGTCGCGCGTGGATGGGACTGCCGTGTTCCCGGGCGGTGTGGCCGGCATGACCCCGACGGCGTTCATGCATAACCTCAAGCACAACCGCGTGCTGCACAAGACGAACATCTTTCTTGCGGGCACGACGGATAACGTGCCCCATGTCAGGGACGCCGATAAGGCCGTGGTGGAGGACCTTGGCGATGGTTGTTACGCGGTCCGGGTGCGTCACGGCTTCATGGAGATTCCTGACGTGCCGGTGCTTCTGACGCTGATCCAGAAGCAGATTCCGGGCTGGACCTACGACGCCGCCGATACCTCGTTCTTTCTCGCCCGCGACACGATTCGTGCAACGGGTGAAAGCAAGGCGATGGCGCTTTGGCGCGAGAAGCTGTTCGCGTTCCTCGGTCGCAATGCGGCGCAAGCGGCCGAGTATTACAGCTTGCCGCCTAATCGGGTTGTTGAGTTGGGCGGACAGATCAATATGTAGGGGCTGTGCCGGGTACAAAGCGGTTAAAAAAAAGCGCGATGGGTTAATAACCCCATCGCGCTTTAATACATTACAGCTAGCAAAACCTCAACTTCAGAACTGCAGCGTCGCCGTCAAATCGCCCATCGGCTTGCCGCCTGCCGCGACCATTGCTGCATCGCGTGCTGTCAGACCCGGCAGCTTCGGCAACGAGTACCGTGTGGTGATCAAACGCAGGATCGACGTTGTATCGTATTGCGTGTGATCGACGAAACCCTTCTTCGCGTACGGCGAAATCACGAGCGCCGGAATGCGCGTACCCGGACCCCAACGGTCACCCTTGGGCGGCGAGACGTGATCCCAGAAGCCGCCGTTTTCGTCGTACGTCACGACCACGACCATGTTCTTCCACTGCGGGCTCGCCTGCAAATGCGCAATCACATTAGCGATGTGCGCATCGCCCGATGCCACGTCCGTATAACCCGCGTGCTCGTTCAAGTTGCCCTGCGGTTTATAGAACGCGACAGAGGGCAGGGTGCCTGCATCGATCGCCGCGATGAACCCCGCGCCGTCCGTGCCGCCATCCAGCAAGTGCTGCGCGCGGTTCGTCGTTCCCGGAGCCAGGTCGGCGAAATAGTTGAACGGCTGGTGGTGCGTCTGGAAATTCGGCACTGAATTTGTCGAGCCGCTGATCTTCGTGCGATCCGCCAACGCCGCGCCCCACGAGCCGCCGTACCAGGCCCACGAAACATTCGCCGTGTTCAACAAGTCCCCTATATGCGTCTGCGTTTGCGGCGGCAGCGTGGTCGCCACGGCCGGATCGGCAAGCGCCGGATCGCCGCCTGTCGGTGGCGCGTTGCCGCTCGGCTGATACGCGGGCTGCATCGTATTGATGGCGAAGAAGTCCGGCGTCAAGTTGCCTGAGTTGACGAACTTCGGGATGCCCGTGATGGCGGAAGCGGGCGAGGCGGTCGTCAGTTTCAACGATAGCCCGTCAGCATTCACCGATGAAATCGATCCCGCCGCCACGCTCTTGTCCGCGTTCGGATAGACCGGCGTGCACGCGCAAACAAGCCACTGGTGGTTCAGGAACGATCCGCCGAATGCACCCATGAAGAAGTTGTCGGCGAGCGTGTATTGCTGGGCGACCTTGTACAGCGGCAGCTTGTCGGCGTTGGTGTTGTAGTGACCCATGACAAAACCGCCCGAGTCAGCCCACGCGGCGAACTTGTCGTTCTTGCCGCCATCGATCTGCATCTGGTTTTCATAGAAACGGTGATACAGATCGCGTGTCGTCAAAGACAAAGGCGTGTTGAAACCAGCCGGATCGTCGATAGCGAAAGGCGAATTCGGCAAGCGTGCCGTCATGGCCTCGGTTACCGCAGGCGTCACGCCTGTGCCAGTCAGACCGCCCCAGATGGGCGGTAACGTGGCAAGCACGCTGCCGTCGCGGTCGAGCTGTTGTGCGCTCGCGGCGGTGACGTTCTGCAAACCGTTGGCGCCCGGGAAGTTGCCGTAGAGGTTGTCGAAGCTGCGGTTTTCCGCATAGATCACGACAATGTTCTTCACCGAGTTGAGGTCGGTATGGTTGTCGTCATTGCCGCCGCACGCGTACAAGCCGAGTGCGATCGACGCCGTGAGTGGCACGGCGAGGACGAGTTTCTTATTCATCGATAGGTCTCTGTCGTTGGGGGACCGGCTAACGAATCGCTATGGACCGCCTGGTTAACTTTCACATACAGCGAAGCGCTGCCTAAGCCGTCAAGCGATTCTTGCCGGTGCCGCAGTGTCCCAACGTCATTTGACAGGAACATTTAAAATAGCTTTCATTAAGTAAGAATATGTTAGGTTGAATTAGATGAACGAAGGGTATTTGTCATGTCATTGATGTGACACATAAACGTCATAGGCTTCGGCTTCCTTCCAATGTCTTATGCACATGCCATCCATCGCCTCCCTGTTGCTGCCCCTGGCCGCATTTTGTGTTTCAGCCATCGTGATGACCGGCTGCGATTCCCATGCGGCTTCAACGGCTCCGCAAGCCGCGTCTTACAACGCAGGCGAAGCGAAAACTCGCGCGCAGGTTTTCGCGCAGGTTAAGCAGATGACGTCGGTGGGAGAAAAGATGTTCCTCGACCCATCGTTATCGGGGTCCAGCAAACTGGCTTGTGCGTCGTGCCATAGCCCGGATCGCGCATTCGGACCACCTAATGCTTTGTCGGTGCAACTGGGCGGCAGCGACTTGCGGCGGCCGGGATTTCGCGCGGTGCCGTCATTGCGCTATTTGCAATCGGTGCCGCAATTCACGCAGCATTTCCACGATTCCGACGATGAAGGCGACGAAAGTGTCGACGCGGGTCCGACCGGTGGTTTGACCTGGGACGGCCGCGTTGATCATGGCGCGGATCAGGCGCGGATTCCACTGACGTCGTCGTTTGAAATGGGCAGCACGCCGGCGCAAGTGGTCAAGGCGGTGAAGGCCGCGCCGTATTCGGGAGAGCTGCGCGATGCGTTCGGTCCCACGATTTTCGACAACGACGAAAAGGCCTTCGACGTCATCCTTCGTTCGCTTGAAGCGTTCGAGCAGACGCCGCAAAAGTTCTATCCGTACACCAGCAAGTTCGATGCATTTCTTGCGGGCAAGGCGAAGTTGAATGAAGCGGAAATGCGCGGGCTCGAATTATTCAACGATGAGAAGAAGGGCAATTGCGCGGCATGTCATATCAGCCAGCGCGCGAAGGATGGCTCGCCGCCGCAGTTCAGCGACTTCGGTTTGATTGCGTTGGGTGTGCCGCGTAACCGGGTGCTACCTATTAACAAGGACCCGAAGTATTACGACCTCGGCGCGTGCGGTCCCGAGCGTAAGGACCTGAAGGGCGAATCGGAGTATTGCGGCATCTTCAGGACACCGTCACTGCGTAACGTGGCTACACGCAAGGTGTTTTTCCATAACGGCATCTATCACTCGCTGGACGAAGCCGTGCGTTTCTATGTGCAACGCGATACAAACCCTGAAAAGTTTTATCCCACCGTTCACGGCAAGGTCCAGAAGTTCGACGACTTGCCCAAACGCTACTGGGCGAATGTGAATACCGAACCGCCGTTTGATCGCAAGCCCGGTGAAAAGCCTGCTTTGGACGAGGCGGAAATCAAGGACGTGGTCGCGTTCTTGAATACGCTGACTGACGGATATCAGGCGGCTAAATAGACATCGCGGTGCTTAGCCTTTAGCTTTAGCTGAGCGCGCCGGCTTTAGCGCATCAATAAATGCCCTAAGCTTTGCCTGCGACTGCGTGCGGACCGGGAAATACAAATAGAGGCCGTCGCCAGGCGGAGTAAAGGGCAGCAACACTTGTTCGAGTTTGCCCGCGGCCAGTTCGCGCTTGGCTTCGAAATCCGCGACGTACGCGAGCCCAAGGCCCATGCGGGCAAAGTTAAGCAAAGCGCCGCGGTCATTGACCGTCAGACGGCTGCCTATGTCGATCATGACCTTGCGGCCGTCGACCTGAAAATCCCATCGGTGGATGACACCCGATTTGACGAAGCGATACTGAATGCCTTCGTGATCCATCAGGTCTTGCGGTGTTTCAGGACGTCCCGCTCTTGCGAAATACGCGGGGCTGCCGACAACCGACCACACGGCATCCGGTGTGAGCCGCAAAGCCACCATGTCTTTCGCGAGCGCTTCGCCCAGGCGAATGCCGGCGTCGAAACCACTTTCCACCAGATCCACGGCGCCCTCATCGAGCGTCAGGTCCAGATGCACGTCGGGATGAGCCAGGCGAAACTGCTCGATCATTGGCTCGATCAGCAGCGTGCAGGCAGAACGGGTCATCGTGATGCGTAGCGTGCCGGACGCGTTGTGGCGAAAGCTATTGAGCGCTTCAAACGCACTGTCGATGTCTACAACAGCCGGACGCAAACGCTCGAACAGCGATACCCCTGCCTCGGTCAACGCGACTCTCCGGGTCGTGCGCTGAAACAGCGACACGCCATGACGCCGCTCCAGCAGCCGGATCGATTTACTGACGGCCGTGGGCGACACCTGCAGGCGAGCGGCCGCGGTCGTAAAGCTCTTATGCTCGGCCACCGCCAGGAACATGGCCACGCCGTCCAGAAGATCCTTGTTCATGCAGCACTCCATTATGAACTTCGGGTTCATAGCGAATGTACCTCGATCCGCTTTTTCAAGCCGAATCGGATGCGTAGGATTTGCTTCATGGCAAACGGATTCCCGGTGGCCGAACCGACCGGAGAGGTTCGACATGACTCAGCAAACAAGCTTCAAGCGCGTCTGGATGATCACCGGCGCATCGCGCGGAATGGGCGCCGAGATCACCGCCGCGGCGCTCGCTCAAGGTGACGCCGTGGTCGCCACGGCGCGCAAATCGAGTGCGATCACCGACGCACTCGGCTCGCAGCCCGGCCTGCTGGCTGTGAACCTCGATGTCACCAGCGAGTCCGCGGCGCTTCAAGCCGTCAAGCTGGCGATGGAGCATTTCGGCCGCGTCGACGTGCTTGTCAACAACGCCGGTTATGGCTTGGCAGGTGCGGTTGAAGAGAGCAGCGCCGAAGAGGTCCGCAGTATTTTCGACACCAATGTGATGGGTCTGCTCAACGTCACGCGCGCCGTCCTGCCGCGCATGCGCAGCCAGCGGTCGGGGCATGTGATCAATATGTCGTCGCTTGGCGGTTATCAGGTCGGCGCGGGTTTCGGTGTGTACGGGTCGACCAAGTTTGCAGTGGAGGGGCTGTCGGAAGCGCTCCACGCAGAACTTACGCCGCTCGGTATTCATGTCACGGTCGTCGAGCCGGGTTATTTCCGAACGGACTTTCTCGATTCATCGTCTGCGATGGAAGCGAGGAATGTGATCGCGGATTATGCTGAAACCGCCGGTAAGGTTCGAGTGTCGGCGAGAGCATATAGCCATCGCCAACCAGGAGACCCCAAGCGGCTCGCGCAAGCGCTGCTGACGCTGGTGTCAGCCGAGAATCCGCCGCTGCGGCTTCAGTTGGGTACGGACGCCCTGACGCGGATTCGCGAGAAGCATGCGTTTGTCGAGCAGGAGCTTCAGACGTGGGAAGCGCTATCGCGGTCGACTGACTTTCCTGTGTGAAAGGGCGTGGTCGCGCATAGGGAGCCGGGTGGCTTTATCATTGCTAAAACCCTCTCCTGTGCGGATGGAATTCGGCGCGGGAAGAGGGGCCGACTGCTTGCCTATGCGCGTCTCACCGGCGCCGGAGAGGACGGAACATGACTGCATCGAACGAAGTTGGGCACTCCGCCACGAGAGACCTCATCGAGCGCTTTTATCGCGCCGTCGAGCATGCGGATACAGAACTCCTGCGCACGGCCGTCACGTCCGACTGGCAATATATTCCGGGTACATCGGGGCAATCGATCGGCGTGGAGCAGATCGTGCCCATGCTTGCAGATTTCCTGCATGCGCTGCCCGATATGAAAATCATCCTGCTCGACGTCCTGATCCACGACGCCATGGTCGGCGTACGTGCAAAGGTCACTGGCACGCAGTCGGGACCGCTCATGGGCATTCCGGCTACATCCAAGGTAGTCGACTTCGCGATTCATTCTTTCCATGAACTCCGCGATGACCGCATTGCCAAGACGTGGCATCTTGAAGATTGGCTGGGCTTGTTCCGGCAAATTGGCGAGCTGCCGCCGGGTTTGACCAACCGCGCGGCTTAGGACGGCACGCGCTGCATCGCAGGCTTGGGGCGCGCCCCTATTACATTAGACAATATCTGTGAGTTAGGTATTTCTCGCTGAGAGACCGCAGGATTTAGCGGAATGCACTACCGTTCGTTTCCTCTGCGGAGGATAACGGATAGAACGTATGGAACTCGACAAGATAGACACCTCAATCCTGATAGCGATCCAGGCCGATGGCCGCGCGACTAACGCGAGCCTCGCGGAAGCGGTCGGCCTTAGCGAAACGCCGTGCGCTCGACGCCTCAAGCGGCTGGAAGCGGAAGGGTATATCGAAGGATATCGGGCGATCCTGTCAAAGTCCGCATTAAAGTTGGGTCTGCTCGCATTTACATTAGTGCGTTTCGGCGTGCATGACCGGCAACTTGCCGACCGGTTCGAACGCGAAATACAAGCCATACCGCGCATTGTTTCGTGCCACAATATTTCCGGTAGTGCTGATTATTTGCTGCAGGTCGTTGCGCGAGATCTGGAGGACTATGGCACCTTTCTTCGCGATGTATTGCGAACGTTGCCCGGCGTCACGGCAGTCGAGTCCACACTTTCGCTGCGCGAGGTCAAGCGTGATGCAGGGTTGCCGTTTCTCTGAGCAACTCTCCTGGAAATTCATCAGGATGACGAATAAGCTTGGAGCCTCTATTTACTGTGACCCGGTCTTAGGCGTTTGCGCCGTGCCGCCACTATAAAAACGCACGAGATCGCTCTTGAGCAAATGCAGGGCTGCATCGTCGAGATAGATCATGTGGCCCGTCGGATAATACGTGCGCTGCACGTTTGCTCGCAGCGACGGATCCAGTTCCATATGCGCCAGATCGTATTCGGTCTGAAAGAAAGGTGTCGCCAGGTCGAAGTAGCCGTTAAGCGACAGCACGCGAAGCTGGGGATTCTGCCGTATCGCTTCAGCGAGGTCACCGGCTGCATAGGGCAACTGGAGTTGCTCTCCCCACCACGCGCGATGTTTCCAGTTCCATTGCCTCAACGCTTCGTCGTTGAATACCCGATACGCGTCCTTCGGTTCGAAGTGCAAGTCTTGCGCGAGATGTTCGTGGAACGCGGCATCGAAGGCGCTCGACACACTGGTGACCGACGGGTCATAGTCGGGACGCCCATCGGCGTCGTCGAAGTCGATACCTTCGGAGCGCGCGTCGTAACGGCCCACTGTGCGCGATTCGCTTCGCAGCAATTGCTTGCGAAACCGTGATGGCCAGATTTGCAGCCGCGTCTGTTTGACGTAATTCACATCGAGCCCTGTGTAATGCGCCACACGTGCGGCGATTGCGTCGCGCTCCGAATCGGGCAGCGAATCGCCCGCTGCCAGCGCTTGCGCGTAAGGGCCGGAAGCGAACGCGCGGACCTCGTCGAGGAACGCCGGCAAGCTTGGCGGCTTGGGAACAATCTTGTCGTGGTACCAGGCAATGGCCGCATAGGTCGGCAAGTAGCTCTCGCTTTCCAGATCCGTCCCCTCCATATGTGCGCCCGAGTTGAGGATCGAGGACATCAACACGACGCCGTTCAACGCAATGTTGTTCTGGCTCAAACGATACGCAAGCATGGCGGCGCGCGCCGTTCCGTACGACTCGCCAAGCAGGTACTTCGGTGAATTCCAGCGCTGGTTCACGCTCAGGTAGCGTTCGATGAAGTGTTCGAAAGCGTCCAGGTCTTCATCCACACCCCAGAAGCGCTTGCCGGTTGCGTGGCCTACGATCCTTGAGAAGCCTGCGCCGGGTGCATCGATGAAGACCAGATCGGTGGTGTCGAGCAGACTGTCCGGGTTGTCCGCGAGCACGTAAGGCGCCGGTGCCGTGATAGCGGGACTCGACGTATGTGCACGCTTGGGTCCGAACGATCCCATCAGCAGGAAGACGCTGCCCGCACCCGGGCCGCCGTTAAAAAGAAACGTGACAGGACGCGTGGCGGTGCTTTTCGTAGTCGCGGTGTAGGCAACATAAAAGACGCTGGCCTCAGCCTGGCCCGTGTTGTTGCGCAGAAGCAGATTACCGGCCGTTGCCGTGTAGTCGATCTTGCGACCGTCGAGCCTGATTGAATGTTGCGTGACCGACGTGGTTTCCGGCGGGACTGGTATCAGGGTGTCCGCTTTCGTTTCGCTGGCGGTGTCGGTGGTGGCAGCTGTTCGCGCAGCGATTGCGCGGTTGCGGCGAGCGGGGTTGATGTTTGCATCTGACGCGGCGCGGTCGTTGGCCTGAGCGGAGGGCTTTGCCGCGTTCGGCGGCGCTTGCGTGTCGGCAGGCGCCGCCGACGTGTTAGCCGGTGCTGCGCCGGGTACCTGAGCCATGACAGCGGACGGACCGCCGGCAAGGCCAAGCACGATCAGACCGCTCATCAAGCCGCTCATCAGACTGCTTACCGCTGAATAGAAACATGTGCGCATCTTAGTCCCGGCTATTTTTGTTTTCGCTAGGTGCAGGATGGATTCTCGATATGCCAACTCGTCGCGTCAATAGTGTTGTTGTCGTCGGAGGCAAGACGCAAAATCCGTAAGCGCACATGTAAGTATTTCGAAGCCGTAGTGTCAGCGAAGGCGCTTGCCGGTCACAAATGCGACACGAAGCATGAGACAAAGCCAATGACACTTGAGTTAACCCTTAGCACTTTCCCCTGTTCACTCACTCGATGCTATCGGCCACGAGATCGGTTCACCGATCTGCTAACGCTTTCCTATACTTGGAACAACCAGAGATAACAAACTGTTTTTCGCCTGACAATTAAGCCGGCTTCGGATCGAACCAGAGCAAACAGATGGACGATCCGTACCGGGGCCAAAGGCTCCGGCAGCGGCCATCTGGAGGAGACATGGGACGACACGCACCCGCTGCAACCGGCGCTGAGAACGTCGGCGAGCCCCAGCCACACCGCCCGGCCGTAGTTGGTCTCGCGCTGGCTGCCCTTGGGGTGGTTTATGGCGACATTGGCACCAGTCCGTTGTACACGCTGCAAACGGTCTTCGATCCCGCCAACGGCTTGAAGCTGGAAACCGCCAATGTGATCGGCATTGTCTCGCTGATCTTCTGGTCGCTGACGGTGGTCGTCTCGCTCAAGTATGTGACGCTCATCCTGCGTGCGAACAACCACGGCGAGGGCGGAATTATGGCGCTGCTAGCGCTTGCCGCGTCTTCGGTGGCGGATCGACCACGGCTTCGGCATGTGCTGCTGGGCGTCGGTGTGATGGGCGCGGCACTGTTCTATGGCGATGGCGTGATTACGCCCGCTATTTCAGTGCTGAGCGCGGTTGAAGGGTTGCAGGTCGCAACGCCGCTGCTCAAGCCCTATGTCATCCCGATTACGCTGGCCGCGCTGATTGCGTTGTTCATGATGCAAAAGCACGGGACCTCTGGCATTGGCGCGGTGTTCGGGCCGATCATGGTGGTGTGGTTCATCGTGCTGGCCGGAGCCGGGCTCGTCCAGATCATGAACGCGCCGCGTATCCTGGTCGCGCTCAATCCGCTCGCGGGGCTGGCATTTTGCCTGCATCACCAGTGGTTGGCATTCGTCGCATTGGGGGCCGTCGTGCTCTCGCTAACGGGTGCGGAGGCGCTCTATGCCGACATGGGGCACTTCGGTGCGCATCCGATCCGGCTCACATGGTTCGGCATGGTGTTCCCGGCACTCGCATTGAATTACCTGGGACAGGGCGCGTTACTGCTGTCTGATC
>NZ_JAQGMM010000112.1 GCF_028292365.1 Caballeronia sp.
GCGATGATCGCGACCGGCAAGATCAGGATCAGGAAGCCGACGATGTAATCCCACCACCGGATACCACCCTCGCGCCGCTGGAAATACCACGCGAGCATGAGCGGCATCGCGATCTTCATGATCTCGGACGGCTGGATCACCACGCCCACGTTCAGCCAGCGTTTCGCGCCTTTGCGCGTCAGCCCGAACGTGGCGACCGCGATCAGCAGCGCCATGCCGATGGTATAGAGCGGCACGGCGAAACGCATCAGCGTGGGCGGCGGCACGTTGGCGAGAATCCACATCAGCCCGAACGTCAGCATGATGTTACGCAACTGGTCCTCTACGCGGCCGGGGACATCGAGACTCGCGCTGTATAGCGTCACGATGCCCACGCACAGCAGCAGGAACACAATCAGCGCGAGCGGTTTATCGAAACCTGCGAACATGCGCTTCGTGCGTTCGAGCCAGACGCGCTTGTCGAATTGCAGCGCTTGCATGGTGACTCTCCTTTACTCGTCGATGCCGCCAGACGGCGTCAGTGTCTGGATGGCGCTTTTGCCTGTGTTACGGGGGATCGCGGCGGTAGGCGGCGGTTCTTTCGGCGGCGATGGCGGCGTTGGCGGCGTTTTGGTGGCCGGTGCCTTGCGGACCTCGGCGGGTCGGGTTGTTTCCTTCACGTTGACCACGCCCGGCGCTTTCGATCCCGTTGCCGGGCGCGCTATTTCCCGCGCTTCTGTGGTGATAGGCGTGACCGGCACGCGCGGCGCTTCCAGCGCGCGCAGCATGCTCGGCGCGACAGGAACGGCCGGTGCCGCCGATGCAGCCGGCGCACTCGACGCCGCTCCGGCCCCGCTGCTTGCAGCCGAAGCCGAGTCAGACGCCGCCGCGCTCGCGCTTGCGGCCGCCGCACCTGACGCCGCCAGTGGCTTGAACGCTGGGGACGCACCGGTCACCGAAGCGGGCAGGGCAGCATCCACGGGGCTTTGCGCACCCCCGATCACCGGTGCACCCGCATCTTCCGTCGCCGATGCCGCTGCTGCCACGGCCGCCGCTTCCGCACCCGGCTTCATGCGGTCGACGAGATAATAATCGAGCACTTTCCGCGCGATCGGGCCCGCGGATTCCGCGCCCCAGCCGCCGTTTTCCACGATCAGCGCAACCGCGATAGTCGGATGATCCGCCGGCGCGAATGCAATAAACAACGCGTGATCACGCAAATGTTCTGCTATCGCGCTGTGTGAATAATTTGCGCCTTGCAGCGAATAAACCTGCGCCGTACCGGTTTTACCCGCTGCCACATAGGGCGCGCCGCGGAAGATCTTGGAGCCCGTCCCGGAGGTCACCACGCCTTCCATCGCGCGCTTGATGAAGTCGACGTCCGCCTGCTTGACTGGAATTTTGTAGCTCGGATCACGCACGGTGACGCGGACCGCCTTGGAAATGGGGTTCTCGACTTCCTTGACCAGATGCGGCTTCATCACCACGCCGTCGTTCGCGAGCGTTGCGGTGGCGTGCGCGAGTTGCAGGATCGTGAACGAGTTATACCCCTGCCCAATACCCAGGCTGATCGTCTCGCCTTCATACCAGCGCTGTTGTTCGGGCTTCCGGTACGCCTTCTTTTTCCACTCGGTGGACGGAAGAATGCCGCGCGCTTCGCCGTTGATGTCGATACCCGTGATCTGGCCGAATCCCCACGGCTTCATGAACCCGGCCATCGCGTTCACGCCCAGATCGTGCGCCAGCATGTAGAAATAGGTATCGTTGGACACCACGATCGCGCGATTCATGTCGACCCAGCCCTGGCCCGCCCGGACGTCGTTGCGGAAAGTGTGACCGCCGAACGTGTACGAACCCGGGTCCTGGAAACCCCAACTGGTCGTGCGTTTGTGCAGCGTCAGCGCGGCGAGTGCCATGAACGGCTTATAGGTGGAGCCGGGCGGATACGTGCCGTGGAGCGGGCGGTTCAGCAGCGGGTGATCGGGCGAATTGTTGAGCGAATCCCAGGTCTGCTGATCGATGCCATCGACGAACGAATTTGGGTCAAAACTGGGCGCCGATACGAACGCGAGCACATCGCCTGTTGCGGGTTCGATAGCGACCAGCGCGCCGCGTTTGCCTGCGAACGCCTGCTCGGCGACCTGCTGCAAGCCGATATCCAGCGACAACACCAGGTTGTTACCCGGCGTGGCCTGCGTGCGCGAAAGCGTGCGCACGGGCCGGCCGCCAGCGGTGACTTCCACTTCCTCGAAGCCGGTCAGGCCATGCAACTCGGTTTCATAGCTCTGTTCCACACCAATCTTGCCGATGTAGTCCGTGCCCTTGTAGTTGTTCGCGTCCACGCGGGGATCGTAGTGATCGGTATCAGCGTCATTCTGGTCGCTCGCTTCGTCGATACGTTCCTGATCGCGCTGCGAAATCCGCCCGATATAGCCGATCACATGAGCCGCCGTTGGCCCGAGCGGATATTGCCGGAACAGCCGCGCACGCACTTCCACGCCCGGAAAGCGGAACCGCTGGGCGGTGAAACGGGCGACTTCTTCGTCGGTCAAGCGGGTACGGATTGGCAGGCTCTCAAAATTCTTCGAGTCCTCCAGGAGTTTCTTAAAACGCCGCCGGTCGCGCTGATCGACGGGAATCACGGTCCCAATACGGTCGATTTCATCGTCGAGGGTGGTGTTGATCTTCGATGGCGTGATTTCCAGCGTATAAGCCGAATAATTCTTCGCCAGCACCACGCCGTTGCGGTCGGTGATGATGCCGCGGTTCGGCACGATGGGCGCGACCGAGATGCGGTTTTCATCGGCTTGCAGCGAGTATTTGCTGAAATGCCAGACCTGCAGATACAGGAAGCGCACGCCGATCAGCCCGAAACAGACGAACACGAACAGGCCGGCGGCAGCCACACGCAGGCGAAACTTCGATAACTGTTGTTCGGCGTTCTGAAATTCGGTCATGCAATGTTCGCGGGGACCGCGTGTGTGGCGTATGTAGCGTGCAGCGGTTGCGGCAGACGCTCAACTAAACTTACTAAACTCAGATTGGCCGCGTATCGTCAGGATCAGTGGCGCGGCGCTGCGGAATCAGCAGCAGGAAACTGGCGACCGGCCACAAAATAGCTTCCACGAACCCGTCGATCAGATAACCCCAGCCAGGAAACGCTGCGCCAGTCAGCAGGCGGATCACGAACGGCACGATTTGCGCGCCGATCAGCAAGGGCGCGACCACGAACGTTTGCACGGGCAGAGACATCCACAATACGCGCCTGTGAATCGTGATGGCGCCATAGGACAACAGCGTATACGCGAGCGCATGCTCACCAAGCAGACTGGCATTGTGAACGTCCATGAGCATGCCGAGCATGAACGCGATACCCATGCCCACGCGACGCGGCTGATGGACGTTCCAGAACAGCAGCACGACCGCCACGAAATCCGGGATGCCGAAGGTCCTGCCCCAGGGAATCAGGTTCAACAGGAACGCCACGGCCAGACTGAACGTAATGAAGTACGGATTGACCGGCTGCAGGATGTATTGCGGGCGATTCATGGTGCTGCTCCGGGCGCGGGCTTGGCGGCGGAAGGTTCAGCTTTCCTGGCGTGCCCGGATTTCTCGGCTTTCTTCGCGGCGGCGGGCTCGGTTTTCTTCTCTGCCGCCGGCGCTTCGGGTTTTTTCGCGGCGGACGCACTTCCTGCGACCGCGGCCGCAGGGGCGGCTGCGCTGGCGCTTTTCGCCGGCGCGGCCTTCTTCTTGCCCTTGTTGTCCTTCGCTTCCTTGGCCGCAGCCGCTTCCTCGGCTTCTTCAGGATTCGGCGGCTGGTTGATCTCGTAATGCAGCACGAGCAACTGGCGCGCACCGCGGACCGGGGCGATCGGCAGGCAGACTACGCGGGCGAACGCGGTATCCGCTTGTTTATCGACGCGAACTACTTTTGCCACCGGCAATCCCGGCGGATAAATGCCGTCCAGACCGCTGGTCACCAGTTCGTCGCCGGTTTGCACGTCGGCGCTGATGGGCACGAAACGCAGATCCAGCGTGTCGCCCTTCGGCGTGCCGTAGATCACGCTGCGCAATCCGGTTCGCACGATCTGCACAGGTACGGCCTGGTCTTTGTCGGAAAGCAGCGTAACTTCCGATTGCAGCGGGAACACACGCGTGACCTGCCCGATTACGCCGTCTTCGTTCACCACCGGCGCGCCGTCCTGGATGCCTTGCTGCGAACCCTTGCCGATCACGACTTTCTGCGTGAAAGGATCGCGGGTGTCGTACTGGACCTCGACGGGCGTGGTTTGCGTGCTGGCGCGTGAGCCAAGCTGGAGCAGTGCACGAAGATGCGCGTTCTCAGCCGCGAGCTGGGTCGCATCGCCCGCTTTCACTGACAAGTCGAGGTTCTTTGCTTTCAGCTTGGTGTTCTCATTGCGCAGGTTTGCGCTGGTGACGGCCAGATCGGCCGCACCCATGAAGATATCGCGTGGTACGAGCGCCGCGCGCTGAAGCGGATACAAACCCGCTCCCAGCACGCCGCGCACGATCTCGAGCGTGTTGAAGCGCGCGTCGGAGATCAGCAGGGCGAGGGCAAGCACCACGAAGAAGATCAATCGCGCGAGAGCGGATGGACCTTGCTTAAAGAGTGGCGGCGGACTGTATTCCATGGTCGGCGCCGAGGGCGTGATCGGTTGGGTCGATGCTGCGGGTCCGCGTGGGGGCGCGGCCCTGCCCAGCGCTGTCCCTCGTGACCCGGACTAGGCCGGACCACGTGAACCATTGCGCAAGTCGCATACTTCGCGCACGTCGCCGTTGTTGCATTGAGCGAGTGCGTGCTGTTGGCGCCTTGATGAAAGGCGTCAAGGCTTACTCGTAGGAGAAGATGCTGCCGAGCTTGTCCATGCGTTCGAGCGCCATGCCCGAACCGCGTACGACGCACGTCAGCGGATCTTCGGCGACGAGCACCGGCAAGCCGGTCTCTTCAGCCAGCAACCGGTCGAGGTCGCGCAGCAAAGCGCCACCACCGGTCAGCATCATGCCGCGTTCGGCGATGTCAGCGCCCAGTTCCGGCGGCGTCTGTTCCAGCGCAATTTTCACCGACGAAACGATCTGGTTCAGCGGATCGGTCAGTGCTTCGAGAATTTCGTTGCTCGAAATGGTGAAGCTGCGCGGAATGCCTTCCGAAAGATTACGACCCTTGACTTCCATCTCCTTGACTTCGGAGCCCGGGAAAGCCGAACCGATTTCCTTCTTGATCGCTTCCGCCGTCTGCTCGCCGATCAACATGCCGTAATTGCGACGGATGTAATTGACGATAGCTTCGTCGAACTTGTCGCCGCCCACGCGCACGGAACCCTTGTACACGATACCGCCGAGCGAAATCACGCCCACTTCGGTCGTGCCGCCGCCGATGTCGACAACCATGGAGCCCGTTGCCTCGGACACCGGCAAACCGGCACCGATAGCCGCAGCCATGGGTTCTTCGATCAGGTACACCTGCGACGCGCCCGCGCCATGTGCAGCTTCCTTGATCGCGCGGCGCTCGACCTGGGTCGAACCGCACGGCACGCAGATGATGATGCGCGGCGAAGGCGAGAACATGCGCGATTCGTGCGCAGTCTTGATGAACTGCTTGATCATCTGTTCCGTGACGGTGAAGTCGGCGATAACGCCGTCCTTCATAGGCCGGATAGCTTCAATGTTGCCCGGCACCTTGCCGAGCATTTGCTTCGCTTCGCGGCCGACGGCCTGAATGGTTTTCTTACCATTGGGACCGCCTTCCTGGCGAATCGAAACCACCGATGGCTCGTCAAGGACGATGCCCTTGCCCCGCATGTAGATCAGCGTGTTGGCTGTGCCAAGATCAATCGCCAGATCGTTTGAAAAGTAGCTGCGCAAAAAACCGAACATTCAAAATCCTGTCTCGCTGGGAGCCGTGCCTCGCTTCGAGCGCCAAAGGACGGCAGCGGAAAAAAATGACAGCCTGCAGCGGGACCCATTTTTGGCCACGCAAATTGCAAGACTGCGGAGAAATCTACCGGAGGATGCAAGCGAACCAGGCGTGCACTTTTCTTAAAAATCTGTAACTAAGAACAGGCTGCTGGTAAGTCGATCCGGATTTGGGTCGAACGCGTAATGATACCTTATAATTTTGGGGTGTTCGAAGGAAAAGGACGGTACATTTTGCCACCGTCAAGCCTGCTTTTTAAGGCTCCTTTATCTCGAATTGCAGTCGCTCTTGAAGACGCTGTTGTTGTCGCGCTGTTTCTCGGCGTGTAAGTCGAAAAAATCTCAGCGTGTAAGTCGAAAAAAACTGGTGATCGAATGTCTCTGACCCTGACCGATGTAAAACGCATTGCGCACCTCGCGCGGCTCGAATTGCCCGAGCACGAGGCCGAACCCACGCTTCAACGACTGAACGATTTCTTCGGTCTCGTCGAGCAAATGCAGGCCGTGGATACCACGGGTATCGAACCGCTTGCTCATCCGATCGAACAGATCGAGAAAGCCGAGCTGCGTTTGCGAAACGATGCTGTTACAGAGCATGTAAACCGCGAAGAGTTCCAACGGCCTGCACCCGCCGTGCGCGACGGGCTGTATCTGGTGCCCAAGGTGATCGAATAAGTGTCGTGCATTGACCAGTGCTTACGCGGGACGGCACCTGTGAAGCACTGCAATATAGGCGCGAAGAGCACGAAAACAAAAAGGTGCACGGTACCCGGTACTCGGTATCCGGCGCCTATCAGGAAGAACGCAATGCATCAGAAAAGCTTGACCGAACTGCGCGCGGCACTTGACGCCAAGATCCTCTCCGCCGTCGAACTTGCGCAGCTTTTTTTGCAGCGCATCGATGCAGCCAAGAATCTCAACGCGTTTATCAGTGTTGACCACGACCTCACGCTCGAGCAGGCGAAAGCGGCGGATGCGCTGATCGCCAAGGGCGAGGCAGGCGTGCTGACCGGCTTGCCGATCGCGCATAAAGACGTGTTTGTCACACGCGGATGGACCTCCACGGCTGGCTCGAAAATGCTCGCCAACTACGCGAGCCCGTTCGACGCCACCGTTGTCGAACGCCTCAAGAATGCAGGCGTGGTGACGCTCGGCAAGACCAATATGGACGAATTCGCGATGGGTTCGTCTAACGAGAATTCGTACTTTGGCCCGGTCAAGAACCCGTGGGACCTGAAGGCCGTTCCGGGCGGTTCGTCGGGCGGCTCGGCTGCCGCCGTGGCCGCGCGTCTTGCGCCCGCTGCCACCGGCACGGATACCGGCGGTTCGATTCGCCAGCCCGCGTCGTTCACCGGCATTACCGGAATCAAGCCAACGTACGGACGCGTTTCGCGTTACGGCATGATCGCATTTGCGTCGTCGCTGGATCAGGGCGGACCCTTGGCCCGCAGCGCGTCGGATTGCGCGCTGTTGCTCAACGCCATTGCGTCGTTCGATCCGCGCGACTCGACCAGCCTCCAGCGCGAGGACGAAGACTACATGCGCTATCTCGGCCAGAACTGGTCCGGCACGGACGCGGCCAAACCGCTTGCCGGCTTGCGCATCGGCTTGCCGAAAGAATTCTTCGGTGAAGGCTTGAGCGCAGAAGTGCGAAGCGCGATCGACACCGCTCTCAAGCAATACGAAGCACTGGGCGCGACGCTCGTCGACGTGTCGCTGCCGAAGACCGAGCTGTCCATTCCGGTGTACTACATCATCGCGCCGGCGGAGGCTTCGTCGAACCTGTCGCGTTTCGATGGCGTGCGCTACGGGCATCGTGCAGCTGAATACACCGACCTTCTCGATATGTACAAGAAGTCGCGTGCCGAAGGTTTCGGGCCGGAAGTGAAGCGCCGGATTCTCGTAGGCGCATACGTGCTGTCGCACGGCTATTACGACGCGTATTACCTGCAGGCGCAGAAAATCCGCCGCATTATCGCGCAGGATTTCCAGGAAGCATTCAATCACTGCGATGTGATCATGGGACCCGTGGCGCCATCGGTGGCATGGAATCTTGGCGAAAAAGCCGATGATCCCGTCCAGATGTATC
>NZ_JAQGMM010000116.1 GCF_028292365.1 Caballeronia sp.
CGGTTTTGCTGCATGATCACGTCCGCCGTGATCAGGTGCACGGGATAGGTCGCGGTCGGCGTGGGGTCCGTATCGTTCAGGCGCGACGTGTTCAGGTTGTAACCCGGCAAGGCGCCACAAGCCGACAAAAAGGTCGCCAGCGAAAAGACCACGGAAACAGATAAGACTAGAGACCGGTTCACCATATTTTATTCAGCCATCCCTGGACCAGACGTTCAATTAAGCCGAAGCTCTCGCGATAGGCAACTTCGTGGCCGCCGTATGGATCGGCCACTTCAGAGTCTTCCCACTTGCCAAGCAGATGCACCTTGCCGCGTGTGTGCGGGGCCAACTGTTCAATGGCGGCAATCTGCTGCCTTTCAGGTACGAGAATCAACTCGGCTGCACGCGCCATGGACTCGTCGAGCCGGCGCGCTGAGTGTCCCG
This sequence comes from Caballeronia sp., assembly GCF_028292365.1. Taxonomy (GTDB): domain Bacteria; phylum Pseudomonadota; class Gammaproteobacteria; order Burkholderiales; family Burkholderiaceae; genus Caballeronia. The sequence goes on from NZ_JAQGMM010000116.1 coordinate 427, forward strand.
ATGGATCGACATCGCGCTCCGCCAGCAAGCGGGACATCGTTGGATCGATGTCGCGGCCTTCTTCGGCGAAGAGGCCGGCGGAGCGAAATTCGATCGGGCGTCTTGGGTCGTTCACCGCGAGCTTGCCGGCGTATGCGCGGAACAGCATTTCCGCGGCAGGGCTTCGGCAGACGTTCGCATGGCAGACAATCAAGACGCGTCGAAACATGGGTTGTATCCGTTAAAGCGGCGCAGTCGCGGCATCGGGTCCTTCAACCGAAGCCGCGCTCGCAGCGCCTGGGTGTGTCGATATTGTTTTAGTAACCAGCGGGGTCTTGCCTTGCCAGCCTGTTCAGGCCGTGACCGGCGCCTTCACCGATTGCCGTACGCCACGTCCGATCGCGTGATACTCCACACCAATCTCGTTCATGGTTTCCGGCTCATAAAGATTGCGGCCGTCGAAAATCAGCGGAGTCTTCAGGCGGCGTTTCATGCCGTCGAAGTCCGGGCTCTTGAACACCTTCCATTCCGTCACGATGATCAATGCGTCGGCGTTATCAAGGGCTTCCGTGTGATCGTTCGCATACGTGAGGCGAGCGAGCAAAGCAGGCGTGTCGCGCAGATCCAGCGCGATCACGCGGCGTGCTTCGTCGGTTGCGACCGGATCATAGGCGCTGATCGACGCGCCCCGCGCAAGCAGCGCCGCGATCAATACCCGGCTCGGGGCATCGCGCATGTCGTCGGTATTCGGCTTGAAAGCAAGGCCCCAAAGCGCGAACTTCTTGCCGCTCAGATCATCGCCCAGGCGGGCCACGATCTTGTTGGCGAGCGTTTGTTTCTGCGCCTCGTTCACCGACGTCACCGCCTTCAGGATTTCCATCTGCTCGTCGTACTCGCCGGCCGTCTGGATCAACGAACGCACGTCTTTCGGAAAGCATGAACCGCCGTAACCGCAACCCGCATACAGGAAGTCGTAGCCAATGCGCGGATCAGAGCCAATACCACGACGCACCGCCTCAATATCCGCGCCCACGCGATCCGCGAAATTTGCGAGTTCGTTCATGAACGAGATACGCGTGGCGAGCATGGCGTTGGCCGCGTACTTGGTGAATTCGGCCGAGCGCACGTCCATGTAAAGCGTGCGTTCGTGATTGCGGTTGAACGGCGAATACAGGCGCTTCATGCGTTCGCGGGCGCGTTCGCCGGGTACGTCGTCGTCGCAGCCCAGCACGATCCGGTCGGGCCGCGTGAAGTCATCGATAGCCGCGCCTTCCTTCAGGAACTCCGGGTTCGAGACAACCGAGAACATGTGCTGCTCACCACGCGTAGCGAGTTCCTGATCGATCACCGCTTTCACGCGACGCGCCGTGCCGACCGGCACCGTCGACTTGTCGACGATGACCTTGAAGTTGTTCATGTAACGGCCGATATCGCGCGCCGCCGCAAGCACATACTGCAGGTCCGCGGAACCGTCCTCGTCGGAGGGTGTGCCCACCGCAATGAACAGCACTTCGCCGTGTTCGACCGCAGCCTGGACATCGGTGGAAAAATGGAGGCGTCCTGCCGCGCGATTGCGCGCGATCACCTCTTGCAGACCCGGCTCGTGGATCGGCACACCGCCGCCGTTCAGGATCGCGATCTTGCGTTCGTCGAGATCGAGGCACAGCACGTCGTTACCGATATCGGCCAGACACGCGCCCGTCACGAGGCCTACATAGCCGCTACCGATGATGGTCAGTTTCATAGCACGCGCTCCAGGGTTGGCAAATTATTCAAAGCATTCTTAGTAAGCATGATTCTTAGTAAGCGTTGGAGCCGGCGAAACCCTTCCACAAGGTCATTGCAACAATCTTCATGTCGAGTCCGAAGGTCCAGTGCTGCATGTAGTACAGGTCGAGTTTCACGCGCCCCATCATCTTTTCGATGCGGTCGGTCTCGCCGCGAAAACCATTCACTTGCGCCCAGCCGGTGATGCCGGGTTTGATGCGATACCGGTACATGTACCCCTTTACGAGGTCCTTGTAGATGTCGTCGTGTTCAAGCGCATGGGGGCGCGGACCGACCACCGACATCTCGCCTCTCAACACATTGATGAACTGCGGCAACTCGTCCAGGCTGGTCCTGCGCAGGAACGCACCCACGCGTGTCACGCGCTTGTCGCCCTTCTTCGCCTGCGTGACGTGGCCGGCCGTTTCCTTGTGCACTTTCATCGAACGAAACTTGTAGATCTCGAACTCGTAACCATCGATACCCTTGCGCTTCTGCTTGAAGAACACGGGGCCAGGCGAGGACATCTTCACTGCAACCGCCAGCGCGATCAGCAGCGGCGCGAGGCACAGCAGCACGCCTGCAGCGAATAAGCGGTCGAACACCCGCTTCGGCAGCACCTTGAGGTCCGTGATCGGCGACGCAGCCAGGTTGATCGCCGGCACACCAAGCAGATC
>NZ_JAQGMM010000125.1 GCF_028292365.1 Caballeronia sp.
ACAACTGTGGATAGCTCTTTGAGGAATCAAAAACCATTCAACTACGAATTTTTACTTTTTTTGCGCGACATTACTCATAAAAATTCGATGATGGTTTGTATATCTTAACCACCAATGTGACTTTACGCATCTGTACTACTCATCGATCGTTTCATGTCAGATCAAATGTTACTGCATTCAAATATCGCTAGCTTCTTCAATATTACTTCATGTTATTGGCGCTGGAAAACATGCTGCCGGCTCACAGATAAAAATCTAACCAAGGCTACTTCCAAATCAATAGATGACATTTGTACTCTACGCAACGCGCAGCATTCGCGCCGTGTACGAATTTAAGAAAAACTTCAGACTTTCGCGATTACCTAGTCGGGCCTGAATAATCGTCAAAGCCTTTACTGGCGGGCGTTTAAGGGCGAAACCGGATTGCCGGAATTGCAGAATATTGGCATATTAACGTTTGAAACCCTGCAAATTCTGACGTGAACCGCCCCGGGAATCGTGGAGGCTGGTTGGTTTAAGTTAATGCGGGTTCAACGGCAGATGTTTCAAGTTGCCGGTAGTAGTTTGCCTCAGCTTCAGCGGGCGGGATATAGCCAAGCGGTTCCATCAGCCGATGGTGATTGAACCAGGCCACCCATTCCAGCGTTGCCAACTCGACGGACTCGCGTGTTTTCCAGGTGCGGCGATGAATCAGTTCAGCCTTGTACAAGCCGTTGATCGTTTCAGCGAGGGCATTATCGTAGCTGTCGCCCCGACTGCCGACCGACGGTTCGATGCCCGCTTCGGCGAGCCGCTCGCTATAGCGAATGCTGACGTATTGCGAACCTCTGTCGGAGTGGTGTATCAGCGTTCCGTCGCCGCCTGGTCGCCGCGCGTAAAGCGCCTGTTCAAGCGCATCCAGAACAAAGTCCGTGGTCATCGACGTGCTGACGCGCCAGCCAACGATCCGCCGAGCGAACACGTCGACCACGAACGCGACGTACAGCCAGCCCTGCCACGTCGAGACGTAGGTGAAGTCCGAGACCCAAAGCTGGTTTGGCCGCGAAGCGTTGAACTGGCGATTGACCCGATCCAGCGGGCGCGGGGCGCAGGCATCGGGGACCGTCGTGCGAACACGCTTGCCTCGCATCACGCCACGCAAACCCAGTCGCCTCATCAATCGTTCAACGGTGCAGCGAGCCACCTCGATGCGCTCCCGGTTCATCTGCTTCCAGACCTTATCCGCGCCGTAGACCTGCATGTTGGCCTGCCAGACACGCTTGATCTCGGGTTGCAGACGTTCATCGCGTATCGCGCGAGCACAGCGCCGCGACGGATCGCGAAGCTGTGCGGCATGACGCCAATAGCCCGACGGGGCAATCCGCAAGACCTTGCAGATCGACTCGACCCCGAAGGTGTCGCGATGTTGATCGACGAAGGCCTTCAGGACTTCAGACGGCGGTCGAGCTCCGCCTGGGCGAAAAACGCGCTCGCCAACTTCAGAATCTCGTTGGCGCGGCGCAGTTCCTTGTTCTCACGTTCCAGCGTCTTGAGGCGTTCGCGTTCCGACGTGCTCACGCCTTCGCGCTCGCCGCTGTCGATCTGGTCACGTTTGACCCAGCCCAATAGCGTCTGGCTCGAACAACCGATCATCGGCGCAATGGTTTCAACAGCTGCCCACAGTGACGGATGCTCGCCACGCTGCTCGCGCACCAGACGAACGGCGCGCTCTCGGACTTCGGGGGAAAATTGGCTTGGCTTGCTCATGGCTCCATTCTCTCAAGAGTTGGAGCCTCCATCAAATCCGGGGCGGTTCAGACGAGGTCCGAATGGGTCCGAAAGCACGTGTGACAGAGCGAGATTTTTTCCGCCAGCCGCTGCTTGAGCAGATCAATTTGAAGCATCCTCTGGTGCGCTTAGCTGGCTTGATCGATTGGGAGCACCTGGGCGCAGCGATGAGCGAGAGCTTCGTGTCCGGTGCCGGACGACCCGCGACGTCACCGCGCCTGATCGCAGGCCTGCTCTATCTGCAACACGCATTTGACCTGTCTGATGAGGACGTCGTGTGGCAATGGGTCGAGAACCCCTATTGGCAGGTCTTCACTGGCGAGACGTTCCTGCAAACTAAGCCACCGATCGATCCTTCGAGCCTGACACGCTGGCGCAAGCGCCTTGGTGAAGCGGGCGTCGAAGAGCTGTTAGCGGCAACGATTGAGGCCGCCAAACGTGCAGGCGTGATCAAGGCGTCGAGCGTGAAGCGCGTGATTGTCGACACGACGGTAATGCCCAAGGCAATTGCCCATCCAACCGATTCACGCTTGCTGGAGCGGTGTCGCGAACATCTGGTCAAAGCTGCCGCGCGCCACGGGCTCAAGCTCAGACAGAACTACAACCGCGAGGCGCCACGCCTGGCGCTGCAGATTGGCCGCTACGCGCACGCCAAGCAGTACAAGCGCATGAGAAAGACGTTGCGTACGCTGCGCTCGCGTGTGGGCCGGGTGATGCGCGATGTCGAACGGCAAGTCGAGCGAGCGTCGGACTCGGGTCGCACTGCGCTTCTGGAACTGATTGCTCGTACGAAGCGGATTCTGGCGCAGAAGCCCAAGGATAAGAACAAGCTCTATGCACTGCATGCACAGGAAGTCGAGTGTCTGGCTAAAGGTAAGGTTCGCATACCATATGAATTTGGTGTGAAGGTGTCGATCACGACGACTCACAAGGAAGGGTTGGTAGTTGGAGCTCGCTCAATGCCGGGCAATCCGTACGATGGTCACACGCTGGCCGAGGCCTTGGAGCAGGCGGCAATTCTGAGCGATGTGAGCCCGGAAGTGGCAATTGTGGATCGCGGCTACAAGGGCGTTGGGATCGATGGCGTAAAGATCTATCACCCCGGCTTGAAGCGTGGCATCACTCGTGGACTACGGGCGATGATTCGACGGCGCAGCGCGATCGAGCCGGCTATCGGTCACATGAAGACGGATGGCAAACTTGATCGGAACTGGCTCAAAGGCGCACTGGGCGATGCGATGCACGCGGTACTGTGCGGCGCCGGCCACAACCTGCGGATGATCCTCAGGAAGCTGCGGGTTTTTTACACCTTTATGCTGGCCCTGCTGCTGAAATCGGCCGTTCGCGTGTGACCCCAGCGACTACGCCCCCGGCCGACAAAACCAATTGTTCAGGGCCGACTTCTATGAGGAGTAGGTTGTCAAGCACCATTCAGTTTTGATGATGCGATTGCCTATATGCAGATATCTACGTCATACACAGTTCCCTTTAAGTCTGAGTTCGCGTGATCCAGACTCGTCATGTCGGGGCTGAAGCCGGTCGATGCGCACGTGAGACACCGACGTCTCACCAACTTCTATCCGCCGGTATCATGCCGGCCTCATCCTTTATGCGCGGTGCGCCGGACACAGTGTTCCGGGAGATGTGCCCCATCTAATTATCGGTTGCGTTCAGCAACCAGTCGGCCCTCCGGGCACATCACACTTCAACCTCAATAAATATCGGAGTACTTACCCTCTACCGTCACACCGGTTTGAACCGGGCTCCCTCTGGAATAACGCCATCCTTCAGGTAACGCCACAGTGCGATCACCAGCCGCCTGGCGAGCGCGACGATCGCAATACGGCGGGCGCGACGATTGGGACCGGCGCCCTGGGTGCGCTCGTTAAACCATCGTGCCAGCGCACTGTCGGGCTGGTATCGTAGCCAGCCCCAGGCCATCTCGACGAGCTGGGTACGGACGCGTCGGTTTCCCTGCTTGCTGATACCCTGATCAACGTGGCTCTGCCCGCTGTCGTACGGTTGTGGCACCAAACCCACGCATGCCCCAAGCTGCCGGCGGTTGCTGAACTGCCGCCAGAACAGTTCAAGCATCAGGCGCGAGGCGCCGATGTGACCGACGCCCCTCAGACGTCGGAGGTAAGTGATCCGCTCACGCACCGGTGTAGGCAGACGCTCTTCGAGCGTGTGCTCAAGCGCCGCGAGCTGCTGTTCAGCAAGCTCGAGGCGCGCAGTCTCACGCAGTAGCCGTTCGCGCAGCTCGTCGGGCAAAGGTGTGCCGTCATGACAGGCCAGCTGGCCAGCTGCGAGTCGCCTGGCGAAGGACCGGTGGTCGACCTCGTCCCAGCAACCGAGCGTGACGAGCAGCTTGCGCATGCGCTCGCGGTGTTGCAGCACTTCCTTGTGCAGTTGTCCGCGATCGCGAATCAGCTGGCGGGATGCCTCGTCCTGCACGGACGGCGCACGTACGACGCGCATGCGGTCGCGCTCGCCGTGCAGCCATGCCCGCAGGTTAGTGACCAGCCTGATCGCATCAAGCCTGTCGGTCTTCGCGCGCCGCTTGTGACGCTCCACCGGAATGCTCGCGGCATCGACCATATAACACTCGATGCCGCGGGAGGACAGCGCTCGAAGGATCCAGAATCCGTCCTGTCCAGTTTCATAGCTAACGACCACGCGCACATGGATGGGCAGTGCCCACTTCAGCTTGTGCTGTTCGATCAGTTCCAGAACGCTTTGCAGCCGGATCCCAGCCTGTGGCGCACCGACTGCGTGCACCGCGGGCCGCTCCCTGAGACCGTCGTGAAGCGCCACCTTCCACTGCGCGGCCGATAGCTCCAGTGAAACTGCGAGGACGATATTCCCCGTATCTGCCCCCTTAACCTGATTTGCGTCCATGATCCCCTCCATTGAACAGATCTTGGCCTCATCAATTTTACGACTTGGGCCTTGACGACTCTCAGGCTTCATAGGATCTATAACGGGCCGCATTTTCGACGGTCTGCATCACATTCACTTTTGAGGCCGCCGTCTGTGTCGGACAGTCATTCACGGTAGCCCGCGTTGAGCAGCCGGGCGAAGAGCGTATTCAGAATCACGAACGCCTGTCGCTCGCTGCTAGGCGTGAGCGGTTCCGCGAACGGCGGCCAGGAGAGGTCTGCGCGAGCCACTTTCCGACCGGTCATGACCCAGCGCTGTGCTGGCTGCGGGTCCGCCAGAAGCCTCCGGTAGACGAGCAGGTCTTTGTGGGTGAGGAAGGAACGGGGTTTCTTCAGTTCGGTGATCGACCACAGCAGCAGGCGTTCGGACTCCTTGCGGTAGGTGTCAAAGGTTGCAACACTTCCTTGAGTATGGCCATTGCCTGCCGGTAGGGCAAATGAGCTGCCCACTTCGCCTGGAGGGATTCCAGCTCGGGAGTGACGCGTCTGGTTAGCGTTTTGGACAAGGGATGCACCACACGCTGCGGCGTTTGCGCAGCCCCCTGACAGCGCCCTGATGAGCGGTGTGCCCGACAGTCCTTAAAAGCGTCTCGCCCTCTAGAACCAGATTTTTTGTCAGGTTGTTAGTCAGGTCGTTGTGCCGTCCACTCATCAAATGTCAGCACTTGCAAAACCG
>NZ_JAQGMM010000130.1 GCF_028292365.1 Caballeronia sp.
TGAAGGTGCGCGAATTCCCGTGGGCCGAATTCCCGCATCGCGTGGGATTGCACAATAGTTGCAGCGCTATCCGGCATCTGAAGGAAGTGTCTGCATCGGAGATCAATGGGGCGCCATTCTCCAAACCCCGCGCGCTGCTGGAAGGCGTTAAAGGCATCGAGTTCGTCACGCCTGCGCGCTCCGACGAATGCTGCGGTTTTGGCGGCACGTTTTCAGTGACCGAAGAAGCGGTATCGGTGAGGATGGGGCAGGACAAGGTCCGCGATCACCTCGGCGCGGGAGCGCAATATATTGTCTCCGGCGATATGTCTTGCCTCATGCATCAGCAAGGCTGCGCAGAACGCCTGAAACTTGATGCCCGTTTCATCCACATCGCCCAAGTCCTGAACGGAGCACGCTCATGAGCGACGTCGTGAAGGGAAAAAGCAAGCGGCTCGATCACGCGAAGGCGGCGGGTGCGTTTATCGCGAAGGAAGACCACGTCGCTTTCCACGATAAACGCCTCTGGGACCTGCGCAGCAAACGCGACGCCCAAGCGCACGGCATGCCCGAATGGGAGACGCTGCGCGACCTGGCATCGGGGATCAAGGAGCACACGCTATCCAATCTCGCCGATTACCTTGACCAGTTCGTGACTCAAGCCGAGTCGCACGGCGTGATCGTGCATTACGCGGCGACCGCCGAAGAGCATAACGAGATCGTCTACAAGCTGATGTCCGAGCGCGGCTTGACCACGCTCGTCAAAAGCAAATCCATGCTCACCGATGAATGCAAGATGCGCGAGTACATCGAACCGCGCGGCATCACGGTCATGGAAACGGATCTCGGCGAACGCATCCAGCAACTGGATAACCAGGATCCGAGCCACATGGTCGTGCCGGCCGTGCATAAACTGCGCGCGGATGTGGCAGAACTGTTCGGCCGCACGATCGGCACCGATCCGAAGAACAGCGACATCCACTATCTCGCCGAAAGCCAGCGCATGAACACGCGGCCGTACTTCGTGCGCGAGAAAACCGCCGGCATGACGGGTTGCAACTTCGCGGTCGCGGAGACGGGAACGGTCGTGGTGTGCACGAACGAGGGCAACGCTGATCTGTCGGCGAATGTGCCGCCGCTGCACATTGCATCGATTGGTATCGAAAAGCTGATTCCCCGAATCTCCGATCTCGGCGTGTTCATCCGCATGCTGTCGCGCAGCGCGCTCGGCTCTCCGATCACGCAATACACCTCGCATTTCCGTGCGCCGCGTCCGGGCTCGGAGATGCACTACATCCTCGTCGATCACGGCCGTTCCGAACGCCTCGCGATGGAGGATTTCTGGTATTCGCTCAAATGCATCCGCTGTGGCGCTTGCATGAATACGTGTCCGGTGTATCGCAGGAGCGGTGGCTTGTCATACGGCTTTACATACTCCGGGCCGATCGGCGCGATCATCAATCCGACCTACGACATGAAGCGCTTCAGCAGCCTGCCGTTTGCATCGACGCTTAACGGCAGTTGCACGAACGTCTGTCCGACGAAGGTCAACATTCACGAGCAGATCTATAAGTGGCGCGAGGTCATCGCGGCGAATCATGAAGTGCCGTTCGTGAAGCAGGAAGTGCTGAAGATGGCAGGGCGGCTGCTTGCCAGTCCGACCTTGTATAGAGGCACGGTTGCGTCTCTCGGCGGCGCACTCAAGCGGCTGCCGAACTTCGTGCTTTATAACCCGCTGAACATTTGGGGCCGGCAGCGCGATCTGCCCGAAACGCCCGCGGAAACTTTCCACGAGTGGTACAAGAAAAATCGCAAGGCGGCCAAGAAATGACAACGACCCGTGAGGCTTTTCTCGCCAAGATCCGCGCGGCGCAACCGGCTGCGCGGCCACGTCCCGAGGTACCGCTCTTCGATACCCCGCCCGGTGAGCGCCTTGAACGCTTTCGTACCGCGCTGGCTGCAATGGGCGGGACGGTGGTCGAAGGCGAATCGCTCGATACGGTGCGCGCGCTGCTCGCTGAGCGCTTCGGCGCGGGCGCGTTAATCGCGTCGGCAGTTCCTGGTATCGATGGGAACAGGGCGCTCATCGCTGATATGTCCCCTGCGTTGCTTCAGGACGTCGATGCAGGCGTGGTGCGGGCGCGCTTCGGCGTGGCGGAAACGGGCTCGGTCTGGTTCAGCGAGGACGAATACATCGTCAATTCGATCGGTTATCTGGTGCAGCACCTCGTCGTGCTGCTCGATCCCGCGCTGATCGTGGATGGGCTGCAGGATGTGTATCGACGCGATGACTTCAAGGCCGCACGTTATGCCGTGCTGGTGACGGGGCCATCGGCGACGGCGGATATCGAAGGCGTGTTGATTCGCGGCGCACAAGGCGTGCGCTCGCTAACGGTGGTGTTGCTGGCGGCTTAGGTTTTAAGCGTTTATACGCGACGCAGATGCGACAAAAGCCGTTCCACCGCGAGTTGGAACGGCTTTTTAACGAGCGCGGGCTTTATTGAGCGCCGAGCTTCTTGATCAGGACGTCGAGCTGCGCCATTTCGTCTTCGGTCAGATCAGTCAGCGGTGCGCGCACGGGACCGGCGCTGCGGCCGATCAGTTTCGCCCCCGCCTTCACGATACTCACCGCATAACCCGCCTTGCGGTTGCGAATCGCGAGGTACGGCATGAAGAACTCGTCGAGCAGACGGCCAGTCGTCGCGTGATCCTGCGATGCCACCGCTTTATAAAACTCCATCGCCGTTTTCGGAATGAAGTTGAATACCGCCGATGAATACACGGGCACGCCCAGCGCCTTGTACGCTTCGGCATAAACCTCGGCGGTCGGCAAGCCGCCGAGATACGAAAACCGGTCGCCCAGCCGGCGACGGATCGTCACCATGTTTTCAATCTCGCCTACACCGTCCTTGAAGCCGATCAGGTTCGGGCAGCTATCGGCGAGGCGTTCGAGCATGTCGGCGTTGAGCTTCGAATTGGCGCGGTTATA